>JANQLQ010000158.1 GCA_028280565.1 Fulvivirga sp.
CCGCCGTGGTAATGCAAGAAAACGACGAACCACCGACCATCGGGAAAGAGGCTAATCGCCGGCGCGAGGAAAAATTTTACAGCAATATCACGGACTTACGCCGGAATATCCCAATGAAAGTGGCCTATGGGGAAGATCATACCATGGTCGAATGGCTCATGGACTTCACCCATAAAGAATGGGGGCCAGTGCTCCTTCACCAAGTAGCGGTACAAACCTGGGAAGATGGGCAGATCATCAACGAAAAATTCTTTTACTCACTAAAATAATACGGATCATGACAAAGCAACTTTTGAACACTGATAATAATTATTCCTCCCTCATTTTGAGAATAGCCCTGGGACTGATCATCATCGTGCACGGGCTGGACAAGCTAGGAGATGGTTTTCAACCCTTCATGGGCTATTTTACCGGGGTTTTGAATATGCCTGCGGTGCTGGGATGGCTTACCGTATTCATTGAAACTGCCGGCTGCCTTATGCTTATCGCTGGTTTTGCTACTCGCGTTAATGCCTTCTTGTTGTTTGGCCTGTTCACAGGTATGATCGTATTTGTGCATTGGTCCGATGGGTTTTTAATGAATTGGTTTGGCCAGTTGGACGCCGGCAAGGAGGGATTTGAGTACCATTTACTGGTGCTGGCCATGTCGGCCGCATTAATGATCAAAGGAAGTGGCGCATTTTCCATTGATAAATACTTGATCACGGCAAGATCCTAACCCCATGAAAAACATTTTGATCGTGAACGGGAGCCCGAGGGGCGATCGTTCACACTCCCGGCGATTAGTAGAACTTTTTGTAAACCAATGGCAGCTTCAAAACCCGGCAGACCTTCTCAAATACCGTGAAGTGGGCCGTGCAAACCTGCCTCACATCTCGGAAGACTGGATCGCTGCGGCCTTCACTCCCCCCGCAGAACGTACGCTAAAAATGAAAGTGTGCCTGTCAAAAAGTGATGAACTGGTGGATGAGCTCCTTTGGGCAGATGTATTGATCATGGGAGTACCTATGTACAACTGGAGTGTGCCGAGCAGTTTTAAGGCCTACATGGACCAGGTGATGCGCATAGGCCGTACTTGGACTTTCGAGAGTGGTGTGCCGGATGGTGTGTATAAAGGACTGCTGGAAAACAAAAAAATGTACCTTGTTTCCAGTCGTGGAGATTTCGGCTACGAAAAAGGGGGGCATAACGAGCACATGAACTTTCAATCCACCTATGTTAAGCTAGTTTTTGGGATCATGGGCATCAAGGATGTAGAAGAGGTGATCCTGGAAAATGAAGAGTATGGCGGAGAACAATTTTCTGAATCCATTAAAAAAGCAGAAAAAAGGATCAAGAGTATGCTAAGAACTGGTGGGGTCAAGGAAATTACAATGTGCGAAGCCTGATGAAAGCCTATGTTTTTCTTTTAATGGCCATAGCGGGCGAATTGTTCGCTACGGCCTCTCTGAAAAAGGCGGATGGTTTTTCAGAACTCGCGCCTAGTGTTATGGCAGTATTTGGCTATGCCTTGTCGGCATTTTTCCTGTCCACGGCGCTCAAAGAGATCCCCATTGGGGTGGCGTATGCAGCCTGGGCAAGTTTAGGAATTGTTTTCTCTGCTCTATTCGGCTGGTGGGTATACCAAGAAAAGCTGGACGCAGCGGGTATAACCGGCATAGTTTTGATCTTAACCGGGGTGCTGGTATTGAATCTACTGTCAAAATCAGCACCTCACTAGTGTCGAGTTACGGAAGGCCCTGGAAAATTTCCATGGAGGTATTCCAAGAAAATCAACTGTACCTGTTCCTTATCATGCTGGGGGTTAGTCTTCTTGTGGGTAGTAGTACATACCCATTGTGAAGCTCCCCGGCTCTAAACCATTGATTTAAATTTTGACGTAATGAAAAAAAGTATAGCACTTTTCGTTTTTATAGGGGCTGGGGTGGCGGCCATGGCCCAAAATGTCGCAGAAATATTTGTAAACGATAAAAATGTATCCCACGAAATATGGCTGTCGGGCTCTTTGCAGGATAGCTCCCGGGTCAGTTTTTTTAACTATACCCGTTTTCGTGTAGATTATGAAAGTACATCAGCGAATGAATTCATGAGTTATTCTACGGTCAATTATGAAATTATGAAGGGGTTAGGAGTGGCCACAGGGGGATTTATTTTGAATTCGGGATTTGTCCCGGTCGTGGCACTGAATTACTTCTATCAAAATGAGACCTGGCTGATCAATGTATTTCCAAGCGTGGAATTGGCAGAAAATCCCAACAAAGAGGTCTTTTTATTTCTACAGTACCGGCCTCAATTGAATGAGCGCTTACGACTGTTTTCCCAACTTGTTTACAATACTAATTTTACTTTTGAGCGGCATAATTTTAGCGAACAAAACCTTCGTTTAGGCTTAGAGTACCGGTCACTACAATTTGGGGTTGGTGGAGATATCACCCAAGTTCCTTTCGAGGACCCCGAAGCTTCCCGGGTAAATACAAGTTGGAATTTCAATTTTGGTGTATTCCTAAGGAAAGAGTTTTAATGCACAGCTGGCCCTGTTCGATAATCGCGAAAGGTAAAGTATGGAGTTAGTGGTTATCGATTACCTGTTGAAGATCTTTTTTGGTCAATTGAATTAAATGCACTTCTAAGCAAAAAAATTATGGAAACTTCAATTGCCCCTGCTTTGGGACCTGCAGGTCAAACCATCGGCACGCGAACTGCCGGTAAGGTCCTGAAAGATATTATGAAGACATACCCTAAGCGCCTCTCATTGACAGGGGTGTTGGTCTTGGCGGAAAATGTTCTCGACTTACTGTACCCCGTGGCGGCAGGTATAGCATTGGATGCAGTGTTGTCCGGTAACCTGCCGCGAGCCTTTATGATGGTGGCCATTATCTTTGCATTTTGGCTTATCGGCGCTATACGTCGAGCGGTGGATACTAGGGTGTACACCCGCATTTACGCCGATCTTGCCGAAAGCGTGGTGATGAGCGAACGCAAGCTTGGTTTACCCTCTACCATTACCGTAGTACATACTGGCCTGGCACGACAGTTTGTCGATTTTTTTGAGATCCAGGTCCCTGCTTTTGTTACAGCCCTAGTTTCTGTAGTAGGTGCTGTAGGTATGCTGCTTTTGCTAGAGCCGGTCATAGGTATTTTAGCCGCTCTTTTCTTGCTGATCTCCATAATCGGTGGTAAATATTTTATGAAACGCTCAGAACATTTGGCCGAATGCCTTCATGACCGGCAAGAGCACGAGCCTACGGTGGTGACGAAAGGAACGCCTTTGATGATCTTCCGGCATTTTCGAGTGCTAGGTGGCAGGCGTGTCCAGCTGTCAGACTTAGAAGCCAAAGCGTATGTGGGGGTAGGGCTAATAGCGGCTGTACTCTTTGGGACACTGTTTATCCACTTAGGTACGAAAGGAGACGCTACTGCCGGGCACCTGTACATGCTCATGAGCTACTTATGGACCTTCGTTTTTAGCCTGGATGATATGCCCGAGCATATACAGCAAATGGGGCGTCTACGAGAGCTTGGTACGCGCATAGCCCCAGGGTAAGCTGAATGGGCGAAGGCCGGAAAGGGACCATTAAATTTGATCAATGCCGTGATATGTGCCATTCAAACAATGATGGGTGATGTAATAAATCCACTTTTTAAGGGAAAAGGGATAAGCTATTCCTCGCTTTTTATCAAAGCCAAGTAAGTGAATTGTACCATACATTCGGTAATCCCGTACGTGACCTGGGAGAGTCATGTCTTTAATTTTGACATATGGATTTACCACAAGAGGTTTTATAAACACACTATGTGGGATCAACATATTTAAAAAGAAGTTAAAAATGAAGACTACCATGACTCGGCAAGATTTTTTAAAAAAGGCAGGTTTAGGTTTGGCCGCAGTAGGGATCTATGGCAATGCCCCGGGACAGCCGGGTACAGTTGAGAAATACAAAAAGATGATAACACAAGAAAATAGTTATGAAATAGTGGTGGTCGGGGGCAGCTACTCCGGCTTGTCCGCGGCGATGGCCCTAGGAAGGTCATTACGAAAAACATTGATCATAGACAGCGGGCTGCCCTGCAATAGGCAAACTCCCCATTCTCATAATTTTATCACTCATGATGGCAGAAAACCAGCAGATATAGCTCATGATGCGAAACAACAAGTGCTTGCCTACCCTACAGTTAAGGCCATTAGCGATAGGGTAGTAGAAGTTACCGGGGAGGATCACAATTTTACGATCCAGGTAGCGACAGGGAATAGCTACAACGCCAAGAAGTTGTTATTCGCAACTGGCGTGAAAGACATCATGCCGGCGATCGACGGTTTTGCGGCCTGCTGGGGCATCACAATCCTGCACTGTCCTTATTGTCACGGGTATGAAGTGCGGGGTAAGAACACGGGCATTTTGGTCAATGATGAATCGGCCATGGAATTTGCCAAACTGATCAGGCATTGGACGGACCAAGTCACTGTTTTTACGAATGGCAAGGCCAAGTTCAATAAAGATGAGTTGAAGGATCTCGGGGTACCTATCGAAGAAAAAGCCATAGCAAATATCAAGCAGGCAAATGGTTTTATTTCTGCAATACAATTCACCGATGGGAGTACCATATCCCTCGATGCGCTTTATCACCGGCCCGCATTTGAGCAGCACTGTGAAATACCGGTTACAATGGGATGTGAAATGACGGAGACCGGTCACATCAAGGTCAACGAATCACAACAAACTACTTTGCCAGGGATTTATGCCTCCGGGGACTGTACCACGAGAATGCGGGCAGTTTCTGTTTCAGTGGCACAAGGAAGTGTCGCCGGGTCGATGTTGAATCATGAATTGATCAGCGGATCATGACAAAACGGCTGCTCATACCTGCTTTGTTGTTGGTAGCATGCTCTAAAGAAATCAAAAAGACCAATATGGAAACCAAGCTAGACAGGAATTTACACCATTTCAATTTCAGGACAGCTTTTATGTCCGGGATGTACGAAGGAGAATTCACTATGGAGCAGCTCCTGCAAAAAGGAGATTTTGGGTTAGGGACATTCAACAACCTGGAAGGCGAGATGATTGTTTTAGGTGGGAAGATCTATCGAGCTACGGCCGATGGCAATGCGAGCGAAGTGAACAACCCCGCTGTGAAAACGCCATCTGCCATGGTGACCTTCTTCCGACCGGGCCAGGAAGTTGATATGATAAACCTTACTCGCGAAAAACTCGAAGAATGGATCGACAAAAACCTTGACATCCAAAAACGTATGTATGCGATCCGCATCACGGGTAGTTTTGATTCGTTGAAGACGAGGAGTCAACACCCGGTTTACGAAAAACCTTTCCCGGGAATCAATGACATCATTGATAATATGGTATATCATAACCGGGAAGAGACCCAAGGGACTTTGGTAGGTTTCCAGCTTCCCCCGTACCTGGAGGGAATTAATTATCCCGGTTTGCACTTTCACTTTATAAGTGATACGGGATCGGGATCTGCATCAGTTGGTGGCTGTGCTCCCGGTTTCCACATCCAAAAAGCAAAGCTCAGTATTATGGAATTAACATCTTTTTCAGTTGACGTACCCCGGAATCAGGATTTCTATGAGTTGAAGCTTGACCGGGAAAAATCAAAACATATGTGACCGGGTACTATGGAAAAGGCTAATTTTTTAAACATTACACCCCTTTCTGATCATCTCGATGAAGCCAATATAGATAAGGAGGTGGTCAATGACAGGAATTTGTATAAAATAGTGCTAGTGAGCGCCGGTTCATTGTGTATTAAGATCGGTGATCAAAAATATCTTGTAAAGGCAAGCTCACTCTATTTCATAGCCCCCGGCCAAGTTTCGCAGTTATTGGAATTCGATGCGGCAATTGACGGGTACTGTATTTCTTTTGATATTGATTATTTCCTGCTCTGTCTAAAGAATCAGGTACAGCTTTGTTTTTACCCTTACTTTCAACTGGATAAGTATCCTATACTACAATTGACCAAGACCCAACATAAAAAAGTGGTGGAATTGGCCCAGGGGATCAAAATTGAATATGAGAACAGGAGTACTCTAAATGATGATCTGCTCACTAAGCTCTACTTAAATATTCTACTCATAGAAATTGAACGATTTTACAAACTTAAGCCCGGTAGCAAGAGCAGTGAGCCCTCCAGGAAAAGATTGGTCACTTCCAAATTCAAACAATTAGTGGAGAAGAATTTTATGACGGTGAGAAAGGTATCGTCGTATGCGGGTATGCTCTCCATGGCGCCAAACTATTTGAACGATATGGTAAAAGAAACGACTGGGCAGTCTGCCAGTGAGATCATACAGGATCGCGTGATATTAGAAGCGAAGGCACAATTAGTACAAACCGAACTCACTGTAAACGAGATCGCTTACGAGCTACAGTTTAATGATAGTTCTTATTTCTGTCGCTTCTTTCGTAAGCAAACCGGGATTAGCCCACAGGGATTTCGGCGCACTAATCATTTTTGACCTTCCTTTATACCGTTATCTAAACTGGTAGCCTAGCATAACTTCAAAAGAGGCGCTGCTTTTCACGTCTTGGTTTTCAGTGATCAAGTCCGCTGCCAGCCCGAGCCGCAAAGATCGATCTTCTAGCAACCATGCCCCGGTGATCAGTGAAACGGCCTCTTCATGGCGATAAGCAAAGCCCACTTCTACCAATTCACGATAGTTACCCATGGTGTGGAAGGCCAGCAGGTTTTCAGAAGCTTCGTTCATCCATAAAAAACCGGGTGAGAGTTTCCATTCCGGGGCTAGGATGAAATGATAACCCCCGGTTACCATCGTTACCGGCTCATCCGGCACACTGATCTCCTCGAATTCTTGATCTAGCACATTGGTATAACTGCCCCCGAAATAGTACCGCTCATGATTGATCCAAAGTCCTGCCGATAAGTTGGGCCGGGCTTGCGAGGCACTACCCTCCGAGAGGAGCTCATCGTTGGGATGTTTTACAATGAACTCGTCGAAATCGATCTGCTTAGAGCGTACTCCTGCCCCTATCCCGATCCCTAAAGATCCTTTCTTACTGAAATAGATATGGTAAGCATAGTTCACCTTAATGTCGATCGTCTGGAATTCTGCCGTATTATCATTATAGGCCAACAGCCCAAATCCCCCCGCGCTATCTTTTAACTGCAAGGCACCCGTGATCATTTGAACATGACTGGCAGGGCGATTATTTGACTCGTTAAAAGCATCATATCCGGCCCACTGTGTACGATGCATGGCCTGTATGTACGTACCTGTGCCATACCCGGTAGAAGCTGCCGGGCTGATCATTAGCGGCTGCTGCATGTAAGAACTAATGATTGGATGTTGTTGAGAATAAGATTGGGAGAGGGTTAAACAGGAAATGGATAAAACTATAAGTAAAGGGTTCAATTTCATGAGGGCGCATATTGGTTTCAACTCGAAGATAATATATTTATCGATAAAAAATTTGTCTTAATTTTCAGGCCTTCCAAAAATTGACAATTTAAGGAAAAACCTTACAGAACTAATGGTACACCGATGTGCATTCCCTTAACCGTAAAATCGGTTACTAGGACTTTTGAATGTATTTATTAGTATTTCTCTCCTTTTAATTTTCGACAAAAAGCCCCGATTTCTTATGTATCTACCTTACATTGAAAAATAATTTTTTTTCTTGGTATTAAATAATTTCACAGGTAAATATCTTATTTTTAATACATTATGTATATATATTTATATAACTCTCTGATTATCAACCACAAAGCCAATCATCATGAAAAAAACATTACCCCTTTTCCTCTTGCTCTCCGCATTGGTAGTAACCACAGTTAATGCACAGATCAGTGCTTCTATATCAGGAAGCAAACAAGTTACCTTAGATTGTAAAAATAGCGCGACGGTTGACGTAAGTTATACCGGTAATTATGTAGCCTCTGCACTTGGTGGAGCCTTGATCCTCGATCCATCCACAGGCGACGAAGTGCCTATCCTAGTGACAAATGCTGCTTCATTCGAAGTAAGAACTTCCTTCGGTTCAGGTAAAATATTTGTTGCAGATCCTGCGAACAGCAGTATCATAGATTCGGTAGAGGTGAATGTGACGAACCTTAGTACTTTAATAGGGAATATCACTCAAGTAGGTGGCGGTGGTAATTGTATGTCTTCCGATGGCTCCACACAATTGACCATTGACGTGGACCCGAGGGCTATAAATGGCGTCGAGTACTCTTGGGCCGTAATACGAGGCAGGGAACACACTACCATTGATCCGACTACGCGTAATAGTCAAACCATTACCATCAATTCTTTAAATGCGGGTACCTCCTTTGTCAGGGTTACCGTAACAAATGATTGCTCCGGGGAATTTTGTGCTTCTCCGAGCAGAACCTTCAGGATACGTAAAGTCTTGTCGGCTGCCGAACGTGCTTCTGTCAGTATAGCAGGCGCAGACTGTACGAGTGATGACGTATTAGGACAAGATAACTTGATCGTTTTATCGGTACCCCCGGTATTAGGACGTTGGGACGCTAATCAATATGCTTGGGATGAATCTCCTGCAGGTGCATTAAAAGAAGAGTTCAGAAGTGCGGATGGCAGCGCCATTGCCTACAGTGTATTGGATAATTCGCAAGATATTACCGTATCTTTAAACCTTGGGCCTGAATGTAACCCAGGACTTACTTATACGCAAGTATTAAAAGCTCCGCCCCCAGTGCCACAAATAGGTGTGGCTTCCAATGGCTTCTCTGCAGAAACCACTTTTTGTTTACCGGAAGAGAACACCACGCAAGAAACCTTCCGCATATTGAACAACCCTAATAATGATTTCCAATATGACTGGATCATCCCGGCCGCATGGCAACTTGTAAGTACGGATCCTTCCAACACGGAGGTCACGGTAACGCTGGCCAACAATAGCCCCGGTACCATTACCGTAAGAGCGACGAATGACGGCTGCGGGGACGAGTTAGCCACGATCAACATTAACCGGTTCCCATCGGTGGCCCCGCCAATAATAGCCCCTTCATGTTTGAGTTTTGGTAGCACGGACAACATAGACCTTACCGTAGCAGGAGGAGATAATACCTACAACTGGGATGTGCAAGTGAGAGATGCTGTTGGAAACCTTACTCCTGCCAATTGGACGCCTGTAGACCCGGCAAACGTCAATGGGGCTACTATCCGCTACATCCCTGATTTTACCGGGGTATCCGGGGGTGATCGCTTCTTTGTTACGGCAGAGATCGTAGGGAACTGTGGCAATAATGGTCCGGTGATCAGTGAGCTTGAATTACCGATTGGACCTGCGGCTCCTACACAAGCTTCTATTACTCTTGTTACTCCAGGTTCAAATACTGAAACAGTAATGAATGGTGGATCGTCCTGTTTTACCGAGATGCAGGAGTATATTTTGGATGTGAATTCGGTTGATTTTGCGGATGAGTATGAATGGAGCATTACTGGGCCTATGGACAACGGGTGGGCGTTTAGAACCTCTCAAAATGCACAACTGACTAGGGTTACGGCTGGACATCAGCCAGTGACTATCTCGGTAATTGCTAAGGCTTCTGGTTGCGCAGATAGCGAAGTGCTTAGTTTTACCGCTAATATCAATCCAGCTAAGCCACAGTTACCAGTAATTACTCAAACGGAGTGTATTACTCCAACGGCGTCGAGTACGGTGACTTTAGAGGTTCCCGATGATCTAGCGGTTATCACTTATGACTGGAACGCGGACCAACTACCGGGTATAAGTATTATAGGAGGCAATGGCCGCAACGTAGTACAACTTGAAGTAGGTGCTGGTGCAGACATCACCCAGGCGATAACGGTAACAGCCACCAATGCAGGAGGTTGTAGCGTTACCTCTGATGGGTTAACATTAACTTATGGAGAGGAGCCGAATTCATGCACAGAGGGTGAACCATTATTTATTTCCACCTTGATCGCGATATCCTTTTTGGAGGAAAACAATGAATATGAATGGTATAGCACTATCGGCGGCATTGAAAGTAGGGTCTTGGACGGTATGGGGAATCCTTTAAATGCTCAAAGTTTTGTAGAATTCCCTAGAGCTTCAGATGAAATAAGGGTGGTAATTACCGGTACGAATGGCTGTAAATCTGAGTTTATTTTACCTAATGAGATTGACCAACTCCCACTCTGTTCACCTACAGCTCAAGCTCGCTTGTCAGGTCTTTCCGATTCAGGCTTTATCAATGATAATCAACGATATGTTGTATCACCAAATCCAGCGAATACATTTATTCAGGTGAGAAGAAATGATGGACAAGAAATCAATCGTGTATATCTGGTGAATATGGAGGGAAAAACCGCTTTACAGAAAAACGTTTATGGAACCAACCAAAGTATAGATACGGTGGATGTACCCCCAGGAATGTACTACTTGATTATTGAGGCAAATGACGGTAATCATTTTCATAAAGTGATCATAAAAAAATAAATCTTTAAATGAGAGATCCTGCGGCTGCTAGGTCGTAGGATCCTTTAAATATGCCTGTTTATATGTTTGATAAACTCTTTCTTTTTGGCTTTGTGAGCTCTTTCTTTTTTTGCCCTTTTCAAATAGTCTTAGCACAAGTTCTTGAGCAGGACAGCCTTATTTTAGTTCAAATTTATTCATCTACGAATGGAAATGAATGGAATAATAACAGTGAATGGTTAACGGGTCCCATTGAGTCTTGGAATGGTGTGGGATTATCGAATAATAGAGTAGATACGTTGCGATTCTCAAACAACAACTTGGACGGGACCTTGCCTAATGAATTAGGTCAACTTGATTCTCTAAAGGTCTTGGACGTGAGAAACAACCCCGCCCTATCAGGTAATATTCCTGTGACTATACCTGGATTGACTGCGCTCCGCTTTCTTACCTTGGCGGACAATGGCTTGGAGGGCTCTATACCTCCGGGGCTAGGTGATTTGAATGAACTTACCAGACTAAGGATCACTAACAATAATTTATCCGGCACCCTGCCTACTGCCCTAGGAAATTTATCACAATTAGAAGTATTAGATATAGCAGAGCGACGAATAACCGGTACTATTCCAGAAAGCATCTACACGCTGACCAATTTGGGTCAATTTGTAATTGGATGTGATAGTGTTTCAGGTGAGATATCTAATAGCATTGGAAATTTGACTCGATTAACCAGTTTCGCTCTTTCTAATACCTTGATCTCAGGTAGTATACCTGCTTCTTTATCTAATGCTGATGGGTTACGAATCGTTGCACTAGATAGAAATCAAAACTTGGAAGGACCTATACCACCCGGGCTTTGGGGACACCCTAATGTGTTCCTGCACGGAATTGTATTCAATGAGAGATTAAGCGGCCCAATAGCTCCTGAAATAGGTTCAGCAGTGAGATTACAGCAGCTGATCATAAATGATAATCGGTTTGAAGGAGAAGTTCCTTTGGAAATCACAACATTAGATTCATTAGAAATTATCACCATTCAAAATAATTTTTTCACAGGGTTGCCAGATATGACTTCAATGGAAGCTTTGGATGTACTTGCCGTTCAAAACAACAACTTAACTTTTGAGGATTTAGAACCCAACCTTGTACTGATAGATCAAGGGACAACTTTCATTTATGCTCCCCAAAAACCAGTTTATGATACCGCTTTCATCTCGGTTAGGGCGGGCTCTCGATTGGTGATCAAAGGTGAAATAGGAGGAAGTGCTAACCGTTATCAATGGTTTAAAGAGGGGGAGGCAGTTGACGGTGGAGCGAACGCAGATTTGACCTTTAACGATATTTCCATACAAGAAGCCGGGAATTATTCTGCCGAAATAACCAGTGTTATAGTTCCTGGTTTGACTATAAATAGGAATCCTGCTTCGGTACAAGTCACCGTCAATGAGCCTATTCAATTCTGTGACCCAGTGATATTAGAGGCAAGTGTAGCAGATGCTACTGCGACTTACTCATGGAGTACAGGAGATACTGCTCGATCCGTTACTATCACTGAACCCGGCAATTATAGTGTTGTTATTGAAACGGCCAACTACTCGTTAGAAGAAACATTTGTCACTGAACTTGGTAGTTCCGATCTCATGGCAGGAACAGATATTGATTTTGATATTTTCATCGAAGACCAGGCTGTCCCTGGAGATCAGGCACTCTTGGTAGATGGTCCCGTTCAGTTTGTTAATACTTCACTAGCAGGTAGTGGTTTTCAATGGGACTTTGACGATGGCACTTACACAACTGAAATTGACCCCTTACATGTTTTTACCACTCCGGGCTCATACAGTGTCCAGTTAACTGCTGTGGATGATGAAGGCTGCGAAGTGATCTATGATCGTAACGTGGAGGTACAAGAGCTATTTGTTACCAACGCAATCACTCCAAACAATGATGGAAATAATGATCAATTGTTCATTGAGCCTTTTCTTTATCCGGCAAGTCTTCGTGTAGTTAATCGATGGGGGAATGAGGTATATTACCGACCGGACTACCCGAATGATTTCAATGGTGCTGACCTGTCACCGGGGGTTTATTTCTATGAAATTAATATTGGAAGCATAGACAAGAAAGTCAATGGTACAATAACCATTATGGATTAAGCCTTCTACACCTTGCCAATCACAGATTATTCTTTTCCTTCTAAATGTGTATCTAATAATTATTTAACCGCTCTATAAATGGCCAACAAACTAATCACCCTAAAGGGTACTAACAATACTGATGACTCCCCTTTACCAAATTATAGGATAGAAATGTGGGATAGAGATGATCCTGATGATATCTTCCTTGGTCAAGGTACAACAGATATAAATGGAGAGACAACCATAGAAGTAACGGAAGTTACCTTTAATAGGGTCTTCATTGATTCATCACCGGCATTATTTTATAAAGTTTTCTCAGGAGATGTACTAATTTCCAATAGCCGCGATATCAGTTCACCAGAATATAATCCCGCCATAAGTGTTTCAATAACCAACATCCAAGACAAAACAGAAGACCCCAACGAACCTCCTCCCACAGATTACACCGTCTCCGGTGCCATAGTACAGGTAGACGGCAGTCCTGCTACAGGTAATTTACAAGTCAACGCCTTCGACCGTAGCCTAGGCCAAGAAAAACTACTGGGACAAGTGGCCCCAGGGCTGGATGGAAGCTACTCCATTACTTACACGAGCGATGACCTGGCTGATCCCAATAAAGAGGTTCCAGACCTTTTAGTTACCGTGGTAGACCTTGATGCTACTGATCCCACGGAGCCATTGGCGGAATCCCCTGTGATCTCCAATGCGCTTAACCAGGAAACGATCAACTTGGTGGTGGGAGAAGGCGAATACCGGGGCCTTAGTGAATTCCAAGAACTCGATAATACACTAGCTTCCCAAACAGCCGCTTTAGACCTGGCCGATATCCCCGAAAAAGAAGTGACCCTTATGGCTGGTAAAAATGACATCACCCCAGAGTGGGTGGATTTTTACCTCAAAGCCCGTTACTTTTCCAGCCTCACCAATATTGATGCCCAAGTGTTCTACGGCCTTATGCGGCGTGAGCAGCCTGACAACCTCCAGGGCTTGTTGTCACAGGAGCGCGAGACATTGAAAATTGAGCTGGAAGCCGCTGCTGCAGACAATGTGATCAATGCAAGCAGCCTTGGCGACATTGAACTGCTCTTGGACGACCTGCAAGCCCAGGTGGTGGAGCAAGCCCTTACCGAAACACAGCTACCTGCTGGAGAAGGCTCTCTGGCGAAAGTAGCCAATGCAGCGGGCCTCAATGCTACGGCAACGCGAGCTTTTATAGAGGCCGCCGCTACCCAAGGCAACTTGCCTCCCAATGAATTTTGGCAATATGTCCGGGACAATAACCTCCTGGGAGATGCTGATATTGAAAAAATTCAACTCAACTTAAACCTCAGCACGGTAAGCTTAAATAACATGGCGCTTACCAGTGCTCTGCAATCGCGTCCCGATGTGAATAGTGCCAGTGACCTGGCAGAACTTTCAGATAGCGATTGGGATGATCTGACTACTAATAACCAGGCAGAAATACCCGAAGATATCGAAGGAGAAACCCCCGAAGAACGCCGCTTCAACTATGCCACTTTGGTGAAAAGGGTAGTGGAGGATGCCTTTCCTACCCGGGTACTTGCCCGCAAAATACGAACCGGTAGCGACATCAATGACGCGGAGATCGATACTTTTTTCTCGAACAACAAAGAATTCGAGTTCCGGAGGGGCACGGTACGGGATTTTTTGAAAAGAAAGCCAACCGCCTTAGACGGTATTGCCGATCCTGTAGCCTTTCGCAGGAAACTGGAAGGTTACCAGCGTACTTTTCGCCTATCCCCGCCCAATGCTCGCTATGATAGCTTCAGGGTGCTGTACAATAACAACATCCGCAGTGCCTGGGATGTCAAGCGGCTGGGGAGAAGGCGCTTCATTAAGCAGTTTTCAGGGTCTTTAGGAGGAGAACATGTGGCCAGGCTCACCTACAGGAGAGCCGCAGATGTATCGGCCAAATCTATTATCCTATACAGCCGCTATGCCTCGCAGTTCAATAGATTACCTACAGCGGTTTTTAATGCCGACATCACCCAAGAGACCGGTACGGAAAAGGATGAGCTATTGCAGATCCCGAACCTGGCCACCCTCTTTGATTCTCAGGACTTTTGTTCCTGTAAGCACTGCCGTTCCGTACTCAGCCCGGCAGCGTTCTTGGTGGACTTATTCGAATACCTCAAAGAAGGGGATCATACGGATGGGAGTACAGCGTTGGATAAACTCAAAATACGTCGCCCGGACCTGACCGGCATCTTACTTGGATGTGAGAATACCAATACAGAGCTGCCTTACATTGACTTAGTCAATGAGTGGCTGGAAGAACTGGTAAGTCCTACCGGGATTGCCCGGCAAACCACTTGGGATACAGCTACCTTGAAAGCCCAGCCTGAGCACCTTAATGTGGCCGCCTATGAAGCCACTGCCGGCGTGGTATACCCCATTTCCCTTCCTTTTAACCTGTGGAATGCGGAAGGAGTGACCTATCTCAAACATCTTGGCATCGAACGGTTCCAGCTTGTGGAAGTGTTTAACCTGCCAGGAGCGGCTGATCGCGCTAAGGATACTGCTTTGGTCCATTTGGGAATGAGCAACTTGGATTTCCAAGTATTTGAAACTCCTCCTTCAAATGCTTTCCAGTTATATGGCCTGGCCAATGCAGGCGAGTTTACACAGTTGCATCCCGTTGAAAACCTGCTGGAACGATTGCAACTGACGTATCCTCAATTGATCAAGTGGCTGGAGACCCGGCTGGCCAATCCCAGCGGGAAAACCATCAGCTTTAATAGCGATAACTGTGCCTTGCAGGAGGCGACATTGACCTTGGACGATGGTGAGTATGGCGCGTTGAACCGGTATGCCAGGATTGCCTTGAAAAGTGGCTGGACTGCCGCAGAACTGGATATGATGGTGGCCTTATTTGGAGAGCAAGATCGTGCCCGTATATTGGTACACTTGTCAGACCTCATTCGGCTGCAAAAAACCTTTAGGCTCAAAACCGCTGAATTATTAGCCTGGCATGGTAACATTGATACGTATGCCTATGGTAATGGCGAAAGCTTTTATGCCACACTCTTCCTTAACCCCGCCCTCCACAACGGTGATACAAGTACCTTAACCGCTTATGCACTTGACGCCAACGGGACCGAGGTACAAGGCACAACGCGCAACTTCTCAGAAGAACCTATCGCCGCGGTGGCCGCCGCTGCTACGGCGCTTAGGAACGACGAATTAGCCTTGTTGGTAGCAAACGTCCTTCCCAATGACTCATTGAGTCTTGCTCATCTTTCCCACCTTTACAGGGTTGCCAGGTTCTGCCGGGCGAATAGGATCACCGTGCAAGAATACCTGGTTGCTACGTCGCTATTGGGAGGCACTGGGCTGGCCACCCCCTCGGTCGATAGTGTCCCCTCCGATGTTCTTACTTTTATTCACCAGGTGCAGGCCTTAAAGGATACAAGGTTGACCTGGGAAGAGCAAGCCTACCTTCTTTTGCACCAAAACCCGGAGAATGTTCCCAGGGCTACAGAAGTGGCTATTTCGGAAGAGTTGAGTACGTTACAAAACGAGTTAAGAAAATATAGCTTACCCGTAGATACCAACGCTAGCGACATGCTGCTCCAGTTCAGGCTCGGTATCACAAAGCTGTATGGGGAGGCTATCGCTTTTGAAGCACAAGCCATTGTAGAAGGGGAATCCGGCTTGGCAGAGGTTGACCAACAAAGTTTTGTTGATACTTATTTTGCAATTTTTGCAGATGCAGAAGCCTTAAAGGGACAACTTATTGGTGCTGGTGCACTTACTGATCCGGAGGCGCGGGCAAGGATTGTAACCGCTCCCTTGTTGGCATACCTGTCCCGGACTACCCTGTATCAGCGTATGGCCACGGCCTTTACTATCACAGAAGGTATGACCATCGCCCTACTGGAAGAGTATACTACTGATCCTCTGAATAGTAATCGAAAAGCTTCCATGGTCTTCCTGGAGGACGGTTTTGTTTTAGGGCCTGGAGAAATGACAATTTCAAACCAAGAAGCCGCTTTCAAAACCTATGAACGCTTGCTGAAAGCGAGTTTGATCGTAAACAGGTTGCGGCTAAGTGAAGAGGAGGTGGCTTACCTATTGGCAAATAAAAATGCTGCCGGGTGGACTGATATTGCAAATCTTCCTGTGGTAGTTGCCCAACAGCTCACCCAAGGCCAGGCAGAAGAGTGGCTGTCCATTTTAGAAGTCGCCCGGCTCCAGCAGGCTCTTATTAAAGCAGGATTCCAACTGGTGAACGTATTGGCTCTTTCTCAAACTACCGGGGTAACCTTAGATGAAATTGCAGAAGAGGTTTCTAAAGCGACAGGCTGGAAAGCAGGAGAAGTGAGCTTTCTACTGGGTGAAAATGGCTACAATTATGCTATTCCCTCCGGTTTTAATAACACCGCTTGGATGGCACAGTTGGAAAAAGCCTTTAGCTTGCTCAACAAAATCGGCGCTTCGTCAGCACAAGCCTGGGCCCTAACCGGTACGGACCTGGATCAAAACCTAGCCAATGTGACCAGGAACCTAGCCAAAGCACGTTACGATACGAATGAACGATGGCTCGAAGTAGCCGCTGGTGTACGGGATCCGTTAAGAATAAAGCAACGGGACGCCTTACGAGACTTTATCCTCGCCGCTGATGATCGCTTTAAAGATACCAATGACCTTTTTGCCTATTATTTGATCGACACGGAAATGTCGCCTTGTATGATGACCTCCAGGATCAAGCTGGCGATCAGCAGTGTTCAGCTATGGGTACAGCGTATCCAGATGAACCTAGAACCAGGGCTCTCTTTTGATGCAGAAGCTTCCAGGCAATGGAAATGGCGTAAAAATTACCGCGTATGGGAAGCCAACCGTAAGGTGTTTTTGTTCCCCGAAAACTGGATAGAACCGGAATTGCGCGATGACAAATCTGTCTTTTTCACGGAGATGGAAAATTTCCTTCAACAGTCGGAGATCACACCCGATGCCATCGAAGGCGCTTACCTCGAATACCTGGACAAACTACACGAGGTATCCCAACTGGAGGTGGTATCTACCTTTGAGGACGAAGAAAACGGGGAATTCCATGTGATGGCCCGTACGTATGCTTCACCTCATACCTATTACTATCGCAAATGGATACAAGCCGGGGAGTGGACTTCTTGGGAAAGGGTAGATCTGGAGATAGAAAGTGACCATTTTGTATTGGTACGTCATAATCGCCGGCTCTACTTTTTCTGGGCAAGTATGGACCTTTCTGCCGATGAACCAAGCAATGCCGACCTTAAGGTCACAACTTCTGACGATCAAAACGTTAGCCGGAACCCATCCCTTCGCTATGATATACGCTTAGGATGGAGTGAGTTTCGTAATGGGCAGTGGCTGAGTCCTCAAACTACCAAAGAATCGATGGAAAGTGCCTATCCTGACATCGAAAAGCACTTTTTAATGTCGGATAACACCGGGGGTACCTTACGGATAGATGTAGTATATGCCCGGCAGGTCAACTCGCGCAGCACCTTCAGCACACGGTTTGGCACGGGCTCATCCCGGCTTCGTAGCGCCCCGGCGTCCTCCATCGATTTTTTCGATTTGCAAGGCTGGATACTCAACGATAGTACTAACACGCTGGAATACGATGGTGTCAGTAACCCGGAAAGGATCGGTTTGGAGCTGCCTATTCCGCAAAATGGAGAGATCTCCTTTACCAAATTCCGCGAAGCGGGTAGTACCAACCGTCTCGAGCTACCTCGTACCGGCAATTCTTCGAACTTAGAGAAGTACGCACAGACCATACTCGCACGAACCCCCGGGATCTTCCAAGTAACCATAAGTCACCAATATGATTCTCGTTTAGTCGAATCCCCCTTCTTTTATTCGGATGGCTCTAGGACGTTTTTTGTGACTCCTACCGAAGATGTCGAAGATTTTGTGTTGGAACCGCAGCCTTCTATTTCTAAAAAGGTGTACGAACGCCGGGCAAAGATTAGGCCGGTCCCCGTCTTTGGCTACCGGCCTACTCGCCAGTTGCCTCCGCCCAGGAGGACATACGTCCCATTTTCTCCCATCCGGCCTCGTGGGATCGATAATTTTTACCAAGGAAGAAATGGAAGCAGCACCATAAGGAGATCCCCTATTCAATTTGCCGCTTTTTCCTCGTTTAGTCCATCTTCTATTGCAGGGATAGGTAGTCGTTCATTACGTGCTTTGCCCCGGTACGATGATTACTTATTTGATAATGTCAGGCGCATCACACCTCCCAGGATCAGGTACGTTGTGCGATACCGCCAGGAAAAGACGTATATAACTGTGCCAAGGAAGGTGACCATAGCCGTCCCGCCGAAGCGTATCACCCTGAAAGGTCAGAAATTCCGGTTTTATTCCTTCTATCATCCCTACACGCTGAGTTTTTTAAAGCAGGTCAATAGATTTGGTGCCGCCGGATTACTCGATCCCGCTCCCGATGGAGATGCGGCCGACCTGCGGATCCAGCAGCGGAATAAAGATGATTTCCGTACAACCTACTGGCCAGATCGAAAAGTTGTAGATACCAATTATCCCAGGGAGAACATAGATTTTGATTATGACGGCCCTTACAGTATTTACAACTGGGAGTTATTTTACCATGCCCCGTTAATGCTCGCTACTGAACTTAGCAAAAACCAGCGATTTGAAGAGGCACAGGCTTGGTTCCATTACCTTTTTGATCCTACTCAAACCGATGGACCCGCTCCCCAGCGGTATTGGCGTATTAAACCGTTCTATGACTTTGCCGGTAGCAGCCAGTCTGCTGACTTGCTGAAGCTTTTGAACGAAGGAGATCCTACGGTAGAGAAGCAGGTAGAACAATGGGAAAAGAATCCGTTCAAACCCCACGTGATTGCGCGGATGAGAGTGGTGGCCTACATGAAGACCACCGTGATGAAGTATTTGGACAACCTCATCGCCTGGGGAGATAACCTATTCCGGAGAGATACCATTGAATCTATCAACGAAGCTTCTCAAATCTACCTGCTTGCTGCGCAGATACTTGGCAGAAGGCCCGTGGAGGTGGAAAAAGGTGATGTTACCATACGGTCTTACAATGAACTGGAAGGAAGCATCGATGGCTTTTCCAATGCCTTGGTCGACTTTGAAACGGAGCTCAAGTTAGAAGATACCAATACGGAAGAGGAAGAAGATGAGCAAGTCAATATGCTCAATTCAATGCTCTTCTTTTGCGTCCCCTACAATGACAAGATGCTGTATTATTGGGATACAGTGGCGGACCGGCTCTTTAAAATCCGTAATTGTCAGAACATAGAAGGTGTCACACGACAGTTAAGCCTGTTCGCTCCACCTATTGATCCTGCATTGCTAGTACGTGCCGCCGCTGCCGGGGTAGACCTGGGTACGGCGCTACAGGATTTAAATGCGCCTTTACCGCTATACCGCTTTGATTATATGTTGCAGCGCGCGTATGATTTCTGTAACGAAGTGAAGTCTTTGGGCAACGCCCTGTTATCCGCTTTAGAGAAGAAAGATGCGGAAGAGCTCTCCCTCTTAAGAGCCGGGCACCAAGTACAATTGCTAAAAGCGGTAAAAAATGTTCGGGAAAGGGCCATTGAGGAGGCTCGTGAAACCGTAGAAAGTTTAAGAAGCGCCAGGGAGTTAGCAGAAATACGACAAACGTACTACGTAAGCCGTGAGTTCATGAATAGCAAGGAACAACAGCAATTAACGAAAATGCAGGTGGCTTCCTCGTTAAAGATACTCAGTCAAGGTGGAAAACTGCTTGCCGGGGCGCTGTTAAATATTCCTGATTCAGAGATTGGTATTGCCGGTGCCTTTGGAAGTCCCTTTGTTACAATTACGATAGGCGGAAGTAAGGTTGGCAAGTCCGTAGACACAATAGCGGGTGCTATAGATCTATTAGCCTATGTAGAAGAAAGCAACGCAACTAAAGCAGGTATCCTAGGTGGATACGACCGCCGTCGCGACGATTGGGAACTCCAGGCCGATTTAGCTGGAACGGAAATAGAACAGATCGATAAACAAATACTCGCCGCAGAGATACGGGTGGCGATGGCCGAAAGGGAGTTGGAGAATCATGAACTACAAACCGAGCAAGCGCAGGAAGAGGCTGATTTTATGGAAGATAAATTTACCAACCAGCAATTGTATAGCTGGATGGTCACACAACTTGGAAGTATCTATTTCCAAACCTTCCAGATGGCCTATGATATGGCCAAAAAAGCCGAACGCAACCTGCAGTTTGAACTAGCTGTAGAAAATACCAATTACATTCGATTTGGCTACTGGGATAGCCTGAAAAAAGGCCTGCTGGCAGGAGAGCAGCTACAAAAAGATCTCCGGCGCCTGGAAATGGCCTACTTAGAGCAAAACCGCCGCGAATATGAACTTACCAAGCATGTGGCGATCAGTATGGTCAATGCCCAGGCCCTGGTAAACCTAAGGGAAACAGGATCATGTGAGGTCACCTTACCTGAAGTGCTCTTTGATATGGATCATCCCGGGCACTATATGCGTCGTCTGAAAGGGGTAAGTATATCCATTCCATGCGTTACGGCTTCTTACACCAATGTGAGTTGCCAACTGACCTTACTCAGCAGCCGGGTACGGAAGAGCCAGCGAACCAGTGAAGGGTATGCCTACACAGGGATAGAAGATGATCGTTTCATTCACTATCTCAGCGGCACACAAAGCATTGCTACCAGCAGTGCCCAGCGAGATACAGGATTATTTGAATTCAATTTCCGGGATGAACGCTACTTGCCCTTCGAACGCATGGGAGCCGTTAGCCGTTGGCGCATCTCCTTGCCGGAAGACTACCGCCAATTCGATTACGATACCATTTCGGATGTTATCCTACATTTAAACTATACCGCTCGCGATGGCGGTGAACCGTTAAAAACAGCTGCTTCGCAGAATTTACAGCAAGGGCTTAACCTGATCTTGGATGAGCTTGCTAATTCTGACACTGGCCTACAGCGACTTTTTAGCTTCGAAAGAGAGTTCCCTAATCAATTGCATAGCCTGCTGGCAGGAGATGCTTACCAGGCCAATTTGGATATCATGGACAGGCACTTGCCGAGGTATTTGTATCAAAAAACGCTTGGAGCCCAAGAAGCGGTAATCATGTTCCGGCTAAAACCTGCATACCAAGACCAGGATATTAGCGGCTTACAGCTTAGATTATACCGCGAAGGAGATACCAGTGTGGCTTATACACCGTTGTTGACTACCGGTAACGATGATTATGGGAAGCTACCCTACGCGACCTTCTCGGTAAATGGCACACCACAAGGACGGTGGGTGATAGAGCTGGACCCGGCATCTGTGGCTACTCTCCCGGAAACCTTGCGGAGAAAGGATCAAGACGGTAACCCTACCAGTGCCCTTGATCCCGATGTAGTAGACGACGTGTACATACTACTAGGCTTTGTCCTAGCATAACCTATACCGGTGCGAATATCCCTGTCTATGGAGATATTCGCCTGGGATAGTTCCAAAATGCAAATGGTGGTAATAGCCCATAGCACAATTAAAAAGTAGTGGCATTAGACAGTATGACCCTGGATAAGGTGATAGCATCGGATCCAAGGGTACAAAAAGCATTGATCAATTCCATATTAACTTCCAAACCAGGATAACCGGTCATATCATGAATGGAACCCTCAAACCTAGCGATAATCAACCTTTAGATGAAACACAGCAAAACGGGGAGAATACCCCTCGCCCTGCCGCTGAACGAGAAGCGCCCATCAGCCTTCCCACAGGAGGTGGCGCTATTCGCAGCATGGGTGAAACTTTCCAGGCAAATCCTGTTACAGGGACGGCCTCTATTTCTGTCCCCATTAAAATAAGCCCGGGAAGAGCAGGTTTTGCTCCCCAACTCGCTCTAAGTTATGACTCGGGAAATGGCAACGGCATTTTCGGGTTGGGCTGGGATGTCGGTATCCCTGCCATTGCCAGGAGAACTTCCCGGGGACTGCCCCAATACAATGATCAAGACGAAAGCGATGTTTTCATATTGAGCGGTGCAGAGGACCTCGTCCCGTTCTTAGAAGAAAAGAATGGGAAATGGCAAGAAGTACAATTTCAACAAGATGACTTTCTTGTCACCCGTTATCGTCCCAGGACGGAGGGACTCTTTGCTCGCATTGAGCGTTGGTATAATATCACTGACGGCATTTCGCATTGGCGGGTGATTGCCAAAGACAATACTACTTCGATCTATGGAGAGTCGGCATTAGCAAGGGTGGCTGACCCACAGGATGCTAAAAAGGTATTTCGATGGCTCTTGGAAAAGACGTATGATGATAAGGGAAACATTATCCTTTACGAATACAAACCGGGAGACAGGGAGAACGTGCCTAGCGCCGTGCATGAACTTCATCGCCAGGATGATCCAATGGCAAATCGACACCTCAAACGTATAAAATATGGCAACACCATCCCTTTTGATCCCGGTAATGGTGCATTTTTCGATACGACGGATTGGCATTTCGAGATTGTGATGGACTATGGGGAGCACGGCCCGGTGGATAGTCCGGCTTACCCGGAAACCCAACCCTGGACCGGTCGCCATGATCCTTTTTCTGTTTACACCGCAGGTTTCGAGGTGCGTACCTATCGCCTTTGTCGGCGTATTTTGATGTATCACCGTTTCCCGGAGCTAGATGCAATTTCCGGGGAACCGGGACCTTACCTCGTATGTGCCACGGAACTTAACTATGGCGTACAGGCTACTTACACCCTGCTCCAATCTGTACAGTATCGCTATTTTGAAGCAGGAAAAAGTCCGGAAACCATGCCCCCGGTCACTTTTTCTTATACCCAGGGAAATCTTGATACAAAAGTATACCAGGCAAGGGAAAGTATTACTAAATCCCTACCCAGTGGTGTAGATGGAATAAACAGCCAATGGACTGACCTTTACGGGGAAGGTTTGCAAGGGATATTATACGAAGATACCGGCGCCTGGTGGTATCGGCGTAACAAAGGGGATAAGCGCTATTATGAGTATGATCCCACTACCCCGGGTGCTTCACCAGAATTGCTTATGGATGCCTATTCCCAGGTATTCACGAAACCCGCGACAGTGGGGACGAACTTACGTACTCAACTCACTGATCTTAACAGTGACGGCCTGCCCGAGTTACAGGTGCAAGAACAAGGAATGGCCGGTTATTATGGACAAGATCGCCAAGGAGATTGGAAGTACTTTAAAATGTTCAACACCCATCCTACCGTAGATTGGAATGACCCTAATCTCAGGATGATCGACCTGACAGGAGATGGCTACGCTGACCTATTGATCACCGAAGAACATTGCCTGTCCTGGTACGCCTCGTTAGTAAAGGAAGGAACTAAAGAGGGATACTCTGAAGCAAAACAGGTAGCTAAAGCGTTGGATGAAAAGCAAGGGCCATCTATCGTATTCGAAGACCTTGAACAAGTGATCTACTTGGCAGATATGTCAGGAGACGGTCTCACCGACATAGTCCGGGTTCGTAACGGGTCGGTGGGTTATTGGCCGAACCTGGGTTATGGTCACTTTGGCAAGCTGGTACGAATGGACAACGCTCCATACGTTGATCATCCCGATTTATTTGATCGCCGTCGGGTTCGTTTGGCCGATATCGATGGTACCGGCACTGCTGATTTTATGTATTTTAATAAGGATGCGGTGGATTACTGGCCCAATAAAAGTGGGAATAGCTGGGGGGAGCGGATACGTATCCAACACCGTTTTCCCGTAGATGACCTCAACTCATTGAGTGTTACAGATCTTTTTGGTAGTGGTACAGCTTGCCTAGTGAGTACATCACCTCTTCCCGGGAGTTCTGCGCAACGGCTACGCTATATTGATTTGATGGGGGGTGAAAAACCTTTCTTGCTCCGGGAAATGGATAACAACATGGGCGCTTTGACCCGGTTGCAATACGCACCCTCCACAAAATTTTATTTACAGGATGAGCGGGCAGGAGATCCATGGGTTACAAAGCTCCCCTTTCCTGTGCAGGTTTTGGAGCGTACGGAAGTCTATGATCAAATTACAGGCCAGCGGCTTACCACCCGGTATGCCTACCATCATGGCTATTACGACGGTGTGGAGCGTGAGTTCCGCGGCTTTGGTCGTGTGGACCAATGGGATACTGAAGCGTTTGACGTTTTGCAACAAGACACCCTGTTCCCGGGCAACAACCAGAATGAAAGTGCACAAGACTATGTGGCCCCAATGTTGACAAAGACTTGGTTCCATGTGGGACACTATATTGATCGAGAGCATATTTTGGGTGCCTACCGCAACGAATACTATCGAGGGGATGCTCTCTCCCCGGATGTGGATGAAGTGCAGCTTGCCGGGGGTCTTCCCGGCCAGGATCTGCCACCAGCCGAAGAGAGAGAAGCGCTTAGGGCGCTAAGGGGAACGATGCTGAGGCAGGAACTTTATGCCAATGACCAAGACGAGGCCTCTATTCATCCCTATCAAGTAGTGGAGGCAGGCTATACCATTCGCCGCTTGCAACCCAGGGGGGACAACCGGTACGCGGTTTTCTTTACCCATGAAAGAGAAATACTCACCCTGGACTATGAACGTAATCCCTTGGATCCTAGGATGGCCCATCGCCTGACCTTAGAGGTAGACGATTTCGGAAACGTAAAACAGGCTGCTTCAATAGGTTATCCCCGGCGTAATCCTGCTTACACTGAGCAGGGCAACACCCTAATTACATGGCTTGAAAGTAACTTTGCGAATATCATAGCAGAAGATGCCGGCTTTTATCGAATAGGACTGCCAGTGTCTACAAAAAATTATGAACTTACAGGATTAGCTGCGCCATCGAGCATGGTTTACGGGCTGGAAGAGATACGTGGATTGATTACTTCTGCTTCCGAGATCCCTTTTGAATCCAGTGGCCCGGGAAAACGCTTGATCGTTCACAACAGGGTTACTTATTACAATACCGATCTTTCCGCTGAGCTGGCTACAGGAGAAGTAGCTTTTCACGGGTTGCCTTACCGGCAGTATGCATTAGCCTTTACACCGGGATTGATCCCCGAAGTTTATGGAACAAGAGTTGATGATCCACTATTGATCAGCCCGGAAGCCGGCTACCTCTCCGAAGTAGAAGGATATTGGCAGCCTTCTCCAAGACAGGTTTTTGATGCATCGCATTTTTACCTTCCCATCCAAACTATTGATCCTTTTGGCAATACCCTGGCCATCACCTACGACACCCATTTCCTCTTACCGAGCACTATGGAAGATGCGCTGGGAAATCGTACAGTGGCCCAGAATGATTACCGCGTGCTTCAACCGTGGGAGGTGAAAGACCCTAATCAGAACCGGCGGCAAGTTGCTTTTGATACCAGGGGAATGGTAACTGCTATGGCGGTCATGGGTAAAGAAGGAGAAACCGATGTCGATAAAATAGGGGACACCTTGGCTGACCCTACGACCCGGATGGAATACGAATTGTTCAATTGGACCAACCACCGGGAGCCTAATTTTGTACATACCTTCGCGCGTGAAAAACATGGAGTGGCCAATCCACGTTTCCAGGAAAGCTACGTATACACTGGAGGGCTTGGACAAGAAGTATTAACAAAGGTGCAGGCCGAGCCCGGGCTAGCGTTCACCCGTGATGCGGAAGGAAAACTGATCTTGGATGGAGAAGGGCTCCCCTTGCTGGCGAATGCGGACGAGCGCTGGGTAGGCAATGGGCGTACCGTATTAAACAATAAGGGGGAGGTAGTACGCCAATATGAGCCTTACTTCAGCAGTACATTTGCTTATGAAGATGAAGAGGAGCTAAGGCAGTATGGGGTTACGATAGAATTGTTTTATGATCCGCTAGGTCGTGTGATCAAAACCTTACACCCTGATGGGAGCTTTGAAAAAGTAGTTTTCGATGCTTGGCAACAAAGCAATTATGACCGGAACGACACGGTGCTGGAAAGTGAATGGTATACACAACGTAACAGCCCGGACCCTGCCGGACCAGGGCCGGCAGATGCTGACCAACGAGCCGCGTGGCTGGCAGCACAGCATGCAGAAACACCCCAAGTCATTCACCTCGATACGCTGGCGAGACCCTTTCTTACCTTAGATGATAATGGTGTGCTAGGCCAGTATCAAACCAAGAATAGCTATGATATCAAAGGGAACATTACCACGGTAACGGACGCCAAAGACCGGGTGATCACAGTCAATCGTTATAACCTATTGGATGAGCTGGTTTACAGTGATAGCATGGATGCAGGTGAGCGCTGGATGCTAGCCAATGTGCTCAACAACCCGGTCCAGCTTTGGGATAGTCGCTGGCAAGCCTTTCGGAATGTATACGATGCCTTGCAGCGTCCTGTCGAAAATTATGTGAAACAAGGGGAAGATCCTGGAAAACTTGTCACGTTTACCATTTATGGAGAAACCATAAATACCCCGGAGGTCAATAACTTAAGGGGACAGGTCTACCAAGTTTATGATCCCTCGGGCCTGGTCCAATCCGTAGCTTTTGACTTTAAGGGCAATCTTTTGCAAGGCTTCCGGCAGTATGCCAAAGCCTATAAAACCACGCCCGATTGGTCCACCTTACCACCTGCGGCCGATAGGGATGCCGCGGCTGCCCCTTTGCTCGAAACAGAAACTTTTCCACAGCAGACCGCTTATGACGCCCTGAACCGACCGGTGGCCATGACCCTACCCGACAATTCCGTAGTTACCCCCACGTATAACGAAGCTAACTTCCTAGAAGCGGTAGAGGCTAATCTGCGTGGAGCAGCCTCTGCCACTCCTTTTGTCACCAACATTGACTACAATGCTCGTGGCCAGCGGGAAAAGATCGTCTACGGCAACGGCAGTCAAACCACCTACACCTATGATCCCAACACTTTCCGGCTGACCCGGCTGCTCACTACCCGGAATAATGGAGTGGATATTTTACAAGACCTAAACTACACGTTTGACGCTACGGGCAACATTACCCAGCAAGTGGACAATGCCCAGCAGACCCTATTCTTTGATAACGCCCAAGTAGACCCCCACGGTAAATATACCTATGATGCCCTTTATCGGCTTATCCGGTCAGAAGGCCGGGAATTGATCGGTTTGAATGCTGCTCCCGGCCCGGGAGACATAACCGTCAATCCCTTACCTGAAAACACCCAAGCGTTAAGACAGTATACACAACAGTACGAATACGATGAATTGGGCAATATCATGAAAATGATCCACCAAGCCACTGGCGGCAGCTGGACCCGTCACTACCATTATGATTTTGCCCAAAACAATTATTTGCTCAGTACGAGTAGTGATGGAACAGCCCCAACCGCTCCCGATTACAGTTACGATGTGCATGGCAATATGCTGTCCATGCCACACCTAAGCAGCCTATCTTGGGACTTTGCCGATCAATTGCAACAAGCAGACCTGGGGGGTGGCGGCATGGCCTATTACGTTTACGATAATGGAGGTGAACGCACCAGGAAAGTCATTGAGCGCAATGGAGGTATAAAGGAAGAGCGCCTGTACTTGGGAGGCTGGGAAGTGTTCCGAAAAACCACAAATGGGACACTAGATACAGAGAGAGAAAGCCTCCACATTCTTGACGATAAAAAAAGGATTGCTTTGGTCGATACCTTGCTTGTTGAAAACGGCAATACCTTAACTACTCCCACTCAAACCCTACGCTACCAACTGGACAATCATTTAGGCTCGGCAACCCTTGAATTAGATGACACTGCTGGGGTGATCAGTTATGAGGAGTACCATCCTTTCGGGACTACCAGTTATCGCAGTGGTAGGAGTAGTGCAGAAACTTCTTTGAAACGGTATAGGTATGTGGGTAAGGAACGGGATGAGGAGACGGGGCTTTATTATTATGGAGCGAGGTATTATGCGGTTTGGTTGGGGAGGTTTGTGAATGTGGATCCGTTGAAGGATGAGTATCCTTACTATACTCCTTATCAATATGCAGGGAATAAGCCGGTTACCTTTATTGATTTGGATGGGTTGGAAGAGATAAAACCTGAAGACGCAATACGAATCAAGGAGAATTTTGATCGACTTCCAAAAGAAAAAAGAGAACAGCTACTAGAGCAGTTAGATAGTATATCATCTGATTATGAAAAGATGAAACAGAAGTTAAGTTCACTTGATAATGAGGTGTCTGAAATTGCAAACTTAATTGGTGTAACAAAAGAACATCTGGATTTAATAGCAAAATCAGACAAAATGCAAGAGCCAGATAATGTAGATGAATACTCTGATTTTAGTGCAGTAAGAGCAAAATTTGATAAAAAATATTTACTCAACTTCAAGGATCAATGGGTTGAAGGATATAAAGATTTGATAAAACAAATCGCCCAAGAAGAAAATATACCTTCGGAATTGCTGGGTATGACAGCTTGGAGTGAAGTGGGAGGGTCTCCGCCAAGTGAGGACTATCTCGCATATTTTGGAAAACCTATTTTTGGACAGGATGAAAACACAGCTTCTTTTGGAAACTTACAAATGCAAATAAGAGTAGCTGGAGAGTTACTTGGATACGACCATAATAACCTCACTAATATGCAGGAGATGGATATTATTAATTCACTGGAAGATAATATTCAAAACCTTTACTTAGCAGCCCGATATTTGAGAAATATGGTTGTTTTTGATTGGGGTAATATTGATGCAGATGATATGACAAAGGAACAGGTTATGCTATCTTCTCTAAGATATTCAAGAGGTACAGGTGTTTCATTAGATAATATAAAGGAAAGGTTAAAAGTTGAAACTTACAAGCCAACATCATATGATAAAATGAACAAACTTTTCAATGAGTAAAACAATCCGAAATATTACAGGATCAATTTTGATATTTGTTATTACTATATGTGTTACATATTTAAATGTGTTTACTATTTATAGATATCCAGAAAATCCAAACCCAAAGGTAATAGATTCAGATTCTTTGTTTATTCATCAGTTACTTGCTTTAACTGGAATCGTCTTTTTAATTTTAGGAATAGTGGTGTTTGTTAGAAAAAAAAATAGCATATCGTTTGTCAAAGCATTTTTACTATTCAGTCTATTACTGTATTTTATCGTGAAAATTGTACAGTTCTGGTAATATACCCAGCAGATGGCTTGCGATGCACTGAACCGCCCGCCTTACCGCCATGACTATGCCGGATAACTCTGAGATCGGACCCCAATTTGGCGCAAGTCTGCGACTTGTGCCTAAAAAATGGAAATGAGAGTCTTAGACTCGGCAAAACGGAGAAGAACCTAAAAAATGAGATCAAATAGTAAAATACAGCACCGATCCAACTGCACTTTATAATCCTTTCAGTAGTGGAAGTGGTAGACGTGTCAAAGTGAAATTTGTAAAAATACATTCTTATCGATAGCCTAAGTTACCATACAAGTAAACCAGCCTGCAAATTGAGAGTGTAAAAAAAGACTGACCTCAATTTATCGATAAAAACTCTTTTGGAGACTTGCCTTCGATTTGTTTAAACAACCGGGAAAAATAAGTATGGCTTTCAAACCCCAGCCCATAGGCCACCTCGGAGATAGATGAGCTATTTGATAACAGCCTTTCTTTGGCCAGGTCAATTAATCGAAAATGGATATGTTTTTGAACTCCCATCCCGGTTATACTTTTTATACTATCGCTCAAATAGTTTGGTGAAAAATTCATTTTGTCCGATACATCCTTCACGGAAGGAATTCCACGGTTTTCCAGGCTTGAAACAGAGCATAAATCGTCTAAAACCTTTTCGAAATTGGTCAACAGGGAAGAATCGCCAATGTTCCTTGTGGTGAACTGACGCCGGTAGTATCTTTCGGAATAGGTGAGTAACATCTCTAAATGACAGACAAGTAAGCTTTTACTTAGAGAGTCTATTGGTTTTTTGTATTCCAAATACAGGGATTTGAAAATCTTACTCATGTGATCTTCTTCATTGCCCGACAGGTGCAGGGCCTCATCCACACCATAATTGAAGAAGTGATAGCGATCAAAGCGTTCCTGTAAGGATGTTTTTTGTAATAGTGATTTATCAAAGAAAAGATACCAACCCTCCGATTCGTCGATGATCAAATTCTCATAGCTTATGAGCTGCCCGGGAGCGGTAAACACTAAAACACCCTCCTGGAAGTCATAGTGTTTCCTGCCATATTTCAAGTAACCTTTTAAATTCTTTTTCAACCCAATCGTATAAAAGCCGAAAGTCACTTTCGAAGGGAAAGAGGTAAGAAGAGCTCGTGCCTCTTTGACTTTTACGAGAGAAAGGTACGCATGTTCGGGCGAGTGATATCCTACAAATTTTGTAAGCTCGGCGATAGACTTAAAGTGGACCATATTGAAATGTCATACCTAAAAAGAAAAGCCTAGGCCTAAACCTGGAAAAGGAATAAATGAATTAACCGAAATGCTGTTTCCATTGAGTACCACGTCATCATCCTGGATAATAGGTAAAATTCCAACGGCTTCCCCCAGTACATAAAAGCTATTTCGCTTAAAAGGATACCATAAATAACCAATCCTCGGACTTAAATACCAAAATTGATAAGAACTATTTTCTGAGTTACTTTCATCGGTCAATGTCCAATTTTCCCAGCCGATAGGAAGGCTGATCACCCAACCCTGCTGAACCTCCTGCTTTTTTAAAAAAAATCGGACACTTATGTTTATGCCCAGGTCTTGCTCAGCAAGTAGGTCTACATCTCCCGGGAAATCAAAGGCCAAGTCATTTTGTCCGTCAGAGAGTTCAGAAGAAAATACGTTTGTACCGATCTGTAGCCTTTCATTGATGGAGTAATGTCCTACTACCGACCACCCGCTGTTGATAAATTGTAAAGGTTCCAATTCGAAATGGAACCTTTTCTGTTTGATATCCTGCCCTAAGGTTAATTGGTCGGTAAGTAAAAGTAATAAGAGGGGTAAAACGTACACATGAGCTATTCGTATCATATTTTCTGTTGGTAATAGTGGGAAATGATGTTTTAAGCTTGATTTAAAGATTTTTGGTTTCAAAGTTAATGGCAGGGATTTTCCAGCAGGTAGCACAAATTACCTAGATACTAGAACGTATTACTCTAAGTTGCACCCCCTGGCACAAGGCAATTACATGTATTTTGAAAATGGAAAAAGGAGTCCCAGGCCGGGCCAAGTCACGAAAAGCTTAAAAATTTTCCTCTTAAGGGGCTTTTACAGTGGACCCCAGGGACCTCGGCAAAGCGGTTAAGGAATAGCCTATACCAAGTAGATTTACCAAACTGAAGCAAAAATGTGACACCCAGGGGCAAAACTGTGCGGTTCGTATATTTTTTTTCTTTTCTTAAGGAAAACCCAAGACCTTCATTGCTAAGTATAGTTTATAACGCACCAGCGGCAATAACGATGTACATACAATTTAATCCATTACAGCGATGAAAAAACTCATTTTACTAGTTAGCTTAATTGCATTAGGCCATTTCACTATGGCACAATACAACTTCCCGGATTGCTCCCCGGCATTTGACCCGGCCCAGTCCCCGTACAGCCAGGGGCGGGAAGTTTCTTTAGGGGGGATCAATTACCAGGCAAAATATTGGGCACCCGGTCAGCCGGGTGAAGATGCGGCCTGGGAGGCCATAGGACCCTGTGGAGATGGAGGCCTGGGCCCAGCTTACCAAGGCCCACAACGCATTATTGGTTATTTACCCACTTGGATCACTACTTATGATATCCGGAACCAGTTCAAACCCGAGGTGGTAACACACCTGAACATCGCCTTTTTGATGTTCAAGCAAAACAACAACAATTATAACAGCGCTGATTTTGCATCCATTGCTTTCAATGAAACAGAGGCACGTAAAGTAGATTCCGTGCTGAACGACCTTGGGGTTCTGCAAAAATCTAAAGCGAAAGGGGTTAAAGTAATGGTGGCCTTGGGCGGAGCCACAGATTATGCTTTTGTTTGGCTGATGAACAGGTACTATAATAATCCTGCAAAAATCAACGAGATTGCCACCTTGATCGCCAACTACGTAGAGCAAAACGGCCTGGATGGGGTGGACCTGGACATGGAATGCTGGTGGCCAGATGTGACCATCAGCGGTACGACCGAGCAAGGCGGACGTGTGAGAGGAAGTAAATGGGGGGACACCGACCAAGGACCACACCCTGCGGGTTTAGGACTTACGCAGTTGACGAAACGGTTAAGGGAAATTATGCCCAACAAGGTCATTAGCGCTGCCGTATTCGGCACCTCGTGGTATGGCAATAATTACGACGATGAAATGGTAGATTATATGGACTGGCTCGGGCTGATGACCTATGATTTTACCGGTTCATGGGACAAAAGTCCTTTTGGGCCTCATTCCGCCCTATACAAAGTGCCCCAAGTGTACCAAGGACAAACCGCAGACAACCCGATCTACTCGGCGGAAGACGCACTGGAATATTGGATGGGCATAGCGCCTCCTACCTGGAACCATGCAGGAGGGTTTAATGTACCCAAATCTAAGATCGCCTTCGGTGTCCCTATGTATGGGTATGATTTTTCCGAAAGAAAACCTGCAGGAGGTAATGGTTTCAAATTCGTACCCTACCGGGATATCGTGGCCGAGTTCCCCGACGCGGCTACACGTCACGACCCTAAAGATCCAAGAGGCCTGGGCGGCTTTATCGACAGCAATGGAAAACAGCTTTACTACAATACCCCGAAATTAGCAGCAGAAAAAGTTAATTACTCTAAGAATTACGGCCACCAAGGCTTGATCATCTGGGAGTTGACGCAAGACGCTGAATACAGCAATGCTGCGAGCTTACTTCGGGCGATTAATGAAGCCGCCGGCAATTCTAACCCGATCAATGACGGGCCGGTTATTTCTTGGGAATCCCCGGGCAACGGGCAGGTGATCAGTGTCGACGTACTTGGTCCCATCACACTGCGAGCTAGGGCAACCGATACCGACGGGGTGACCAGTTTCAATTTTAAATACGGCAACAGCGATATACCCGCTAGCCAGGTAGGTGAGGTATATAGCGCTAGTTTTACGCCTGCTGCCTTTGGACAGTTCAGCATAGTGGCCGTAGCCACAGATAGCAAAAATGCCGTGTCAGAAAGTACGATCACCTTTACTGTACAGCAAAGTGGCGTAAATAGCCCCCCGGTTATTTCACAAGTTACTCCTCAAAACCAGGCGGTGCTGAAAATGACCAATCTTGAAACCGTGATCATAGAAGCCACGGTAACGGATGACAAAGCAGTGGATGACGTCACTTTTTCAGTAAACAATGTGGCATTTACACCCTTCCATACGCAAGGAACAAGCAGGTATTGGATAGAATGGACGCCGACTACTTTCGGTGTTGTAAACTTAGCCATGACCGCCATGGATAACGAAGGGGCGGTGTCTAACCTATCCTCTTCCTTTGTAATAGAAGAAGAAAATGTTGGCGGCGGGTGTGATGGCGTTGCTCCATGGGTAGCTTCTACCATTTACCCACTGGCCGGGCAAGAGGTAGTATATAACGGGAAGGTATATAGAAACAAATGGTGGACCCAAAATGAGACCCCTGGCGCAATGGAGGTATGGGAGTATGTACGAGACTGTGGAAGCACGGGTGGCGGGGGAGACAATTGTAGTGGCATACCGGTATGGGTGTCTACTACATCGTATCATGGAGGTGCCCAAGTATCGCACGAGCAAAAAATCTACACGGCAAAATGGTGGACTCAAAACGAAACACCGGGTATAGCCGATGTTTGGCAATATGTATCCGAATGTACAGCCACCGCATCGCGAAGCGTGAACGAGGCGCAGGTGGTGTTGGCACAGCACTTAGCCAATGATGAGGTGATCCTTACCGTTAAAACCTCGAATGCCGAGGTCATGCAGATTTCTGTAACTGACCATGTAGGGAACATCATGTACGCTACTTCCAATGAAGACGTAGGTCCAGGCACACATACTTTTGTAAATGATATTTCCAGCTTAAGAAAGGGGCTGTACTTTTATAAAATCCAACTGGGCAGCAAGACCCACACAAGAAAAGTCATCAAATATTAAAAGGAACCTGTAGCGCAACATTTAAGAAGATCGAGGCTTTTAACCAGCCTCAAATTTGATCAAAAGTATAATCCCGGGCGATCCCTTCAAAGGGTCAACGCCCGGGATTTTTAATATCCAGCCTGAAGCATGTCGCATCCGACGTTAGGATTGCAGGTTTCGTGAAAGAAAATGAAGGGTTCGGAAAGGTTCATTTCATCATTCCTGTTTTACTAGGTTCTTTTGTCTACGGATATTGATCCCCAAGCCAAACCCTGCACTTTTGACATGTTACCCTTATGATTAAAGCATATAAAACCAACATTACCGGTAGGCAACAGGCTTATATTGTGGAAACTGCCCTGTACATGTTTTTAGGGTATGATCACATCTCTTTTAACTTAAAGGATAAGGACCATACCCTTATCATTATGTCAAAAGAGATCCGGAATGATAAAGTGATCAATACGCTCAAAGCGTTGAATTATGAATGTGAGCTGCTACGACGTTGAATTTGCCTCTTTCAAGTTAAGATTCAAACAAGAACTATGATTTAGGACCATGAAAAATGACATTATTTTGTCGCAGGCAATTGATTTTACTATCTTTGCATTTCTTAATAAATGGTGGTCTTTGGTAAAAGAAAAATTATCCTCAAAGGCCAAAAAGCCGGAGTAATTAATGGCCTCGTAGTTCAACGGATAGAATAGAAGTTTCCTAAACTTTAGATACAGGTTCGATTCCTGTCGAGGCTACTGACGGGGATAAAATGACATCTAAGTCTTTTATCCCCTTTTTATTTCCCTCACATGCCATTGATACAGAATGGCTTAATGCAAAGATCGAATTAACCCTCTCGGTTCGATAAATTTTCCACCTAGCACAAGGTGTGCCGAGAAGTGAAAGCTCGGGAATAAGTTCTTTCACATGCTGTATATAAGATGGTGGTAGGCCCACCGGTGGCGACTTACA
>JANQLQ010000176.1 GCA_028280565.1 Fulvivirga sp.
CCCCGCTAAACGCACTGTCCAGCCCCCATGGGCCGCTTACCCACCGGCCTCAAATGTACCGCGCTGTTCCTGGAGGTCTCCCCTCCATACGCCACTTGAATTTTCAATGATGCCCATCTTAAAGTCAGTAGTTGGCAATGGGCAATCGGCAACTCCCTATTTTTTGCCTACTGCCTTTTGCCGATTGCCGACGGATCGAGAACCTTCCAATACCGCAAACCTACTCATCCTGTAACCGGTACGTCATTTGAGGCTTAACGTAACACTAGGGCAAAATACCTCGAAAAGCCGCCCCGGATGGGTTCCGGGACAAGCTGATGACCAAACTTTTTTATGGAAATGGTTGATGTGTAATGCAACCATGCTATTTTTAGGCTATATTGGTCTTATGGTCCTAGTATTGAGAACTTTATACAAAGACGTGATCCTTTTCTTCTTGAAAATGAAGGTGTTCCGTGTTCAAAGTAGTTTTGACCGGGATAATGGGTGCCAATGCTACGTGACAACAAAGATACAAGTATGATAAAACTTTGCTTGCTGGATGATCATGAATTGTTCCGGATCGGTCTGAAAGAGCTATTTAAGCAGCAGGGTGAATTCCAGGTCATTGGAGAATATCAATCGAATGAGCAGTGCCTGGACAACATTGGCCACGAGCTTCCTGATATCCTGCTTTTAGACGTGACCCTTAAAGATGGCCTGAGCTTTCATATGGTGAATGTACTCCGGTGTTCTTACCCGGGTTTGAAATTTGTTGTTTTAAGTATGCACAAAGGGGAGTATTACGTGGTACGGGCCATCGAAGTGGGGGTAGACGGTTACCTGAGCAAAGACATCAGCACCGAGGAGCTTTTTAAGGCGCTGAAAAAGGTGGCGCGAGGAGATAAGTTCTTTTCCAGCGGCATATCGGAGATCCTGATCAATAATCTTTACCAGGTCCCTACGGATAAAGTCAAAGGGGTTAAAGTCCTAACCGAAAGGGAAAAAGAGATCTTGGGCCGCATCGTGCAGGGAGATACCAGTAAAGAAATTTCGGAACTGTTGAACATCAGCAAAAAAACGGTGGAAACACACCGCGCTAATATTCTTAAGAAATTTGGGTTTAAAAGCACTACGCTAATGGTCCGCGAATTGACCCGGGCAGGGGTGATTTGATCCAATAGTTCATGTAAGGTTTGTGCCTTATTTTTATTAAATCTTGTAGGTAAGGACAGGGGGTTGTCCTGCCCTTTTGAAACCCATAGGCCGCCGTACACGTGATGTATTTTGCAGGGATAGGCTTGGTACCTTTCACCTGGCAGACCTTGCTTTCACGGATCATTTATACCCGTGGCAATCGGTGAAGATAAGTTTTTCAACTAAATATGAAATAGTTGGACTCATTGTGAAATGACATCTAATCGGTTGAACCTTTGGGATAGCAAGAGCGAAACTAGGCAAAGAATATTTAAATAAGCACAATAAATATTTGTGGACTCAAATTATAAGTGTTTACCCCTAGGTGAATTTACAGGCTTTCACTGAACTAGGGTGTCGTACGAACTCGATATATTATTTTTTGAAGTATAAAATCCTGGATAACAACCACATGGCAATGAAAACTACCCCTGGCAACTGGAGCGGTATCAGCGTAACAGGAAAAAATGAGCTGTTAGGTGATTTTATAAATAGGGTACCGATATCCATCGCCTTTTTTTCTACGGATGGCCGATTGATCAAAATAAACGATCATTTCAGGCAAAAGCTTGCCTTAGGGCCGGATGATTTGGGTGAATTTACCCTACGTAAGTTTTTTAGAGAAGAAGAAGAAAAATACCATGACGCCCTGGAAACTTCCGGGCAGCGGGTCAATTACTATTGCAGCGATCTCAAATATAAAAAAGCTACGGGTGAGCTGACCTGGTTCAAAATTTCATTGTTCCTGGACGGGCAGATCTTTAAAAGACACGATATTTTAGTTTTAGTGGCTCAAGATATGACCAAAACGAAGCTGGAACAGAGGAAATCCCATGAAAAAGAGGTTTTGCTTCATTCGATCAACGAAAACACCTCGGAGGGTATCTACCGACGGCAGGTGGGTAACGGTATTTTATATGCCAACAAGGCTTTTTTGAATATGTTTGGGTATACGCCGGGAGAGCTGGATGAGGTGGATTTCTCGATGCTGTATGCCGAAGAAAAAACCAGCAAAACGTTGGAAACGAAACTGGTACAGCTCGGGTTGCTACGCAATGAAAAAATACTGTTCCGCCGAAAGGACGGAAGCCAGTTCTGGGGCTTAATGAACGCCACACGTAGCACTGATGAGGAAGGCAAAGAGTATTACAATGGGGCCATCATTGATATCACTGAAGAAAAGGCCAAGGACGACTTGCTGTCACAGAGAAATCGTGAGCTCTCGAAAGTGAACGAACAGATCGATCGCTTTCTTTACAGCGCATCGCACGACTTACGGGCGCCGGTTTCTAGTATGATAGGGCTAATACAATTGATCGACCTGGAGTTTGGTAAGGATCACAAATTGGTCGTGCAGTTAGAGATGCTACGAGAGTGCGTGGTTAAATTGGAGGGCATCATCGATGGGATCAATTCCTACTCCCTGAACAGCCGGAAACGGCGCCCAAGTGAGCCCTTTGATGTTGAGCAATGCCTGGGAGAGGTGATCGACGAGCTTCGGACGTTGGAAAATTTTGATAAGATCAGTTTTGTGATCAATCATCATTGCGAGCTCCCGTTTTATTCGGATAAGGAAAGGATAAAGGTGGTGTTAAAAAATGTGGTCTCTAACGCCATCGTTTACCAAGATCCCGGTAAAAAGATCAATTTCATACGTATAGAAACACATTGCTCCAGCCAGAAAATGACGGTAGAAATCAGCGATAACGGCATAGGCATCGCTCAACCTTATTTGGATAAGGTCTTTGGGATGTTTTACCGGGCGACCACTGAACCGGAAGGAACAGGAATGGGATTATACATCGCGAAAGAAGCCATGTGGCATATCGAGGGGACGATCCGCTTGGATTCGGTGTTAAACCAAGGTACGGTGGTGTCCATAGAGATCCCTAATGATTCGAAAGGGAAGCGTATGGCAAAACAGTTATTGACCGAGAACCAGGGTAAAAAACGAGTTTGAAAATAAGGGGTTTTTCGGTTTGGGGAGTCCAGCCTTTGGTGTGACATGGCAGGTTCGGAGAACCTGCCTATTTGTAGGCACGGGTTTAGAAAACCCGCGCCAATTCGCAGTTTTGGAAAACCTGCGTTACACTAGCCCACATTACGCTCTACTCGACTCTACTCCACCACACTGACAACACTGTAAGCTGGCTAACACTGGCACACTGGTTCCAATAGACACCAACGCACGCTGGCGCAGGTTCTCCGAACCTGTGCCCCGCAATGAGCAGGTTCTCTGAACCTGCGAAATCGCGGGATAAGCTGTCATTCCAATCCTTTCTATGAGTTATTAAGTAGCAAGTCCAGGGAACCTGTCGATTTATAGTCATGAGTTTGGAAAACCTAGCCAATTGGGTACCAATTAGGCCACAGCGACAGTAACTGAACTTGACAGGTACACTGAAAGATAACCTATAACGAACGGAAAAAAGCGAGATTAATAGTAAGAGGCATACCTGGGGGAGGATCAATTTATTGTTAAGTTATTGTTTTCCGCCTTTTTTCATAAAAATCCCCCATTTCGTAGGAAGTCATTTGCTAATAGCCTGGCAGTCAAATTTTTAACAGGATGAGATCATCTTTTGCATTTTAAGTTTTTGTGAATTTTTGAGACGGGGATGTCTTTTTTTTATCCCACGAAAAAAAATATGGGATTGGACAACAACCTTTTTGGGGTGAAATCTACGTTTAAGACTAGGAATACACCCTAATCCTGCAGGGTTTCTACTCCAAAGTATAAGGGTTTAAACCTAGCGGGAAGATATGAAATGGGAAACCGGAAAGAGGAAATATGAAATCGGAAATAAAAAAGCGACAAGAGAAAAAAGGGCAGACCTTGAATGATAACGCGTCAATACGGTATTTAATGACCGTTAATCATCAACTTCTCCCCGGCCGAAGTCTTTCTGAGAGCCATTGTGTTGCTGGTGCTAAGTTCCCTTTTTCCGATTTCATATTTTCGATTTCGTATTTCAAAGGGTTATCCCGAGTTTCTAACGTTGACGAAGTGGTGTTATGAGCATGCCTGTAAAAAAAGAACAGGGCATCTTGATCGCCCTTTCCTGTCTTCTTCTTTTGACCGGTTGGTTTTTGAACCTGGGGGCTTTTCCTTTCAAGCTCGAAGAACCGCGCCGCGCTTTGGTAGCATTGGAAATGATCTTGAATGATGATTTTATCGTTCCTACTATTAATAACGAGCCGTATTACAAGAAACCCCCTATGTTTAATTGGGTGCTGATCGGTTCATTCCACCTGTTTGGGGATTATTCCGAGTTTGCGGCTCGTTTTGTGACTGTGCTGTCATTTATAGTTATGGTGGCGCTGTTAGGGTGGGCCGGCGCAAAGTATGTGAATAAAGAGTTCGGATGGCTGTTGGTCTTGTTAACGGCTACCTGTGTCGATTTTTTATTTTATGCCACCATATATGCGGAGATCGATGTGTTTTATTCACTGGTCACCATTACCGGCTTTTTGGGGCTTTTTCATTTTCATCAACGGGGTAATTACTTTACCCTGTTTTTATGGGTATATTTCTTTGGAGCCCTAGGTACACTTACGAAAAGTTTACCTTCCGTGGCATTCATAGCCTGTAGCCTCCCGGCTTACCTGTGGTATAAAAAAGATCTGAAGCAACTTTTCTCGTTTTCTCACCTGCTCGGGGTTATGGTTTATGTGACCATCGTGGGCGCTTATCTTTTTTTGTATGAAAAAAGACATAGCTTGGAGCCCTTACTACAATCCCTCTTTTATGATTCCAGTGAAAGGACCCTGGTGCAACAGCATTGGACCTCGCTATTGGGCCACCTGGTCAACTATCCTTTAACGGTCCTAAAAGGTACCCTGCCGGGCTCATTGCTTTTGATCTTTGTGATTAGGAAACGTCGCGACGTGGTATCTACTTGGAAAGAAAACCCGTTGATAGCCTTTGCCGTGATTTTATTGGCCGCTAACTTTTGGCTGTATTGGATCTCACCGGGGTCTCGTCTTCGGTATGTTTTTATGCTCTTCCCGTTTGTATTGGCGATAGGCCTGTTCTTTTATCAAAAATTTCACGCCGTGGATCACCGGAGGCTTTATTTTTTCCGTCTTTTTACCCGTATTTTGATTGCACTCTCTGGTTTGGCATGCCTGGCGCTTCCTTTTGTGCCCGGCGTGAAAGAGCTGCCCGGTATTATTGTTATTTCCATACTATCGGCGGCCGGGGTGGCGGCTCTATTCGGGTACCAGTACATTCGCCCGGTTCATTCGCTTTTTAGTATGATCCTGCTGGCCGCATGGCTCAGGATCGTTTTCGACCTCACCGTTCTATCGGTTCGTGGAACAGATAGCGATTCGCAGCGATGGAAAGATATCGCTTACCGGGTAGCGGAACTTACTAAAGGCAATCCCGTGTATGTCATCCGGGCGGATAACATGCATATGCTTATCCCTTTCTATCTCACACAACAGGGACAGGGAATTTTGAATTACCGCCCCGATTTTGAATATGGCGGTTACTACCTTGTAGATAAGGGCTCAGTACCCCAAGAACAATTCAATGTTCACTATGATTTTTCCGTCCATGGCCGTGACTATCTCATTGTTACGTTAAAACCAGGCAATGATGACGTATAGGTTATCTTGAAAAATCTAACGTTAAATTTTATCCATGGGTCGTAGCGCTGGTATTGTCCTAGCATAAAGTAAGGGTTAATAAATTATTAAAAACCCGGTGGTTCGCCTTGAGGCTCACCCGGATGAGCAGGTATCGGTCAGCCATATTTCATGGAAGGATAACTTCTTTTTTTTCTCCCACACCTAATTCCATGACAAATTTGAAGTTGGACTTGTTTGACGATGAATCTACTTTTAGTTACTTACCAAGGTGATATAGCTGGCTCTACGAATTCCATTATTTATCTTGCTTACGGGCTCGCCGATCGGGGGCACAATGTCTACCTGGGGTGTCGTAAGGAGTCGCTACTCTACAAAATCCTTCAAAATACGAAGATACATTTGGTGCCTATGACCTTCCGGTCAAAGTTTGATCTCACCAATATGAAACAAATACGGGATGCCGTAGTAAAATATAACATTCATGTGATCAATGCCCAATCGAGTAAAGATCGTTATACTTCGATCCTGGCGCGCTGGATCTTTCGTTTGCCGGTGTGGATCGTACATACCCGGAGACAGGTATCTCAAAGTGTGGGCGGACTTCAAAGCTGGTTGTATCGGAAGGGGACTGACAAAATAGTGGCGGTGAGCCAGGGGGTAAAAGATTCGTTGGTGAAAAAGGGTATCCCGGCCCGTCACATTGAAGTGATCTACAATGGTACACCCTGTGAAAAATATGGATACATTGACGGCTCTGTCACCGACGACCTGCGAAAAAAGTTCAACATAACGAAAAACGATTTTGTGATCGGCTGTGTCTCCAGGATAAAGAACCAGGTACAACTGCTAAGAGCTTTAAAATATCTTGATTTCAAGGTGAAAGTGATCTTTGTAGGAATAGGTAGGCTCCCTGGCCATGATGATATCGTGAGCCAATACCCAATAGACCACGAAATATATTACGAGGGAATGGTACCCGGGGACTATATACTTAGCTATTACTCCTTATTCAATGTGAAAATACTGCCGTCCACGATGGAGGGATTGTCACAGTCCCTGCTGGAGGCCATGTATTTAAAAGTGCCTGTGCTGGCCACCAAGGCAGCAGGGAACGTTGACCTTATTCGCCACGCCTATAACGGCCTGTTATTTGAGCATAATAACCCTCTTTGCCTGAAAGATAAGATCGAAGCGATATATTATGATAAAGTGGATAAGGAGGATATGGTAAATCACGCTTTCCAAACCGCCTCGGTTGACTTTAGTATCAACAAGACGGTCCGAACATATGAACTATTCTTCCAAAATCTAATGAACAACAAGTTGATCACTACCCAAATCCGTCCTGCTTTTTCAGATTAAGACAGATATCTTTAGCTTTGTCGCGTTTTCATAATCGGACGACATATTGGGTAAGAATAGTTTTGGTTTTTCGTTTACATCGCTACGGACTATACTCCTTGTAGCGCTAGTTTTTAGAGTGTTAGCTGCCCTTTTTTCAAAGGGTTATGCTTTTCATGACGATCACTTCTGTGTAGTGCGCGTAGCCCAGAATTGGGCGTATGGTCTCCCGCACTGGATAGAATCGCCAACCCCGCCGAAGCACAGCATGCTGTACGCGGGGTTTAACGCTTCTTTGATCTGGCTTTCGGATCAGCTTGGTATCCATGATCCTATTGTTAAAACGACGATCTTGCGGCTGATCCACGCTTTTTTTTCATTGCTCATCGTTTACTACGCCTACAAGATCACCCGGCTGCTTTCTTCTGAAAAAGATGCCGCCTTGGCAGGCTGGATATTGACCTTATTGTGGTTTATGCCCTATTTGAGTGTCAAGTTTTTGGCCGAGATGACGTGTACCGTACCGGTATTGGCTGCCTTCTACCTCTTGCTCAACAAAGAGCGTACCGGTAAGGGCAATAGCAGCACCTTACTGATCTGTGGCATGCTCTTTGGCCTGGCATTTGCCATCAGGATGCATACGATCCTTTTTGCCGGAGGGCTAGGGCTGGTAATGCTCTTCGAAAAAAGGTTTAAGGATAGTGCGCTGTTTACTTTAGGCTATTTGCTGGTAGCGGCGCTGGCGATCGGCATTCCCGACTACCTGTTTTTTGAATATCCCTTTCAATACGTAGTGGGGTATTTTACCCATAATGTAGACAATGCCTATAATTACATTACAGGTTCACCCTTTAAATTTCTCCTCACCACTTTTGGGTTTTTGGTGCCTCCTGTTAGCCTTATGCTGATGTGGGGCTACGTGCGTACGTGGAGGGTGGAGCCTAAAATGTTTTTAGCGGTGCTGGTCTTTTTTATAGCACATTCGGCTTTTCCCAATAAGCAAGAAAGATTTATCTTGCCTATGTACCCCCTGCTGGTCATTTTGGGCACGATCGGGTGGAACCAGTTCGTCACCCGGTCTGCGTTTTGGCAAAAAAATCTCAAGCTGGAAAGAGGCGGCTGGAAATTCTTTTGGGCTGCCAACCTGCTCGCGGCCACAGCCTTGGCGGTAACGTTCACCAAAAGGGACCGGGTAGAGCCTATTTATCACCTTTCTACCAAGCAGGATGTGCGGTCGGTGATCGTAGAAAGCAGCAGTAGATCCGTAAAACAAGTGCCGGTGTACTACCTGGGCAGGAAAGCCGCTGATTATTCTGACTTTGAAAAGGGCAATATCCTAGGCATGAATCGCTGGAAAACCAGTAAAGAGTATTTGGAGGAAGATTTTCCTTTTGTGTTCAGCATAGGCGCTAATAAGAGCGTAGAGGACCTAAAACGAGAAATGCTGCAGGTAGAAAAGAAGCCTAACTATGTGATCTTCAAAGGCACCGAAGACCTTCCTAAGCGAAAGGAGCGCCTAGCGCCATTATTCCCAGGGCAGGAATTCGTGCTCGAACGAACCATTGAACCCTCTACCTTTGACATATTATTACATAAGCTCAATCCTAAAAAACACCGGGATGAAACGGCTTTCATCTTTAAAATAATAGGATAACGTATGCTAGCCCTACTTTGACTGGTTTCGGCTTGGTGACAAAATTTGCCAATCTTTGTTAAGAAATCAGAAATAGGAAATCTGAAATCTGAAATCTGAAATCTGAAATAGGAAAAGAAAAGGGCGCCGGCAACAAAGCCCATTTTTCGTGCTAAACGCGCTATCCAGCACCTATAAGTTGCTTGCCCACAGGCCTCCAATGGGCCGCACTGTTCCTGGATGTCTTCCCTCCATACGCGCGACTTGAATTTTCAATATTGCCCTAAATTGTTTCAATTGATCAAATTCACTCCTTGGCTAAGTTTTTCCATACACCACAATTTTTCCGATTTCCGATTTCCCCCAAGGGTTGATGATCAACTCCCAGGTTTAACAGGTTATGACGAATATCATTTTTTGTAGTGACCCCTTTTGCTTTGGAAGTCCATGTGAGTTACGTATCATTACTGCATTTAATAGGGTAAATTGAAACGTGCTGCTGCTATAGGGTGTATCTTGTTGGTGTTAACCGTGAGTTCGCGGGAAGCTATGGTTTATGTATTTTTCAAGCTCAACCAGCAATACATCGAGGAAAACCTGTGTGTCAACCGGTGGGAGAATATTACGGTATGCGGAGGCTCTTGTTTCCTGTCTTTGCAACTGGACAAAAACCAAAGTGAAGAAGATCCCCTGCCGACCCCTATGGAAGAAAGAAAGCAAGTTTCTCCCGTGTATTTCCTGCCTTCCTCCCCGATGGCCCTGGCCCAATCGCTCTTGTTTGAATCCTTTCCGAGGGTAGAGGACCAGGTACGTTTAAGTGGCTACTCCCAATCCCTGTTCCGTCCTCCGCGTAGCTGACAAGTATACCTAGACCATAGATCGTGGCTCAATCTACGAGCTTTATTACTTGTCACTTTAACCAAAAAAATGAAAACATATACTTTTTCGGCAATATGCCTATTTGCCGTTCTTTTACTTTGTATCCCTGGGCTGAGCGCTTTATGGGCACAAAAAGAGCAAAAGATCCAATTGCTTGACGCGACTTCCGGGGCGCCCATAGCCTCGGCCAGTTTTGAATATGGAGCCCAGCGAGGCCTTTCGGGTGAGTCAGGTCATCTCGTGTTCCATTACACCCCAGGGACAGACTTGGTGTTATCTCATGTTTCTTATGGAAAATGGACGTTGAATGACAGGGAAGTCCAGGCTGCCATAGCATTGGGGTCCACTGCCCGGCAGCCTTCCATAATGGAGCTCTATCCTTTGACGATCATTGCGCTAAGACCGGCAATTGATGATAAGGAAGTGCTGGAATTAGGCTATAAGGACCGGATGGCGCATGATGGAGGGGCTATTTTGAACCAAGGGCCTGTGATCAACAGCATTCGAAAAAGCGGGAACTATGGTTTTGATCCCGTCATGCGGGGTTTTAAGTACGATCAGCTCAATATTGTTGTCAACGGGGCGCAATCGGCCACGGCAGCATGTCCGAACCGGATGGATCCTCCCACCAGCCAGGTAGCGCCAAATATGATGGACCGTATTGAAGTGTTAAAAGGCCCCCATGCCTTACGATACGGGAGTGCTTTTGGAGGTACTATAAATTTTGTGCCTAGCCCTGCCCGGTTCACAGGGGACCCGGGATGGTACGGCCGGCTGTCTGCTGCCTATGAAAGCAACGGGAACATAGCGAGAAATGAAGGACAGGTAGGTTTTCACGGACAAAGCTATGACTTGAGTGTTTTTGGGTCTTGGTCACAAGGCAATGATTACGAAGACGGGGAGAGCAGGACAGTGCCCGCCGAATTTTTGCGTAACAGCTTTGGCGCAAGGCTAGGGGTGAAGTTGCGCGGTGCTCATCGTTTGACCTTTACCGGGACACGCAATGCAGCCCGGGATGTAGATTTCCCGGCACTACCGATGGACCTGCGAGAAGATGATACTTGGATGTTTAACGCGCGACATGAAACTAGCTTTCAACGGGATGCACTACAATCTTGGAATACCACGGTCTATGGAACTTTTGTTGATCACCTTATGAATAATTTTCTTAAATCCCTTGACCCGAGGACAGTCAACGCCGAAACAGCTGCAAAGACCAGGACGTATGGCGGGCGAACGGAGGGGATATGGAAGTTCGGGCAAGCTTCGTTATTTGCCGGGGCAGATTTACGCGTGGAAGAAGCCGAAGGCAGCAGGGTGCGTGAATTTATTGCCGGGCCTAATGCCGGCCGTACATTTACGGATAATGCCTGGCAAAACGGGCGCATCATCAAAAGCGGGTTCTTTGCAGAATATCGATTGTTGAGCGGTAGTACACAGTTTGTATTTTCCAGTCGCCTGGAGGTCAATGATGCTCAAATTTCAAGCGCCGAAGAGGAGTTTACGCGTGTTTATCCTGATACGGAAACTACGCAAGTCAATCCAAGCCTAAGCCTCGGGGGGGGTAAAAGTCTTGGCGACCATTATTCCGTAGGGCTTTGGCTCGGGCGAGCACAACGAAGCGGGGGACTTACGGAACGTTACATCAATTATTTCCCGGTGGGGCAGGACCCTTTCGAGATGCTGGGTAATCCCCAACTCGATCCCGAGATAAACAATCAACTGGATCTTACAGTGTCCTATGAGAGACCTGGTACAATCATTGGCCTGGACCTATTCGCCGCCTACTTACAAGATTACATATCTTCGGTAATAGATACTACCTTGACCGCCCGGCTGCCCAACAGCCCCGGGGTTCGGCAATTCATTAACATCGGGCAAGCATGGAAAACTGGATTCGAGTTAAGCTGGAGCCAGGCGCTAACGGCCGGCCTACAGCACCAAGTAACGATGGCCTATACCTACGGGCAGGACTTGGAAAGAGAAGAACCCCTCCCGGAAATTGCCCCTTTAGACCTAAGGTATAAACTTACCGGCAGCTTCTTTAACAACAAGCTTCAACCCCAACTGGTATGGCGTTACGTAGCAGACCAGCAGCGGGTTTCCGATGAGTTTGGGGAAACTTCTACACCGTCGTTCACTACATTAGACGCTACGGTTTCCTACCATTTTAGCGACCTCTTGCGCGGCTCGTTGGGCATCCAGAATATTTTTGATGAAACCTACTACGAGCACCTGAACCGGACAGCACGTGGCAGTGACCCGCGGCCTATCTTCGCGCCCGGTCGTAATGTTTTTGTTTCTTTGAGTTTGAAGTTTATGTGATAAAAGATGGCCCCTGTTCTTATCGTTATTGCGAACCCATGGCTGGGTCTTTAGGTCAGCGGTGAAGCAATCCCCCACTGGAGAAGCTGTAGCAAAGTCCATGCGGTGTATCCCGTGGAGAGAATGGCTTCGTAGTTCCTGCACTGACATTGCCAGCCTACCTATGCCATACTTTTGTCTTATCGTCATCGCGAACCCAGCGGGCTGTCCTTAGCGCCGCGTGAAGCGATCCCCCACTCGTGGAACGAGAACAGGGCCCATTCGATCATACATGAGAAGGGGGCAGCTTCGTAACCCGCCCACCGGCTACGCCAGCCTCGCCGTGACGATTATTTTTCCCATTTTGTCATCCCAAAAGCCAAGCATTTTGGCAAAAATGTGCTTATTCGCGATGACGATAAACAGAAAAGGTTTCTTAAACGGGTCCGCAGTGTGCGGAGAAGTGAAAGCCCAGGAAAACAGTTCCCATAAAATGGTCCGAGCTGTTCCTGGATGTCTCCCCTCCAGTACGCCACTTGAATTTTCAATCGTGCCCCTTTTAAAGTCAGTAGTTGGCAAAGTGCAATCGGCAGCTCTATATTTTTTTGCCTACTGCCCTTTGCCGATTGCCGACAGATCGAGAACCTTACAATACAAACATACTCATCCCAAACCCCGTACGTCATTTGAGGCTTAACTTAACACTAGTGTCGTGTCACATTTCAATTGACGTTCAATCTAATTTTTTCGGTCTCGTTCCCAAAGTCGGCAGTCGGCAGTAAACAGTC
>JANQLQ010000196.1 GCA_028280565.1 Fulvivirga sp.
CGGCTCATTGCCATCTTCGTCGTTAAACACTTCGGAAAGATCAATGATGAACGGTGACGCGTTTTCTACTACTTCTACATCGCTGATCGGATTGGCTACGACTGGAGCAAGGTCCTGGGTTACACGCACCATAAAATCATCGCTAGCAGTTTTGCCATCGGAGGTGACTTCTACTGTAATGTTAGCTTCACCGCGGTTATTCCCAGCAAAATTTAGGATCAGGGTAGCGTCTTGAATCGAAGTAGCTACCAGGTCTGTATTGGTATTGGCAATTACATCAAATGTCATCAGTTCTTCCGGGCTGTCGATATCGTTGAAAACGCCTGCCAAGGAGATCAAATTATCGGTACTGTTTTCTTTGACTATGATACTTTCCAATGGATTGGCCACCACAGGTGGATCATCTACCGGTACACTGTTCAGTGTAAATTCACTATTCACGGTTCCGTTGTATTGATCCTGGGCGGTTACGCTAATAGGCCAGGAGGCTTCTTCAATTCCTTCTTTTGGAGTAGCAATAAGTACAGACTCATCCAAGACAATCCATGAAGGCAATGGGCTTCCATCGCCAAGGGTGACCTGGTAGGACAGTGTTTCATCGTCATTGAAGTATTCATCCAGGTCAATCGTCAAGGTTTCATCTTCCAGCACCGTGGCTTCTGTGATCGTTTGTTGCTGGTACGGCAGTTGGTTCACGATACTGTAACTCACCGCCATTTGCTCTGGTGAGTCTTCTACATGATTAAAGCTTCCCACTTCGGCTCCGTTTACATCGTAGATTCTTCCGATACCGTTACCGTGCCATTGACCGAAAATGGTATAAAAACGATGGTCAATGGTATCGTAAGCGGAAGCCATCAGCGCATAACCATTCGATGTGATGTCGGGATCTGTATTCATTCCTATGAAATCATTCTCCTCCACGGTAAAATTGGTAAGGTCTACAATGCCAAACCCCTTATTTTGCCCTGGAAAGACACCCCAGTTAATCTTGGCATATAGTTTACTATCGATGATGGCAGTACCGAGAGGAGACGAACTGAAGTCCATATGTCCTATGGGCAATGGGTGCAATGCATAAGATCGATCAGCAATGTCATAGGTTAACATTTTGTCTTGAGCAAGAATATAAATTGTACCATCTTTATTCAACATTTGCATGATGCTTGTTCCATCAGCGCCAAAGTCAAATTCTTCCTTCAACTCAAGGTTTACCAGGTCAATAATGGCGAGCTGTCCGGAGGTTCCCATAAAACCACCATTTAAAGCCACAAAAGCCGAGTCGCCTACCACAATTACCCCGGAGGCCTGGGTAGATACGGGTATTTTCGCCACCAGCGACAAGTCATTTTTGTTGTAGACGCGCACATTGTACCCGTCTTCCGGGGTACTAAAACTGTTCTGTCGGGTAGCTATGACATAATCTTTGTAAAGCGCCATGGAATGATTTAAACCAGCACCCGGGGTGCCGGTTCCATCTGCTGCGTTAGGATCAATATCCTGGGTATATTTTTTCGCTACTTCGGTTTTGGAGATCAGGTCATATTTAATGATATCATACTCCGCGGAAACGTATGCGTACTGCCCTTCGGTCACCACATCCTGCACAGATTCAGCGTCTTCGAAATCTGCTAATTTCTCAGTAACATTATCTTTAGGATAATAGATCTGTACATTGCCAGTTTTGCCACCAAACTGACCCCCGTTTACAAACACGATTTGTTTGTCCTTGACAGTATTGCTTCGAGGCAATAGCTGTACCGTAACGGGAAACTCCGTGGTATCGCCATAAGCCGAGGCGGCAATGGAAATGACCGAAGATCCTGCGGCGCTTTGATTGAAGTCCAGGTCCAGGTAGCGATAGTCTTCTATCGTGGCTTCCACCAAAAATTCGTTGGTATTGCTCTTCACACTGTTAAATATCTGCCCTCCCCCCGCGACATTAAAGAGGGTATCGAGGTCGATGCGCGCCATAGCGGTACTGGCATCGTATACAAGCTGGTCATTACCGGCAGTCATTTCAATAGCAGGTATTTCTGAAATGGTAATATCGACTGATTTTGAAATGGAGGCATCAGTATTTGAAGTGACGGTCACAGTTACCACACCCGCGTTTAGGCCGGTTACGATACCATTATCCGATACTGTTGCCAGCGATTCCTCATTTACAGAATAGGTATAGGTATCATAAATAAAGCGGTTAGGTCCTGTTCTTTGATCTACTCCTTCGGCATGTACATAGGTTTTTTCATTAATAAAAATCTCCGTATCGTTAGTGGTAAGTACCATATCCACCAGCTCTACCACATCCACTGTAAAAGTGGCCAGCGGAAGTGAAGAATCCGCCGTGTACTGAACTGTCACCTCACCCGTTTCAAGGGCTGTAAATAGTCCATTGGCATCTATGGTTCCAACGGAAGGATCATCCACACTCCAGGTAGGTGTTGCTTCCTGTGGAATACCATTTTTAAAGAGTAACCCTTCAAAAGTATACGTGTTCCCTTTTAAAACCTGGTAAGGTGCAGAACCAATGAGTTGCACATAATAATCTTGTGGCGCCCAATTAGGATCGGGAGTTGTAATGGCAATGGACTCTACTTCGGTAGATGCCTCTCCAAGCCACCCGGCGTCTTCCTGGGCGGCATTATATACTTTCACAAAATGAATTTCATCCAACGCTACAGGGTTGCCGTTTTCATCGACCGCCCAGGCGATGTCAAACCCATCGGAAGAATTGCCGTTCTCATCATTAAAGTAAGGGTTGGTGGGGACAGTAGGATTATTATTGACGAGTTTATTATCTACGTAACCGAAAGTGAAGCTGTTTGAAGTAATAAAAGAAGGGTTGCTACGATCGACACGAATATTGATTTTTTTCCCTGGATAAGTCTCTTGATCAGCCCCTACGTTATCAAAAATCGTAGGTTGCGGGTAATAGGGTTGACGGTGGAAATTATTGGCTCTTAACACTCCTTCTTCTCCCTTGTCCGTTGACCAAATAACATCTTTTGAACTGGAATATTTCGGATTGAAATAGGTCATGTTAACCTGTTCAGCAGTGTTAAAATGATACTCACTTCCCGCTAGTTCGTACCAGGTGTCATCAGCTTCTCCATTACCGTTTTCGTCTTTCATGACCATCACTGCGCCTGGCTCTGTCCAGTTTGACATTGCGTTACCTCTAACAGTGAAATCTACTCCGTAAGGATTTTGTGGATCATTTTTTATGGCTTGCTCAAAACCAACAATGATATATCCTCCAAAGCCACCTAAAGAGATAATGGTACCATTGGGTGGCCCTAACACACTAGAAGCATCGTCGGGCGTCCCGAATGGCGTTTTGTTGATAAACTGACCGGCCGCAGGCTTGTATTCTATAATACGTGTCGCGTATGGGCTAAAATTGATACTTATATCCACCTCGGCAGGTGGACTGACATTCCCTTCTGTATCTGCTACGCGATAGGTAAATGCATCGGTGCTGTAATTGGGAGTACCGGTATCACTTGCATATTGCAATTTCATGGTCCCTTCATCGTCAACCAAGGTTACTTCACCTAAAGCTGGCGAAGTTAATATTTCAATGGAGGCGCCATCCAGTGAAGCCAATGGCTGATCGTTGGCCAGCACATCGACTAACACGGTGCCCTCGGGTGACACCCTGGCCTGATCGTTGGCTACCATGACATGAGCGAGTTCTATATCAATCGTATTCTGATATACACTGCCCTCATAATCAATGGAAACTGTTAGCGTTGCGGTACCTGCCACATTACCTCCTTTTACAATGTAGCGCGCAAATGTTACGAAGCTATGTGTCACACCATTCGCTTCAATCACGGCTGGATTGTCAGACGTCACCGTTAAATTGGCAATGGTGGTAAGATCAGTATTCGGAGCTACAACCTCCGGATAAGTGAATAGATCAGTAAAGCGGATGCTTCTATTTACATCATTTACTGATTTCAACCTTCTAATAGGGTCGTATTCCTTTGGAACAAACCCTTGTGAAAATACAGATAAGCTCGTGAATAGGAGAGCAAACCCGATCATAAGTCTAATAAAATAGAAGTTTTTCATGTGTGCAGTCGTTGTACGTTTTAAAATCATCCAGGGCGAACTTGTAACGTACGATTGCAGGAAGACACACTGATACCAAGTCATTCACTGATCCGTGAACCCATTCACCGTAGGTTACAAATTCTGTAGTATAAGGCAGGTCTTCTGACTTTCCTGGTCTTTAACTCCTTCCCACCCTCAAACTAATGGGCAGTGGATCATTGCTAAAGACACTTTCCGGCTTTTATACGGACAGGATCACAGCAGCGGGAACTGTCCAGGACTCACACCTGGTTCCCTTTTAATCATCATTGAATGAACAATTACGAACCTAATACGATGTAAAGCTAGTTAATGGCGGAGACGGAGAGCTACCACCTGGGAGAGAAAAAAAACTGATTTTGATCATGTTTACGGGTAGTATAGCCCTGGAAATCGTTGTGTGCTTTGCGCAACCCCTTGAAGATCATACTGATTACACCCCTCTTTTGCTTCCCCAAATATGAATATGCAATCGGTCCGTGTAATTGTATTTATGTGCTTTGCAAATTTCTACGAGCCATTTCCGTTTTTCATGGAGCTGGGCGGGCGTGACCCCTTGTGGCATCAGGTAGACATGTTCTTTACGTATGGAATGTCTTGAAATGACCTGTTGAACTTCTGCCAAGTCCGTTTCGGTATCAATCACAAACTTAAAGAAGGCTTTGTCGCTTTTGCTAAAAAAATCGAGGACATCGGGCTTCAAACGTAATTTTTCGGGATTGTTGGAGTTGCTGAGTTTGGGTGATACATTGTACTGATCAATATACCGGTCAAAATCTTCACCCGGAAGCAGGGTGCCATTCGTTTCAATTTCTATCTTATAACGACCATCTTTTTCTTTGAGTAAACGGCACAACGCTACCAGCTCGTCTTGCTGTAACATAGGTTCTCCCCCTGTCAATACGATGTTTTTGCAATCATAACTTTCCAGCAGCTCCGCGGTATCTTTGACCGAAATTTCTTCGATCCATTCTGATTTTTTGTACTTGGTATATCCTGGTCGTTGGTCAAAGAGGTGCTCAAACCGTGTGCCTTCCCAATTCCACGTATAATCGGTATCACACCAAATGCAGTGAAGGTTACACAAGGAAGTACGTACGAATACGCTGGGTTGCCCCAAGTTTTTTCCTTCGCCCTGGAGCGTGTAAAATATTTCCGGTCTTCCTTCTAGTCGTGCCAGCTTCATATTGACGTGCAATGGATTCTTGCCACTAAATTACGCCAAACAAAAAGTTCAACAACTTACCTATGGCGCTGTGAGAATATTTTTGCCTACAGGCCCCATTCGATAGCCTATATTTTAGTACCTTGGCGCGAAATAAATCAAGACCATGAGCACACTTTACCCGCTGAGATTCGAAACTATTTTTAAGGAGAAAATTTGGGGGGGTCAAAAGATCAAAACCCTGCTAAATAAGGACTTCTCTCCTTTGAATAACTGCGGAGAGACGTGGGAGCTTTCAGCGGTGCCCGGTGATGTATCACGTGTAGCTAATGGCGGCCTGGCAGGTCAAGCTTTAAACGAGCTGGTTGCCAAATATGGGGCAGAGTTGCTAGGAGATAAGGTCTATCAAACCTATGGAAAAGAGTTTCCTTTGTTGATCAAATTTCTTGATGCGAACGATGACCTATCCGTACAAGTACATCCCGGGGATGAGCTAGCGGAGACCAGGCATGGCAGCAAGGGGAAAACTGAAATGTGGTATATCATCCAAGCGGATGAGGGAGCTACGCTCATTACGGGTTTTAACCAGCCCATGGATAAAGAAAAGTACAAAATTCATGTGGATAAGAACCAGGTGATGAAGATCCTGAACAAAGAACCCGTGAAAGCCGGGGACGTATTCTTTATCCCGGCGGGTAGAATCCATACGATCGGTAAGGGCATATTGCTCGCGGAGATCCAGCAGACATCCGATGTAACTTATCGTATTTACGATTTCGATCGCCAAGACGCTATGGGCAATTACCGGGAATTACATAACGAGCAGGCAGTGGATGCCATAGACTATGACCAATACGACACTTATCGTACAGAGTACAAAGAAAAACGTAATGAGAGCACTACTATGGTCGCTTCTAAGTACTTTGAAACTCATAAGCTTGTTTTAGACCAGCCTACCACCCGGGATTATTCAGACCTGGATTCCTTTGTAATCTATATATCTATCAGCGGGGAGGGAGTTTTGCGATACGGGCACAACCACGAAGAACCCATTCGTCAAGGTGAAGTTTATCTTGTTCCCGCCTGTTTAGATGAGATAGTGATTGAACCGGCCGGAGAATTAAATCTACTGGAAGTTTGGGTTTAATGGCCTAATTTAATATATTCGACTTCATAATTATATTTTAAAAATGGTTATTAAACCAATTATTGTTTTTAATTACATGCATGTTAAGTTTTCATTAAGAACAATATTTTGATTTCTTGTCATCCTGCCCTCTTTTTATTCCGGCTTTGTTTTTAACTGCTTATTGTTTCTACTTCCCATCATTTTGAAACGCTTTCTTTTACGGCCCGGATCATACATGGCCCAGTAAGCTCCCTTTCTACAGGTTCGCCCTTCTTTCCTACCTTCGCAGCGGATTTCAAACAGGACCAATTTTCACTTATGAAAAAAATGATTTTTTCCGCATTGCTTTTAACAGTTTTAAGCTCTGCCTATGCTATTGAAAAAAACAAGATCAATGTGATCTCAGATTCAAGCGCTGTGTTTAAGATCTATTACTCTACCCCTGTAACGTCACGGGTAAAGATCGCGATCTACAACCAAGCAGGTGAAAGAGTATTCCAAGAAGTAATCAGGACAAAAGAGAGTTTTGTAAGGCCGTACAATATGAAAGAACTGCCCAACGGAACTTACACTTTCGAGATCTCTGATAACGAAGAGGTGAAGAGGTTTGAGTATGCTTACGATGATAACGTGTCCATGGAAAATGAGCCCACTTCAGGTATCTACGTGAATGTAACTCAATTAGATGACGCACGATATTTGCTAGCTTTGGAAAACGCGAACAACGAAAAGGTGAGCGTAAAGATATACAACGAAAACAGCGATATGATCTACTCTGGGTCAGAATTAGTGGAAGAGCAATTTGCCCAACTGTATAACTTAAAATCTGCTCAAACAGATACAGTTACTTTTAAAGTATACAGTGGAAAAGAGGTGATCAAAGAGATAATTTTTTAAACTAATCGAAATCTTTATTGAAAAACCCGGTGCCTTAGTGGCCCGGGTTTTTTGTTTTTCACTAATAACAACCCATTCTAGTCATAAGCTAGATGTAAAACAAACCGACTGTATTAGCACATTACCAGGCACCGAAAGCCCTTAAATAAGGGCATCCTTGAAAATTAGATGTGATAATAAACGTCTATTTTTAGCAAATTAGGAGACATTTTTAAGATGTTCCGGGTGGTGCGAACCTCGCAATGAGTAGGTTAAGCGTCATTTCGTGGTTCTAAGTCCGTGTTCATTCTCTTTTGCGCGCCCAAAAGAAAACGAACCAAAAGAAAAAGGCGCCAGCAACAAAGCCCATTTCCCCCACAAAACGCACTATCCGGCCCCATAGGCCGCTGACCCACGAGCCTCAAATGTGCCACGCTGTCCCTGGAGGTCTTCCCTCCATACGCCAATTGAATTTTAAAGGATGCTCTAAAAAGTTTTATTGATGGATCTGTTGCGTGAGGTTGTTGCGATCGAATCGTCCGTATTCTTCGATCGCCTGCTTTATTTGCAAGGTTATATTATCTAACTCCTCCACTGACAGCTTGAAATGCCTCATGATCTCTTGCTCGATTTGATTATCCACGCTTTTATCAAACAACTCGAATATGCCCATGATCCGGGCTACAGGAGCCCTCAGTACATGTGAGTTGATATAGGCATATTCGGAAAGCTGCTCATTTTTTCTTTCTAGTTCCTTGGTCCTTAATCTCACATGCTCTTCTAGCTCTTCATTTCTAAGTATTTTTTTCCGGTTAGAATGCATATAAGATACGGTATCTCCCATAGCACTCAAAAACAATGAATCTTCTACAAACCAGCGCTTATGTTCATCTTGTTGTTCACAGCAAATGATCCCGGCCAGCCTTCCATCATTCATAAAAGCAATATCCATGATAGAAAGTATGTTGAGCGGTTTTAAATAGCTATGGGTAAAGCTTTTAGTAGCGCCGTGGTTTTGAGCGTCAGTAGCGATGACTAGTTTATTCCTTTTAATGGCTTCGAAGTACCTCTCGTGATCTTTGGATGAAAGAGTGATCATAGGCTTGTTCTGAATCCCGTCCTGGTCCAGCAAAAACTTACAACGGATCTCGGTATGATCAAGGTTAAATTCCCAAAGACTGACCCTGCTCACTTTTAGGGAATTCCTTATTTTTTCAGCTACTTGTTGGTAGGTATTATCGGTTTCACCATTTAATACAGCCGGGGAGTTACTAAGACTGATCAGGTCCGTAAGGTATAATTCCAAATGACCTATTTTTTTCCTGTACTTAAACTCTATGTCCTCGATCCTCGTTTTAAGGTAGATCATACTGGCTATGAAAGTTCCTGTAGCTAAAATTGAAGCTGAGTTAGACGTAATATAATAAACCAAACTCGGGGTGCCTGTCAATTGTGGCGCTACACCAAATACCCAATGGATCCCATCGATCAAGAGCAGGCACAAACTGGGGATCACTGCACCCAGTATTAAAAGTTTTCGATTGCTCAAACGAACCGTAATAAAAGGTATTGCAATACACATCAATAACAACATACGCGTGAAGTAGAGGCTGTTCAGCATATTAAAAGGATCCTTCACCGGGGATATGAGTTTTAATGTGACAGATACCCCGCAAATAAACACGGGTAGAAATATGCTTAATGTTATTTTACCCCATTGAACAATACCTACAGCAGACAAACCCCAAGGAAGCAAGAGGACCAGGGAGGCTACAATTCCTGTAATGGCATGCGTTTTTCCTAAGCCATAGACAGGAATAGACAAACAAAAGAATGTCAAAGCTGTAACAAATGATACTAGGCTAATGAACTTTACCTTATTCATGGCGGTGTTGCTTGGCGGCCATCATTATGCGTATGACTTTCGCATATTTAATTAATGCAAAAACGAACAGATTGTTTAACTAGTATCATGTCCAGCCTCAAATGGCAGTTAAAACCTGGACCGAATAACTATTGATCATAGATATTATCCAAGGTAGTTTTGGGTGGTAAGCTCGGTGTGCCTTGGTGGCGAGCTTCCTCGGCCAACAAGGCACTAAAGCTCGAAGAATCATAAAGAGATCTTCTTAACTATTTAACCTATTCCTATCTTTTTAAGTTTCACCCTTAACGTCGGCAATAACTCATCGGTAATCCCATCTTTTGCCTACTGCCTTTTGCCGATTGCCGACTGATCAATACCTTAAACATAACTCACCCGGTACACGATACCGCATTTGAGGCTTAACTTACTATTTAGGGCAAAGTTTTGAGCACCGACGGCTTATGAGTTTCAAGAAAAAAGGAATGGAAATTTAAACGTGAGGCCTGTTTTTTTTGTTATTCTTTTAACGAACCAAATGACTATTAGGATGCGAAAACGTGTTATACCCATTATTGCCGTATTGTTCATGGTATCCTTGGCTTCACAAGTGGTAGCACAAAGGAAAAATGATTTGAAGGGGCCGGCAGCAAAGAACTTTAAGCCTTGGCAATCCACCGATACAGGGATTAAGCTCTATTCAAAGGCGGAATTGCAAGTGGTCCAAGGGCCGTCAGCAAAAAATGCTAAACCATGGGAAACTCAGCCCGGTGAATTCCGTGTGTTAAGCCAAGCCCAACCTAACCGGAATGAACTCAAAGGACCAAAAGCGAAGAATTTCAAGCCTTGGCAAAAGGGTAAATGACCTGCCGGACTATACCTATTTAAAACGGCTTACCTCTACGATTAAACTCTTTGATCGTTTGCATAAGTTGGGGGCCGTTAGGTTTACCTTTGGTGTCTTTTAAGTGTTGTAAGATCGCCAGTGCTTTGTTCAATTGGCTATCTGTGTTCTTTACTTTACTTACTATGTAGATCAAGCTGCGCTGTTTTCCTGGGGTCAATGCGTGGAAAAATTGTGCCCCTTCTTCGTCTTGATCCAACAGTACTTGCAAAGGTTCGGGCATTTCCATTCCATATTCGGATTGGTCTTTCTCTAGTTCCAGCTTGACCTTGGAGCCGAGAGACAGGCCTAGTTTTTCTCGTAAGGCTTTATTGACTAAAATGTAATGCTGACCGTCAAGAGGCATGAGCCCACTACGGACGCTTTCGGTATCGTTGATGGTGCAGATCACTCTCCTGTCATTCCCTTTGATAAAATGCTGCGATACTTCTTTGGGTATAAGGAAATGGTAACCCCATAAATTGGATTCGAATTTTTCCAAAACACTTTCTATGACTTTACTTTTCACTCGATTAATTCATTCAGTGGAACTGCGGTTTGTCGAATCTCAAATCAAGATAACCTTCGTTTCTAATAAAATTTCCATAATATAATACATGCTTCTTACATTCACCGAATGAAATGTCACATGGCTCGTTTACTTTCGTAGATATTTCATATATTGCGGAGTTGTCTAGTTGGTTATTTGTTGGATCAGCTCATTTTTTGATCAATTAATTTTAGATTTTTTTAAAACAAAAAACAAAATCCAGGTATATGATGACTAAGACATCCAAAGCCCCCGAAAATGACATGGTCAGGGTCACGCACCATGTGGATCGGGTAAATTTATATGACTTTGGTTACGAACAATCAGGAACAGTAAAAGGTGATCCGGATATGTATATAGCCTATCTCGACAGGATAGTCAACGGTGATCTTGTAGATACAAAATATCATGGTTTCTCCGATGAAGAACGTGTGGAGCGTGTCAAACAAGTGAAAGAACTTGAAAAGGAGCTGGAAGAGGCAGAAAAAACAAACGAACAGTTTGATCAAGATATTAAGAAAAAAGAGGGGGAGATCGATGAGTATCGTCAAGAGATGCTGAACATACGTGAGATCAGGGCCAAGGACAATGAAAAGCTGAAAGCCGAAAGCTTTAGTGTTGTGAAATTTTCGATCAATGTTTTTTTATTGGTCATGCTCTCCGTGTATCTTTTCTTTTTTTACATTTCCGCTGCCTATAAAGCTTTGTATGTGGACTTTGAAGGAATTGCCGAAAGCATAGCGGAAGGAGTGGGGGTAGGCAGTATCATGCCGGGAGCTTACGAACTATCAGAAGCTCTTCAATTTAATTACTTGCTGCTGCTAGTACCGTTTGTATTTTATGCATTTGGGTGGGCATTCCATATCCTGCTTGAGCTCAAAAGCAAATACAAGTTCATATTCTTGACCCTCTTGATCACAGTCACTTTTATGGTCGATTTTCTCTTAGCGCTTATCATTCATAACAATACCGAAAGTGCTAAAGAACTGATGGGATTAGCTACCATCCCATGGAGCCAAAGTTCTACCTTTTATATTATTCTGTTCTTAGGGTTTTTGGTGTATATCATTTGGAGTATCCTTTTTGATTCTTTGCTGCGCGAATGGGATAAACGACATATCACGGGCAACCTTAAGAAGATCATCAAGCACCTTGAGCGCGATATCAAAACCCTGCGATCAAGACGTACGGACACAGTAGTTTTGCAAAACAAGATCAATGACTATCGTGAAGATGCCAGCGTGGTCATGTACGGTGACTTAAAACGGTATATTGATCAATTTTCATCCGGCTGGATCTCTTATTTATCACCGGCCAATATGAAAGATGTCAAAGAAAGCTGTCTAATACTCAAAAAGGAGTTTGAAGAAAAGAACGACATCAAGAAAGGTATCGTAAAGGTGGCAAACAAACGGCGATAAGCTCACCCAAACTAAGGCTCAAAACCTAACTTAACTTTATTGCCGGTCCTGTTCCTATTGGCTTTGCTTAAGCACGTATGGGGCAGCCAGCCGGGAGATAAAAATGTATTTAATGCATCATCAACTCATGGAAATAAGTAAAAGAATCATGACAAGGGCTATTTTGCCATTATTGGCGATATCGATGATCTTGTCATCCTGTAATGTGCCCGCGCCGGAGAAAAAGAAAAGCCTGCGTGTGAAACATAATTATATCGTTTTGCTGGACTTATCAGACCGGCTCATAGTTCAAGGTGATCAACCTGAAAGGGATAAGAAGATCATCAGGCAATTGTACTCTCTTTTCGAAGAGAAGGTCAAAAGAGAGCTGTATATCAAATCACGAGATGAGATCAAGGTAGTGATCGCCCCACAGAGGGGATCAAGGTTGAGCACGGAGATATACGAAGACCGGCTCTACGTGAATATGCAGAATGTTAAAAATATATTCCGGAAAGGGAAAGAAGAAGAGCGCCGGGATCATTTTTTTGCGAACCTAGATACGCTTTACCGGGAGGCTGTATTCAGTAAAAGGCCTTCAAACTACTATGGAGCAGATATCTGGAAATATTTTTATGAAGACCTGAAGATAGACTACGTCAAGGACACCCTCACGGAAAATTACCTGTTTATCCTAACGGACGGGTACCCTATTGTGGGTAAAAACCAAAAAAAGTTACGTGAGATCAATAATGAATTCCCTGGGCTTCACGTCGTGCTGTTGGAAGCCGCCCCTCGTGATAAAGACATGGAATGGGACCGTATCATGGGAGTTTGGGAGGACTGGTTCAATAAGATCAACGTAAAAGAATACACCCTTATTAAACGTGGGGCGATCACGAAAGAACTGGAACAAATAAAAAGTATTCTATCCCATGAATGATCGTTTGAATGATGCTTTTGACCTGGACTTGATACCCATTTATTACTTTCCATGGTAGTTTCGGCTAATAAGTTTAGTGTACTTTGGTGCCTTTGGTGCCTTTGTGGCAAAGCTTCCCTAGCCACTAAGGCACCAAAGCTCAAAGAATCACAAAGGGATCTTTTGTGCTATTTAATCCAGTCCCTTCCTAGTGATTCTTAATTCCATGCGATTTGGCGTTTAAAGCTGCTGGCTCTACTGATACGCACGAAGCTGGAGGTTGAAAAGGATACTTCCGGTTTCGTGCTTTTAGCTTCAAACAGTAATAAGGAGGAGGTAAAGGTCGAGATAGACGTGTACGGTAGTGCGCTTTATTTCACACGCTTATAGTTATTCCCGGGCAGTGATTTGACCAAACCTTGAAACTCTAAGGTTAATAACACCGAAGCCAATTTATTCACAGGAATTTGGGTAGACCAACTCAGTTGGTCGATCTGTGCCATTTGGTTGCCGGTTTCCAACTCTTCCATCACTCGTTTTTCTTCAGGTTTTAGATGATCCAGGCAGGCAGGTTGTTGGGTGATGGATGTGTTGTTTCTATCCCAGTTCATGATGTATTCTAAGTCCGAAATTTCGGTTAAAAGATGCGCTTTGTTTTTTTTGATAAGGTTATTACAGCCTTCCGAGTACTTTTGTCCTACTTCGCCGGGTAGCGCAAAAACATCACGATTATAGTCATTTGCCATTTCTGCTGTTATCAGGGCCCCGCCCCGTTTGGCGGCTTCGATGATAATAATGGCATCCGCCAGGCCCGCAATGATCCGGTTCCTTGCCGGGAATTTCGGGGGCTCAGGTACCGTGCCAAAGGGCTGTTCCGTCAGTAGCCCGCCAGTGGCTTGCATATCCAGCGCGGTCCCTTTGTGGGAAGCCGGGTAGATCCTGTCAATACCTCCTGCCAAAACGGCTATGGTGGGCAAGTTACATTCTAGTGCTGCCCGGTGAGCATGTATGTCAATACCATAAGCCAAACCGCTCACGATCAAAGCGTCATGGGCAACTAGCCCTTCTACAAGTCTTTTTGTAAGTGCTTTGCCATAGGGTGTGGCCTGCCGGGTACCTACTATGGCCACCACCTTGTTCGTGTTTAAAGGGGTGCTGCCTTTACAATAGAGCACTGTAGGAGCGTCATGGATCTGCTTTAACCGGTATGGGTATTCTTTATTATGATGGAACAATAGTTTAACTCCCTCCCGGGCGGCTTTTTGCAGTTCTTCTTCGGCCTTTTGTAAGGGCTTTTGAGCTTTTATAGCATCAGCCGAGGCAGGACCGATCCCCGGGATCTTTAACAATTGGCTTTTAGGCCTGGAAAATACATTTTCTGCCGAACCACAATAGCTGATCAACTGCTTGATCAAAACATTACCTATGCCGGGTATAAAATGAAGCGCGAGTTGAAAGATCCTATCCTGCTCCATCCAGTGGGCTTAAATTTGATTTCTTAACTCTAAAAGGAATTGTTTAACATTATTTAAAGACACAATGATCTCCATTTTGTCTTTGATGGCACCGTTATCATTTTTTAACATGTCCTTGGCGCCTTGTAGTGTAAATCCTCTTTCCTTTACCAAGTGATAGATGAGCCGTACATTTTCTATATCTTCTTTCGTGAATTGCCTATTTCCCTTCCTGTTCTTTTTGGGGCGAATAACATCAAATTCGCTTTCCCAAAATCGTATTAGCGAAGTAGCGACGTTGAACATGTCTGCCACTTCTCCAATAGCATAATACTTTTTCTCAATGACTTTTTCTTTATACGGCATCCGTTAAAATTTAATCTTGAATATAAGTAATTATACCAGTAGCATCAATCTTAATGGGCACTTCGGGGAAATCTTTTTCGGTGAGTTCCTGCAATTTACGGATAACACGTCGTTCATGATCTATCGCAGGTCCACCGGGTGAGCGTTGGATGACCGGCGTTACCACTGCTTTTATGAACTCCCCATTACTTTTGGTGAAGACCTTCACTATCGGGGCTAGCCCATTGTCTCCCCTAAGGTTAAAACGAGCGTAGGTACAAAAATTACCTAGGCTATAAATGATGAAGCGGTTTTTGTAAACATCTACTGCCCGTGTTACGTGCGGGCCGTGCCCAAAAATGATATCTGCCCCGGCATCGATCATAGTATGGGCAAAGTTGTAGACATTCCCCCGGTCTTCCCCATAAAAAATTTCATTTTTACGAGGTACATGCTGGTATTTGCTCCCTTCGGCACCTCCATGGAAAGAGACAATTACAACATCGGAAATGGAATCTAACGTATGTACAATACGTTTTGCCTGGTCTAGGTCATGGATGCTCATCGTGCCGTTGTTTGGGGCAAAGGCTGCGAACCCATATTTCATGCCGTCTATCATAAAGGATGCATGGGGGCGAGCTATCAGCCCGGCATGATGGATCTCTAAGGAGTCTAACACCCGCATGGTATTCTTCCTGCCCGGGTCACCGAAATCGCCCGCGTGATTGTTAGCCGTACTCAGTACATCGAACCCCGCATCTTTTAGGTGCTGTACCATATATTCTGGTGACCTGAATATGTAACACACCTTGGGGTTGCGACAATACTTCGGATCCCCGCCATCATCTAAGATCACGCCTTCTAAATTTCCGAAAGTGACATCTGCGTTTTGCAATATGGAATCTACCGGTGCTAACAAATGCTTCCCTTGGTGAGGGGGAAGATACCGGGTGTCGGGATAATTTGTGCCCATCATAATATCTCCTACACCAATGATGGTCAATGTATCTTTAAGCAGTCGGTGTACGCGTATATCTACGGAATCCTGGACTTTTGTCAGTACCGTATCCACTTTGGTAGCAGAAGTATCAATACGAATGGCTAATGAATCAGGCACTTGCTGGGATTGGTCCGTGACCTTGGTCACCTTACACGACGAAATAGCCAAAAGAAGAATAAAAAAATAGGGGAGATTCCTTGACGTGAGCATTGCCCGCAATATACGGCACAGGCATGGGAAGTTTTGGACTTCGCACGTATTTTTCATGCTAATGAAAGAAAACAGTTGGTTATGACCTCATTTTAATAAAAAAAGAAGGTGTCTCAAAAGTCTTGGGTTTGAAAATGAAGCCAAAGATTAGTGGGGGGCTAGAATATAATAGGAACCCCGTGATCCCAGCGGTTAAAATAACCACAGGGGAACCGGGTAATTCTTAGAGATACGCAAAGACAAAATAATGCTTTGACAAAAAAGAGAGGCTGACCCTTTTGAGACAGCCTCCCTGTTAGGATTATTGCAGGATTTACCTCAACATTTATCTTTTGACACCACAGGTCGTAGCGCTGCATTGTTTTTATTTAGGATATCATTTTCTGAACCTATCCTCCCGATATTTTCCCCAGTGCTTTTGTCTTTATACGTTTTCTTAGGATCCCCTAGTTTGAAAGTGATAGGCAAAATTATTTTCTGCCTTACCGCTTTACCCCCTAGTTGTGGAGGGCTCCATTGGTCAGAGGCCGCCACAACCCGGACCGCTTCACGATCACATCCACCGCCAATTCCTTTTACCGCCTCTACATCCGTAAGATTTCCATTTTTATCCACTATAAATTGAACATACACCTTCCCCTCTATCCCGGCTTTCCGAGCTTGTGCAGGATAGGTCATATTCTCCGTGATGTATTGGTAGAATTTCTTGTAACCACCCGGGGGTACAGCGGTCTTATCAACAATTTGGTAAACTTCTTGATCTGCAAGAGCAGTTTCAACGATTTGATCCGAATGATCAATAGCTGGCTCATTACAACTAAAAACAATCACTAAAGTGACCATGAGCGATAAAGCACCGGACCACTTTAAAACAGATGGTTTACTAGGTGGTGTTTTCATGTTTTCAATACGTTTTAAAATTAAGGACTTGTTAAAATGATTACCAAATGAAGGAGTCACCCTGCCTAAAGCTATCTTGGCTAGCAGGCTTTTATACCCAGCGAGGTCATTACTTTTAAGTGTATCTTCATCGGCTAAGAATTCATGTGTATGCTGTATTGTTTTGCGGAGCTGCCATGCCATGGGATTGAACCAAAAAAGGATCTTGACCAGCTCGAAAAATACAATATCCGCACTATGCCATTGCTTGATGTGGGCTTCCTCATGCCTAATGATGTTGTCTTTTTCACTTTTTGAAAGGGTCAGCGTATTGTCGAAAAACAAAAGCTTAAAAAAGGAAAAAGTGGGCCATTTCCCATCCGTAGGAACGAGTATGTATCCAGGACACACAATTTGAAGCGACTTTCTAAGCCGGTAAAAAGTGAACAGCCTATACAACTGGAAGAGGAATGTTGCTAACAGTACTAATATACCTAACCCATGCAGGGTAATAAGGACATCATTTAAAGAAAAGGCGATGGTACTTTGCCCTAATTCTTGCCAGTAACTGGCGCTGCCCACAATGGTTACCCCCGGTAGTATCATACTTTGAAAGGGGTAAAAGAATGATGTCCCGTATTCCCCGGGGAAAGGATTGGCAAGATCTAAAAAAGGGATCAAAATGCTCATAGCCGTACCCACCAGCAGGTAATACCGTTTTAACTTAAAGTGGCGTTCTTTACGCAAGACCAATAGGTAAAAACTACCTAACAAGAGTAGGCATAGGTTGGCCTCTAGCAGGAAATTGATGTAACTATTCACCGGGATCATTCTTTAGGTCCTTCTTGACGTGCTTCATTAACTCATCTACATCGTCCAGGTCCAGGTCATTTTCTTTAGCAAAAAAAGATACCAACCGCTCAAATGAACCGCTGAAATAGCCACTCAGGAAATTATTAAGGTAAAACTTACTGTAGTTGGCCTTATCGATGAGTGGGTAGTACTCGTAAGTTTTGCCATAAGCCTTATGCCCTACAAATCCCTTTTGCTCTAGGATCCGCACAATGGTCGAAATGGTATTGTAAGCAGGCTTCGGGCTAGGTATTTCTGCTATGATATCTTTGACAAATCCTCGCTCTAACTTCCATAGGATCTGCATGACCTGCTCTTCTGCTTTTGTAAGTTCTTTCATGGCGTATCGTTAGTCTATGAGTGTATGGCAAGTATACCACTAAATCTTTAGTTTTCAAACTAAAATATTAGTTAATCAAACTTTAGCTCACTGCCTGTTCTTATACCTGCGGTTTTCGAACCTTGAGAATTTCTATTATATTTCAGGTTACCAAATATTTCTTTTTATTACACTATGAACCTAAATCTCAAATCCAGGCAACAAAACACTTACGATGCCATAGTCATAGGTACCGGTATAAGTGGGGGATGGGCTGCTAAGGAGCTTACCGAAAAAGGATTAAAGACCCTCGTGCTAGAACGAGGCAGGATGGTAAAACACGTCGAGGATTACCCGACAATGAACCTTGAACCGTGGGAATTGAAAAATGCTGACCGGTTAACGGCCGATGAAATGAAAGATTATCCCGTGCAGAGTAGGACAGGTTATACGGTAAAACCTTCCACCAAGCACTGGTGGCCCAAGGATACAGAGCATCCTTATACGGAAAACAAGCGATTTGATTGGATCAGGGGGTATCATGTAGGCGGGCGTTCCATTATGTGGGGGCGACAGAGCTACAGGTTAAGTCAGCTGGATTTTGAAGCTAATGCGAAAGAGGGCGTAGCCGTGGATTGGCCGATTCGATACCAAGACATAGCCCCTTGGTATGATTATGTGGAGTCATACATCGGGGTGAGCGGACAAGCTGAAGGTCTTTCCCAACTGCCCGATGGGAAGTTCTTACCGCCTATGGAGCTCAATTGCTTAGAAAAACATGTAAAAGAAAAGATAGCCCAACACTTTGATGGCCGCCTTATGACGATTGGCAGGACGGCAAACATTACACAGCCGCACAACGGGCGGTCGAAATGTCATTACCGGAATCTTTGCATTCGAGGGTGTCCTTTTGGAGGATATTTTAGCAGCAATGCTTCTACCTTACCTGCTGCTGAAAGGACGGGGAACATGACGCTTAGGCCTCATTCTATCGTAACAGAGATCTTATATGATGATGCCAAGAGAAGGGCGAGTGGGGTAAAAATATTGGATGCCGAAACCGGCCTTACCGAAGAGTTTTATGCCAAGATCATCTTCTTGAACGCATCTGCCTTGGGCTCTACCTGGATATTATTAAATTCTACCTCTAGCCGTTTTCCCAATGGTCTTGGCAACGATTCCGGGGAGCTAGGACATAACCTTATGGATCATCATTTTCGAGTGGGAGCATCCGGGGAGTATGATGGTTTTGAAGATATGTATTATTCGGGGAGGCGTCCGAACGGGATATACATCCCGAGGTTTAGGAACATCGAGGAGCAAAGGCCTGATTATCTCCGGGGGTTTGGTTATCAAGGAGGCGCACGCCGGCATGGGTGGCAACAGGCTGTGGCTGAACTGGGTGTGGGAAAAGAACTGAAAGAAGCCATCACTACTCCTGGTGCATGGAGGATGGGACTCATAGCTTTTGGAGAATGTTTGCCGTATCATGAGAATAAGGTTGAGCTCACCCAGGATAAGCTTGATAAGCATGGTTTGCCCACGTTTGTGATCGATTGTGAATTCAAAGAGAACGAATTAAATATGCGTAAGGATATGAAAGACTCCGCCGTAGAGATGTTAGAAGCCGCCGGTTTGAAGAATATCCATGCCTATGATGATATCGGTGCCCCCGGGTTAGGGATCCATGAAATGGGAACGGCCAGGATGGGACGAGACCCGAAAACCTCTGTCTTGAACAAATGGAACCAGGTGCATACCGTGCCTAATGTTTTTTGTACTGATGGGGCGGCCATGACTTCATCGGCCTGTCAAAATCCGTCGCTGACTTATATGGCGCTTACCGCTAGGGCGGCAGATTACGCGGTAAAAGAAATGAAAAAACAAAACCTTTAAAGCAGTTCAAAAATGACAATGGATAGAAGAGAAGCACTAAAAAGGACCGCTGTGATCATGGGGGGAGCTTTATCGGCCTCATCCGTTATGGGTGTTTTAAAGGGGTGTACTTCCGACCCTGAATTAAACTGGGCTCCCACTTTTTTCAATGAGCAGCAAGCGATGCTGGTGATGGAGGTGAGCGAAGGCATTATCCCTAAAACAGCGACACTTGGTGCTAAAGGGGTTGGAGTGCCAAAGTTCATTGAAGCAATGGTGAGCAAAATCTATAGAAAGGAAGAACGTTCAAGGTTCATTGATGGATTACAGGCCTTCGAGGACGAGTGTTTACAGGAAATGGGAAACAGTTTCATCGACCTCGACGATGAAAAGCGACTCCAATTTCTACAAGCTAAAAATCAAGAATTGAAGGATTACGCTAGGAAAAGATCAAGCGAGAGACCGTTCTTTTGGAAAATGAAGGAACTTACCTTGCTCGGCTATTTCACCTCGGAGGTAGGGGCCACGCAAGTACTCCAGTACAAGGCCATACCGGTAGAATACCACGGTTGCATCACGTTGCGAGAGGCCGGGGGTAAAACTTGGGCTACCTAGTTTTGTACTAAAACGGGTCAAGGCTTTGCACCTAAAAAATGACCATTGCCCTGTTCGGGCTTGCGTACGTTGCCATTTCCCTGGCTCTTTGTTCTGGGGCGTCGTTGAAAATTAGCCTTGATGGTAAAACGGTTAATTTTGGCAAGTTAAGCTATATTTTTAAGATGTTTTGGGTAATAGGAGTCTCAAAATGAGTAGTATACGCGGGATTTTGTGGTACTAAGTCCAGTTTTTATTTTCTTTTGCCCGCCCAAAAGAAAACGAAACAAAAGAAAAGGGCGCCAGCAACAAAGCCCATTTTACCCGCTAAACGCACTGCCCAGCCCTTATAGGCCGCTTACCCACAGGCCTCAAATGGGCCGCGCTGTTCCTGGATGTCTCC
>JANQLQ010000233.1 GCA_028280565.1 Fulvivirga sp.
GGAAAATGGGCTTGGTTGATGGCGCCTTTTTCTTTTGGTTCGTTTTCTTTTGGGCGTGCAAAAGAAAATGAACACGGACTTAGAACCACAAAATCCCGCCAAACTACTCATTTCGAGGTTCGCACTACCCGGAACATCTTAAAAGTGTAGCCTAATTTGGTAAAAAATAGACGTTTATTGGCAAATCTAATTTTCAAGGATGCCCTACTTAAACCTGGCAAAGTGGTCATAGTACGAGGTTACGTGTATGATAATGGATAAGTCGCCATGATTTTTGTTTGAGACGAAGCCATAAAAAGCCAGTATCGCCAAAACTATTTTATAGAGAATTTCCGTCACAATGATGTTTGAAATCTATTGTTTTGGGCGGGTTTGACTTATTTTATTTGTTGATAGCCTTTGCAGGTCTCCGATGGATTGGAATGCCCAGGCACTGGGAAATGTCATTTGGGTCATTCCAAAAGGTGCTACGCTATCTATTTTTCTTTAATCACTTTTTATTGAAATTTTACCTGCTACGTTTGGTGACCCTTGGTGCATTTGTACCCGGGCGGCAAAACGCTCCCGCCACTGGCACTCGAAAAATCACAAATGGATTCTTTTTATGGATTTAGTGCCACAGCACTTTATTAGAACTCATGTCACAACGCAGCCCTTACTTGGCTCCCGTAATAAAGATCATCGGGTTCGCCGTCTTGATCCCAATCAATATAGCCGGTAAATGTTACAGTGTCGTGATGTATCTTAAAGTGATAGGCATTCAATATCCCTTGCTCTTCCATGTATACGGAGTCGTTGGCCACCCACCACACCCCGGTACTGGTCATAAAAAGTGAATCGCCTAGGTTTCTATACTCGGATATGAAACTGCTGTCCGCTTTGAACGTGGTAAGGATCGGTTTGATCCCCAGTATTTCCTCCCATTTTCCTACCGGCACTTCTATGACCGTATCCGGTTCGGTCTTAATTTCTACGGTCATAGAGATATTGGTCCAGCCCCCATGGAGTGAAGGGATTTTTACTTCCTCCTCTTGTGCATTTATCGCGGACTCCCCGGTTTTTTGAGGATTGCAAGCGGTGGTCAACCCTACCAGTACTATACAACAGGTCATTGTTAAATTCAATGCTTTCATATTCGGTGGTATTTGATATACATCGCGCAACAGCGATCAACTCGCCGAGGCATGGGGGACAGCCTTATTATTACTATATGCAGGGATGATCACGCTGAATTCGCTTCCCATGCCGCGTTCGCTGGTCACGACGAGCTCTCCCTTATTTTCCGTGATCAATTCACGGGATAATGCTAACCCCAGCCCTGTGCCTTTTTCGTCAGCTGTACCACTCCTGACCCTATCTTTTGATAAACTAAACAGGGTTTCTATCATTTCCTTTTTCATACCTATGCCCGAATCTTTTATAGAGGTCTTTACTCGTCCGTTTTCTGACGTGGTCTTAATATAGATCGTGCTCTCTGGGTGCGAAAACTTGATGCCATTGGACAAGAGATTCCTGAGTACGGTATGAAGAGAGTTATAGTCTGCAAAGCCAAACACTTGCGACTCTGCTTCGGTAACAATTTGTATTCTTTTGCTATTGGCCGTCAACTGATAGAGATCTACGACATTTTGCACGAGATCATTCATATTAATGGGTTGGAATTGCAAGTCGTTCTTTCCCGTTCGGCTCATAGACCATTTCAGGAGATCGTCCACCAGCTCTGTTAGCTTCTCCAGCGAATGATTTATTTTACAGGCATACGTTTGTATCTCTTCTTTATTTATGAGGGCCGTTGGGGACATAAGCAATGAAGAAAACCCTTTGAGGGTGTTCAACGGGCTTTTTATATCATGCGAAAGGATAGAGAGAAACCTGTCTTTATCCCTGTTTAAAGTGATCAGGGCGTTCTTTTTATTTTTATTAGCCGAGTAAGCGCTATACAAGAATGCCAAGCTGAGTAAAAGAAGTAATACCCCGCCGATAAGCATGTAGTTCAATAGTGTTCGGCGTTCGACCAAGGCTTTTTGTAAGGCCTGTTCTTTTTTAAGGTCAGCTATTTCCATTTCTTTCTCGGCAGCATTGAATTGTGCTTTTAAGCCCTCAATGTTTTCCAGGTTTTCTGCATTTAGCAGGCTATCGGTCACTTGCTGGTAAAGCTTTTGATACTCCAGCGCTTTTTTATAGTTCCCCAGCCCTTCATAGATACTCACTAATACGCTGGCAGCATCCTGCCGTATGGGATTAGATTCTATAGTTTCGGCTGTTTGCATTCCTCGTTCCGCATAGCGGCGTGCTCGCCCCAGTTCCTGCTTTAGCACATACAAATTGGCAATTGAAATAAAATTGCTGGCCTCACCGTACCGGTCTTCACGAATGCGGTATACACTATCGGCCTTGAAGTAATACACCAGTGCTGCATCCCATTGCTCATAGTTTTCCAAGATCGAGCCCAAATTGGTGTAGGCGCGCGAAATGCCATAGAGGTCATTATTTTTTTCCTTTATTCTCAACGACTGGACAAAATAATCCCTGGCCGTACTATCATCGCCAAGCTCTTGGTAGATAATGCCTAAATTATTCAGCGCATAGGATTCCCCTTGTTCATCTCCCATTTGTTGGAAAAGTGACAAGGCTTTTTGAAAATAAACAAGTGATTGCTCGTAGTCTTCGGAGATGGCATATACTATGCTAATGTCGTTAAATGCATTGGCAATTTGCTTTGTATCATTTATTTCACGGTAGATTTCAAGGGAAGCAAAAATATCTTCCAGTGCGTCGGCGTACTGGCCTTTGTCGCGTTTCAGGCGCCCCGCACTGATCAGGCCATCCGCTTCGCCTTTTAAATAATTGATCTCCCGGCTGCCATTTATGGCTTCCGCAGCAAAATACATGGCAGAATCAGGATCGGTGAATTGATAGCTCATGGATAACTCGAAGAACAGGTTCATCCGTGTGGTATCGTTCGCTTCTTTAAGTTGAGCACGCAGACTATCAATTACATCCATTTCTTGCCCTGTAAGGGCAAAAGAATAACCTATCAGCAATATGCAGACTGTCGCTAAACGATATATCATCGTAAAATGAGTACCTTATTCTACTATCAAATTACAAGAAATGAATTCTACAATGATATTAAAAGTGCTCTTGAATAAAATCAAACGTCCTTTTTTCCATGTAATTGAACTCGCTCCCTGCCAATGTAAAGCCAACATGTCCTCCTCTACCGGCAGCCTCAAGGTGAAATAGGCTATTTCCTTCGGCTAATCCAAGGGGAAAACAAGATTTTGACAAAAAAGGATCGTTCCAAGCATTGATGAGCAGCAGGGGGCGGCACGTTCCCGGGATAAAATTTAAAGCGCTGGCTTTTTGATAGAAATCATTGGCATCAGAAAATCCGTGTAAAGGTGCGGTGTAAGCGTTATCAAAATCGGGAAAACGCTTGATGTTTGAAAAGTCCTTATATTCGATCACTTCCGGGTACAATGCGGCTTTACGGCGTACTTTGTCTTCAAGTTTGCGTAAAAATCGGTTGCGATAAAAAGCCATACTAGGTTTTTCAAACTCTTTTACACTGCCGGCCAGGTCTACGGGTACGGAGATGGCAACGCCCCCCTTTACTTCTGCCGGGAGCTGTCCACCCCCCTCACCAATATATTTTATGGTCATACTTCCACCTAAACTGAACCCGACCACCCACACGTGGCTGTATTTGCCGGTATGTAAGGCATGTTCTATGACCCACTTAAGGTCAGAGGTCTCCCCATGATGGTAGAATCGCCCCTGGCGATTGATCTCTCCGCCGCAACTGCGACAGTTCCAAGCCAAAACATCCCATCCTTTTTGATGAAAATATTTTGCCATACCCAAAACATACGGTCTATCAGAACTCCCCTCGAGGCCATGGCTTAACACGACTAGGGATCTTGAGCCAGAGCGTAACCAATCGAGGTCAAGGAAATCGTGATCCAAGGTGTCAATTCTTTCACGACTGTAATGGACACCTTCCACCCGGCGGAACATACTGGGAATGATCGTGGCCATGTGACCATTTCGTAGCAAAACCGGGGCTTTATACTTTGACGATACCAAAGGCATGTTGTAAAGAAATCACTTCACGGCAACTCCTCCAAACCTCTTCCACCTAAATTTTTCTACCACCAGACAACAAATAATATAGTTTTGACATGAGATTTTATTTCTATTTTCGAGCGTTATGAAGGTAATGATAAAAATAGCCTTTTTGTGCCTTTGCATCACGGCGGCCGGATCTCTTTTCAGCCAGCAAATAAAAGTGCTGGATAAAAATAATGATCCTGTGCCGAATGTGGTCATTCATAATGCTTCCAAAAGTATCTCAACTGTTTCAGACCTTGAGGGTATGGCTGACATAAGCCTGTTTACCGAAGAGGAAATGCTCTATCTACGGCACCCTACTTTTCAATTTTTCTCCATAAGAAAATCTAAAATCGAGCAGCACCAAGTGGTGCTGGCCGACCGTATCCTGCACATGAAAGCTGTCGTTGTATCAGCAAATAAGTGGGAGCAGGATATCACCGAGATCCCGAACCGGATCGTAGGCATTTCCGAACAAGAAGTCGTTTACAACAACCCACAGACCTCGGCAGATCTTCTGTCGTATTCCGGCGAGGTTTTTGTCCAAAAAAGCCAGCTGGGGGGCGGTAGTCCAAAACTACGGGGCTTTTCGGCTAACTCCACGCTGATCGTGGTGGATGGCGTACGTATGAACAATGCCATATACAGGAGTGGCAACCTGCAAAACGTGATCAGTATCGATCCCAATGCCCTAGCCGGTACAGAAGTGATCATGGGACCGGGCTCCGTCATCTACGGAAGTGATGCCTTGGGCGGAGTGATGGATTTTCATTTTAAAGACCCGGTCTACTCCGATACGGGTAAAACAAGGATAACGGGATCGGCTTTATCTCGCGTTTCCACCGCAAACGATGAATTAACAGGACACATCGATTTGGGCGTGGGAACTAAAAAATTGTCCTCCTTCACTTCTTTCTCCTATAGCAGCTTCGGTGACTTAAGAAGCGGAAGCAACACTCCCGGGGACTATGCCGGCTTTGGCGAACGCAATACTTATGTGGACCAAGACAGCGACGGCAACGACCGGCTTGTATCGAATAACGAGCCAGGATTACAAGTGCCCAGTGGTTTTGATAGCTGGCATGCCGTACAAAAGGTAGCCTATGCCCCAACGGATGATCTTAATTTGACCTATGGTTTCTATCTTAGTAACACCAGCGATATTCCCCGGTACGATGTTTTAACAGAAACCTTGGGAGATACCGACTCACTAGCAAATGCTGAGTGGTTTTACGGTCCGCAGCGATGGATAATGCATACCCTTAAAGCCCAGCTCACGGCGCCGCATCGCTTCTTTGATCAAGCCAAGGTAATTGCCGCTTACCAAGATTATGAAGAAAGCCGTAACGACCGTGGTTTTGGCAGCAGCAGGCTCCGTAACCGTACTGAAAAAGTAGACCTATATTCTCTCAACCTAGACTTAGATAAATCCCTAGGGGAAAATTCCTTATATTATGGGGCCGAATTCTTGTATAACGCCATAGAATCTGTCGGCACACGAGAGGATATTTTCACCGGGGAAACGACACCCACAACGCCCCGGTATCCTGATGGAGGAAGTAATTATTACTCCGGGGCTGCCTATGCCAGTTATATCCACCGGCTGCCGAAATTCACCTTAAGCGCCGGGGCACGATTTACCAACGTCCGGCTAGATGCTACTACCAATGATCCTGAAGCGTCATTTACAAATTCCGAAGAGATCGAACTGAATAACAGCGCCCTGAATGGCAGCTTGGGTGTGGTTTACCGGGGCATTCCCAGCCAGCAGATCAGCTTTATGCTTTCATCCGGCTTTAGGGCTCCTAATGTAGATGATGTAGGTAAAGTCTTCGAGCTCAATCGTGAAAATATCGTGGTACCTAACGAGAATTTGGAGCCTGAGTTCAGCTATAATACAGAGATTAGCTGGAGCGGCCATTCTGAGAAGTGGAGTTGGAGATTAACAGCCTTCGGCACCTTATTGAACAATGCGATAGTACGGGGGGATTTCTCGATCAACGGGCAAGACTCTATAACAGTAGAAGGCAGTAGGAGAAAGATCTTGGCACAAGTAAATACAAACGAAGCCATCTTGTACGGGGGAAGTATACAGTTAGATTGGAACGTTTCTCGCCATTGGGCCGCTACGTTGCGCATTACGGAAACTGCGGGAAAGGACAGGACCAATGACCAGCCCCTTCGGCATACGACACCAGTGTTCGGAAGAGTGGCCCTGGTTTATCAAAAAAACAGGGTCCGGGGCGAGATTTTTAGTGAGTTTAATGGGGCTCGCTACCGTGAGGATATCCCCGATACCGAGATCATCAGCAAACCCTACCTTTATGCCCGGCATGTTTCAGATCCGGCCAAGGATGGTTCACCCGGCTGGGCCACTCTCAACCTACGAGGATCCTACGAGTTTTCTAAGACATTACTGGTCACAGCTGCCTTGGAAAACATCTTGGACGTGCATTATAGACCCTATTCGAGCGGCATCAGTGCAGCGGGAAGAAATTTCATTTTCGGACTTAGAGCTAATTTTTAAAATACATGACCGAATATCATATCTTAAATGGCGATGTACTCTTGGCGCAATTCCCTGCTTCTATCCAAGGAGAGAAAATAGTGGCCCGTGAATGCCTCGTTGACGGTGCGGTAAGTGGCGAAAGCTTGGACCGCTTTTGGAAAACCCGGGCTGAATTTATGACAAGTCATTATGGTGTCTCCGCAACAGAGTACCAAGAGAAAACGATTCCTGAGTTTGAAAAAATCATGCATATTCCAAAGGGTAGCCGCGTTTACCTATGGTTTGAGTACGATCTTTTTTGCCAAGTCAATTGTTGGTTCTCTCTCAGCCTCTTACCGGGAGGGGTCTCGACCTTCTTCGTTTTTCCCGGGCATAATGACTGGCGAGGATTTGGAATAATGGACAACCAAGCCTTACAAGCTGCTTACACCAACAAACAACCCCTGCAAGAAGGAGATAAAAGTTTATTCATTGAGCTTTGGAAGTATTACCAACAGGATGAATTCTCCGCCTTAACCCGTACTGCCGACCTTCTAGCAGGCAGGTTCCCAAAACTAAAGGATACCGTCCAGGCGCATATCGACCGGTTCCCTATGGGAAAGGGAAAAAGCCGGCCGGAGCGCCTTTTAGCTGGACTCATGCACGACCACGGCAAGGCTAATTTTGGCCCTATTTTCAAGAAGTTTTCCGAAGAAGCAGGTGTCTACGGGTTTGGCGATTTACAGGTAAAAAGACTGCTGGATAGTATACCCGGCTCGTTACCAAATGGTTAAATATGAACTTAATTCATAATAAATCCATAACGCTAGCCGCAGCAAGGAGAGTTCGCCGCGACCTAGATTTGCACCCGTAAACTTCTTCATAAGTTTGGTTTAGGTTAACCTGGCAACAAAATCGCCAAACGGGCTTTTAAATTGATGCGTCAATTTATTGATTTTCAGTTGCCAAGAATGCGATAAAACGATATTGCATTACAAGGGTTGAAAGGTCGGGGTGGTTCCCGGCCTTTTTATTGTCGTCCACTGGCATCCTACCTAGAGCCCTATTACCTTTGCGAGCGTAAATTTTAAATGTAGCATGCACGTAGCTATCTGTGGTAACATCGGGTCTGGCAAGACTACCTTAGCAAAATTGATCGCCAAACATTATGGATGGTATGCCGAGCTAGAATCTGTAGAAAATAATCCTTACTTGGCTGACTTTTATGAAGATATGAAGCGGTGGGCCTTCCATCTCCAAATCTATTTTCTGAATAGCCGCTTCAACCAGATCAAACGGATCAGGGAAAGTGATGTTTCTACCGTACAAGATCGTACGATCTACGAAGACGCTTACATTTTTGCCGCTAACCTACATAAGTCCAGTTTTTTGAACGACCGCGATTATGCCAGCTATCTCACGCTGTTCGAATCAATGATACAATACGTTGAGCCCCCTGACCTGCTGGTGTACCTGAAAGCAGACATTCCAAGGCTGGTCAGCCAAATCGAAAAACGTGGTAGGTCATACGAAAATGCCATTCGTCTCGACTATTTGAAGAATCTCAACCAGCATTATTCGGAATGGATACAAACCTATAAAGAAGGGAAGCTATTGATCATTGACATGAACCAGCTCGATTTTGTGAACAACCAAGAACATCTCTCCTATGTTATGCAACGCATTGATGCGGAAATCCACGGGTTATTCAGCCAGTAAGAACCCCTGTGATGGTTTGTATCCGAAGTGTGCTTTTTGAAAGTGTACCTACTTTTCTGAGATCGTCACCATTTCGCCCACGTACTCTCGTGCTTCCAGGGTATTGACTATCATACGAGATACATGCGATCGGCTGATGACCAGGTAAGGTCGTGGTTTCCCATGCCGACTGATCACCAGCTTCCTGATCTTGGGAGAATTAGTGAGGCCCGTAGGGCGCACGATCGTCCAATCCAAGCCGCTGGATTGCAGCAATTTTTCTTGTCTTTGGTGGTCTTGATAAGCGTAGCGGATATTGGAATGTTCGATGAGCCAGCGGAACCACCGCGGAACTTCTCGCCAGGAATCGCCCACTCCCCAAGCTGTAGTGACCACCACGCGTTTGACCTGGCAGGAATTCATCACTTTGATCAAGGCCTTCATGGTGGTAGATAGCAGCGTGACCGGGGTCCTCAGCTTGGCCCAAGGAAAATCGGAATTCCTGGAGATGTTTAGAACATTCAGTACTGCCTCACAGCCTTGCAGGGCCTCCCGTAGATGGCCTTCATCGGACACGTTCCCGATGTAGACCTTCACATTAGGGTGCTCGAAGGGCAACCGTTCTTTGTAGCGTGCCAACACGTGAATGGTATGCCCACTATCTACAAGATCTCGCAAGACACATCTGCCAAGCCTTCCTGTAGCGCCAAGCAAGAGGACCTTCATTACCAGCTTGTTTCGTCCTTTTTACCCCCGAGCTGGAAGGTCCTAGAGATGTTAAAGCCAAAATGGATGTCTCCTTCGAAGAAATCCCCAAAAGTCTCGGTCACAAAAGCTCTTTCCAACGTCATAGTAGAATTGGTAAAATGAAGCTGGAATACATGACCTCCTGTTTCAATGTCCAATCCTACGGACAATGAATTATTGAATTCCGTTCGTTCCGGTGCGTCTACCCGGTAATAATATTCCAAGTTGAGGGCCAAACTTTTGGTGAGCTTCATCCTCCCCCCGGCACCCAGCGCAAATTGGCTATTTTCATCTATACGTGATACACGATTTTTATGTACGAATACCGGCATGAGTTGCAACGAAAGCGCTGGGCTGATCTTTTTCCCGATCAAAAGTTGACTCGCACTGGATAGCCTATCTTGGAAATCATAAGAGGGATCATCTTCTTGCTGCGGGGTAGTACGCACCGCCCAGCTATTAAAAAACACTACGGAAAACGGGAAGCTCCCCGGCCCGGTAGATTGCTGTAAAAGTTTGTATTTAATAAAACCATCAAAGCTTTTATCAAATGAGCTTCTTCCCACCCCGATGTTGAGATTATCCATCACCCCGTATTCAAGGCCTATCCGGATATTAGCGACATCCAGTCCCCATAGTTCATGCGCCCCGGAATTGATCCTGCCAAACCGGTGACTGATCAATAGCTCAAGTTCTTTCTTCTTCCGCATTTTTACCGAGTGTCCTAAGATGATACGGGTACCTTTAAACGTGGCGTATACATTTTCTTTCTTGGCAGGTTCATCATCGAGAAGGGCCATCAGGTCATCTTGTGCCATACCCTGTATTGCGGCGCAATAGGCCAGGGTGAGTAATATCCATTTCATTATTGGGCAAGTGGTTTATATTGAAAATCTAGTGTAACCTCCACCTCTTCGGCAATGTTTTGCCAAAGCAGCTTTGGTATTTTTACTTCGTAATCTTCCAAGCGGACAATGAATGTACTGGTCAATCGCAATTGATCCCCTTCTTTCATGATCTTTCCCTTTGTGTTTATTTGACGTGTCACCCCGTGGATCGTCATATTCCCATGCGCTTGCAGGTTTTGTGTCCCTTCTCGGTCTTCGAAATCGGTTATATTCCCTTTAAAAACAGCTTTAGGGTATTTTTCAGATTCCATATATTTTTCATTGAAGTGCTCACGCATCAAGGATTTTTCAAATTCAAAGGAAGTAATCGGGATGGAGAACACGATGTTCCCATTGCTGACATCAAAAATGCTTGAGCCTTTCTTATTTTCAGCTGCAATATCTTCTAATGCAGCCTCTGAGAAAAAACGGACATATCCATTTTCAGCCTTGTACTGCTGCGCTAAAACAGGGGCAAATGACAGGGTGATAAGTAGTAATGCTAGTAAGGTTTTCATATGTAGATGTTTTGGTTTGTATTAATTGGCCAGGGCACCGTCGTCCACCCAGCAAGCGATAAGGTCTCTTTCTTCTTGTGTTAAGGGTGTAGAGTCTTCCGGGGGCATACTCCCGTTCTGGGTTCGCGTGCGAATACCCGCGGCCCGGTTCTGAACGTTGGCAAAAACAGTCCAATTACGGCTTGCCCCTATGGAGCCATCATGGCAGCCGGGCGTGGAGCAGCGGGAAGTAATGACCTGTTCTACCTGCGAGGAATAAGAAACCCCTGATCGCACTTGGTGCAGGCTGGTAGTTTCACAATCTGCATCCCTCACGGTGATGGTATAATTACCTGCCGGCAAGCCGTTAAACTCGTTACTGGTTTGAAATGCACCGTCGTCTAGTCGATATTCAAGTGTGCCGCTCCCCCCGGCTGTCACGGTAAGGGAGGCATTAGAAGTGGTGCATCCCGACTCCGAAGAGGTAATACCGGATATTCCCAGGTCTGAATTTAGAACTGATAAGGCAACTTCCACCTGGGCAGTACAACCGTTAGCATCAACTGTGCCCAGGGTATACGTGCCGGGAGCCAGCCCCTGGAAAGTGCCACTAGCTTGCGGCCCACCATCATTTAATGTGAACTGTTTATCGCCCTCTCCCCCGGTAGCTGTCACTTCTATCACACCATTTTGCGCACTGCAATCTTCCACTTCAGTAGCCTGCACTACTTGGATGGCCAAACCCGATACACCACAGTCAATGGCCGGATCGGGATCTTTTTCACTAGAGCAAGCCACTACTCCTATTAGTATAGACAATACTATTCCATTAAGGCAAATTGATTTTCCTTTCATTTTTACTTTTTTAATAAAATACTTACCGTATTACCGTTTCAGAAAATTATACTTGAGGCTTAAAAACACCCCGCTACTCACTAAGTCTACCTCGCCTTCACCTACTCCAGACAGCGGCGCCTTCACGAACGGCTCCACCTGGAAGAAAAAATTCTTGTGCAAGCGCCTTTCATAGGCGAAAGATAGATTTAGCATACTAAAAAAATGATTGTTTTCTCCTTCGATACGTTCGCTCCATGTCCTTGGGTTGCCTGCTACCCTTTCAAAATATTCATAGTCTTCCGTGAGCATGAGGTAAGAGGAAAAGCCAAAAGTAAATAGCAAGTTGTGCCGTTCGTTTTGTTTTAAGTAGTACGAGAAGTTTATGGGAATATCCAGTACCGTGCATTCTGCATCCAGTCTCCATTCTGAATTCCACGAAGATCCGCCTCCATACCCTTCCCTTTCATCACTAAAGTAGATCTTATGAGATCGTATCACCCCAGACGAAATACTCCAACGTTTCCCCAGGTAATACTCGGCCACCAACCCGATATTCGTACCCGGGCGATCCGGCTCGAAATAGCCTACAGAGCTAAGATCAGGGGCCAGCATAAACTTTAAACTGAATGCCGGCCGCACCGGCGTTTCTTCCTCTTCGTCAGCGCTATTTTCTACTGGTGGAGAAGTTGTTTCTACGGTATGCAGCTCCACCCCCGGTAGGTCCAAAGGATGGAGGTAATCTTGCCGCAACGTGTAAAGGCTATCCGGAGCCTCTTGGCCACCACCACCTATAACCGGGGGCTTTTCCTCCGAAACACTTTTTTTCGCCTTAGTGTTTGATGGAGTGTTCTTTGTAATCACCGCCGAGGTAGCATTTTCATTGTCATGGTCGACTGAAGGATCAGTATCATGTACAGGTTGACCTCCTTTTGCAGGCTCTTCATTTAGAGGCACAATACTTTCATTTTCACGGGATCTCACGTTGGATTGTGTCCCGGAAGATACTTTTTCACCTGTTCCTTCATTATTTTGGGCAGCAGGATAAGCCTTATTACCATCCACTCCGCCTGTGCTAAAGTCAATACTTCTTGTTTCTTTGGATTCTCCTAACTTTCGAGGAGCATGTGCCCCGTTAGTGCTTAGAGATGATACGGTTCCAGCCCTGGAAGAACTCGAGGTAGTACCCCGCTCTCCACTGGTTACAGCTGGCATGCCGGGGTCAACAGCCGAGCTCGTCTTTTCCTTGATAAATGTATTGTCTTTTTCATGGGTATCTTCACTTTCCATTAAGGAAGATACTAACGTACCCTTTTCCTTTTCTTCTTCTTCTTCTTCTTCTGCTGCTGCTGCTGTTGTTTCTACTACCACTGCCTCATTCCCAGGGCTTGCCGGTGCTGTTTCCATAGCTGCCGTTTGCTGGGAAAAGCCCGTATCCCCACTGGATTGCCACCCTATGAGCAACCCAGTCAAGATAAAAAGCCCTATGACTACTCCTAAGATTTTATAATACCCCAAGGTAGGACCTGGCTTTACACCTTCCAGGCGATCATTCATAGCCGCCCATGCCTTCTCATCGAAGGTAGTGTTATAGTTCTCCGCTGCCTTTTTAAAAAGGTTGTCAATATCGCGATCAGACATATTGCTCATATACCTCTTTATGTGTTTTCACCAACATCTTCTTCAAATTAGCCCGTGCTTTGGACAGGTTTGATTTAGATGTACCTACGGATATTCCTAATTTTTTGGCAATGTCTTCATGGCCAAACCCATCGATAACATACAAGCTAAATACCGCCCGGTATACCGGCGTCAGCTTTTGAACCAACGACAGTATCTCTTCATAGGACATGTTATCGACTACGTTAGAGTCTAATACCTCGTCATACCCCTCTTCTATATCTTCATGATAATAATGCTTTTTATTGGACCGAAAATGATCGATCGCCGTATTGATCATAATCCGCCTTATCCAACCTTTAAAGGTTTTAGCAGGATCATACTGATCTATTTTACTGAACACCTTCATAAACCCATCATTCAATATCTCCTTAGCCTCCTCCTCACTTTGGGCGTAACGTATACAGATGCTCATACAATAAACATAGTAATGCTTATACAGCAATCGCTGGCTTTCTCTATCCCCATTTTGGCATCCTTGGATCAATACCATTCGGCATTCACGTTTTGACGAAAGTGATAATTTTTTCACAACACGGATAAATTTTCGACCAGGTTGCCTCTGGGATAAACTTTTTTTAAAAGTTAAACAATTCGTACGGGAAAACCAGCATTTAAAGAAGACCTACCGGCTAAACCCGGGGGTACTCCTTTCAAAACTCTAAGGCTCAAAAATGCACTTTATGGATATAAATACAACAAAAAATCCCCCAAGGACCTAGCCTTGGGGGATCTCTGTGTCTATAGTTGGCTTTAACTGGTGTAAACTTAGCAGTACCTGCTTTTCTTTGGAATTTTCGATCGGCTAACGTTTCATGCGAGCGTTAAACAAACATATTTAGAGACGAGATGGCCATGAGCTATCCCTTTATTGACGGCTAATATCACATAGTGCAACTGGGGAGTACAAGAGGCTTTAAAAACAAAAATCCCCCGAGGACCTAGCCCCAGGGGATATTCGTTGTCTATAGTTGGCTTTATGACTGTGAAGATAGGCAGGTGCGGGTATTTTGAGAACTCTCTATCGATCAGGATACAGTACCGGCGATCAACTACGGTTTTAAAGGATGAATGTTTTTGAGCCAGTGAAAGGATGGATTACAAGGAGAAATATAAAACAAAAATCCCTTGGAGACCTGGCCCCAAGGGATTATTCGTTGTCTATAGTTGGCTTTATGGTTCTAAGGTAGGCCAACCATTTCATAAAGAAAACCACGTGTCGACAAAGGCTGCATAACGCCGATCAATGACCGTTTCAAAGGTTGAAATACAAGGTTCCTGTCGTCCAAACGTTTTCTTCGCACGAGATCATAGTTTCCAGTCAAGCCTAAAATGTTGTGCCCAGTACGTCATTTGGGGCTTAACTTAAGGGCTGGGACTACTTTTTCAGATTTAAGTCATTAATAATGAGGTTTGTAGTTTTAAACCTAGTGTCAGCGAATTGCAAAAGATGGGGGATCAACCACCTGTTCTAAATCTATCCAAAACCTATACCTAAGAACGTCATTCCTTACTTTCCAACATCGTCATTCCTTGCAGGGTGAGCGATGCGCGAGAGCAGGAATCTGCTGTGTCGTTGAACGTGAACCTTTTTTTGGTGTACTGGGTTTTCGTTTCACGACTTCACAGATTCCTTGTCACGCCTAGCCCAACGCACGGGCTGCAAGGAATGACGATAGAGAAGTTTTTTTTCGTTTTTGATGAGGATATCCAATAGGCTCCCATATCTCTAAATCCCTGCCTATCAAATAATTGAATCTGAAAAAGTAGTCCCAGGGTAAAAATCCTAAGTCATATCTCTTTGTGATTTTTTGAGCTTTGGTACTTGGTGGCGAAGCTTCCTCGGCCATCAAAGCGCAAATGCACTAAGGTTCACCAAGTTTGCTAGCCAAAACTACCCTAGGTAACATCAAAGTGATAAATAGTGATCGAGTCCAGGTCTATAAGCAGGGATAAACTATACCAGTGATTACAAAAAGAAGTAGGCTTTGCTGGTGCAAGGAGCGCCTCCAGCGCCTATACCTGTCATGATCTAAACAAAAAATCCCCCGAAGACCTGGCCCCGGGGGATAATTCGTTGTCTATAGTTGGCTTTAATTGATACGAAGGTAGGGACTGCTCCTTTCATGGGAAAGGCTGTCTCGTTCAAGAAGCATTCCGTCGGGATCAATTGTATTTTTCACAGGTGAATGGCTCTTAAGCTAGGAGGCTGGAAAAGGATAGACATGCCTGGGGATGTAGGCTTTTATAAAGTGGGGATGCCGTAAGAGGTATAGTACCTTGGCACTTATTTTAAACTAGGTCAATGATCGATGTTCCTCTCTTTTTCGCTGTAATAAGGGATTAATAAATAAAAAAATCCCCCGGAAAGTATTCCATTTCCGGGGGATGATTCATTGTTTATAGTTGGCTTTAATACGTGCAAGATACAAGAAATTTTTAAATCTTAAAGGAGAAAAACACAAACTTTTTCAAACCAACCAATTTTTAAGTCAATTTTATCAACTGGTTATGAGTAAGATACTTTTGGCGGGTCAATTTTGTCCTATTGTAGTCCTATTGTAGACCAATTGTATCCTGCACAACTGAATCTTTTTTTATATAATCCTGCTCGATACGTTTTTTAAGTTGGGATTTTGAACCCGGGAAAGTGGTCCTGCTGGAGATATCGTATCCCACATAGATCATGGCCATAAAAAAAATAAGGGCCAGCGCTAAAAAGAGCTTTTTAGAGGTTTTCATTTTACCATTTGGCTTCTAGCCACAAATATCCTACGCATGCTAAAAACAACAAATAAAACTAAAGACGGTTTATTTCTTTCTAAACAGCCGTGACTCTAGCCCAGCGGTGGGAAGTCGGTGAAGCGTTGCCAAGCTATTTGACCTAACACAATGAACATTATGCAACAAGCTAACACTCTTTCTATAATATTACATGTAGTGCGGCCGGGTGTACAGGCTTGAACCAGGAAGATCAGCAATGGACCTCCAACAATTTCACCCTGCTTAAAGGATCAATTATTGTATATTCCATGGACGCGGGTATCAGGTATACATCCCCTTTATGTACTTCTACCTCTCCCCCATGATATTTCAGCATGGCATCTCCATCAATGATCATATACACCACGAAGGAATCTATCTGGGAATAATCCCTTAACACGGTATGCTCTGGGGTCAAGTGATTCGTAGTGAAATAGTCACATTCAACCAATTTAGGCGCTGAGTATATGCTTGAGAATACATTATGGCCTTGGTCTACGCCATAGTCGATGGCCTCTTTGGCCAGGTCAAGGTGCAACTCCCTCCGGTTCCCGTTAAGGTCACTCCGGTTGTAATCATGTATGCGGTAGGTAACATCCGAGCTTTGCTGTATTTCTGCCAGCAAGATCCCTGCCCCAATGGCATGCACTGTTCCGGCCGGGATAAATACTACGTCGCCGGCTTGTACTTGCTGCCGGTTAAAAATGGAATCCATGGCATTTGAAGATATCCCCGAAAAAGACTGCTCATCCAGCCTAGTATTGAAGCCATTGATGATGGAGGCCTTATCCCCTGCTTCCAAGATATACCACATCTCCGTTTTCCCCAGGCTATTGTGCCGTGCCATGGCTAGCTCATCATCCGGGTGCACTTGTATCGATAGATCTTCTTGGGCGTCTATGAACTTAAAAAGTAAGGGGAAGCTTTTCTTATGTTTTTCATATATCTTATTCCCAACGAGTTTCTCTTTGAAAGTCCTGATCAGCAGGTCTAAAGGAAACCCTTTGAGGTGGCCGCTGGCAACGCGTGAAATATTACCGGGCACCGTGGATATTTCCCAGGATTCTCCACATCGGCCGGAAAGGTCATTTTGCTTTCCAAGTACATCTTGTATTTTGCTTCCTCCCCACACTTTACTTTTGAATAAAGGATAAAAATTCAATGGGTATAATTTGGTGTTTTCCATAGTAGTACGGTTTAAGTTTTATTAGTACACAGAAGTGGGGTTCAGTATTTATTCCCGATATTTCGGTATGCCATTTTGAGCCTTCCCTTTAGTCGTCGGATCCGTGTAGAGTTGATAAACTTGTCTTTCGTTAATTCAAAAAGAATGATCGTGACATAGAGTGGCAGTGTGAAAGTTTTAATGAATTCCAAAGTATTCGCCAGTCCCACTGGCATATCTTTGGCTAGCCATGGGATAAAATGAAGTAAGCCGATCAAGACCCCTAAAACCTGTATGGCCCTGTTCATCATGATCTTAGATAAAAAGTGACCCAGCGGGCGCAGCACTTTTGATTTTAACGGCGCAAACGCTCTTCGAATACTAGGTTTGAGATCGTAGATCCCCCATATCCTAAGCAGGCTTAAGGGAATACTTACCGCATCTTTTAAGCCCAGCTTTGAGCCATCCATATGTACCCAGTTGCTCAACGGTTTTTCCAAAAACACTGACTTGAACTGCTCTATACCCAGCCATGCCTTTAAGCGCAGCAGGATCTCTACGTCGAAAAGCCAGCGCGTCTTAAAGTCTTGTTGAAATATATTCGGCACAAAATCACGGTCAAATACCTTAGCCCCACATTGCGTATCCTGGATGTTAAGCCGCGTAATGGAAAAAATAATGAAACGTATCACGCTGCTGATCAGCCCACGTACGGCATTTCTTTCAATATTGTTATCCTCACTCTTTGCACGTGAGCCATAGATCACTCTCAGCGCCTTATCTTCGTGTAAGGCTTTGATCAGATCGTGGTAATCATTAAAATCCGTTGAAAGGTCTGCATCAATAAAACCAATTGTATCCACTTTGGTCTCATTGTATAAATAAAGCGCACCTTGCTTTACTGCTTGCGCTTTCCCGCTGTTCTCCTGCAGGTTAAAGATATGGACATTGTCAAACTCCAGGTTTTTGATCTTTGCCAAGGTGGCACGTGTGGCATCGGAGCTTCCGTCGTTAACAAAGCAAATATGCGTGCCTTTGTTTCCTGCAGCGTAATCTAAAAAACTATCTATGTCTAACCTGCTCGATTCGTTGTAACAAGGAATTACTATACCGTGTGTCATTGTAATAATTTTTGTTATGAGTACGAAGTAGCCTTGTTTCCAGGCACTATTTATGATCATTCGTTAGAAGGGCGCTGGGAAAAGATCAAAAGCCAGATACTATAGGCTGACAGAAAAAATTCGATTGTTTACAATTGCTCGTTCCTTTACTACCACTCATCGAAAAGAAACGCCATTTTGGCCTAAACGAATAGTTTTGTAGGGATGCAGTCCCACAAAAACCATTATCTTCTGCTGGTTTTGGCATTAGCCATTGCCCTATTGTTTCATGGGTCTTCAATTTTTGGGTCGCTGGAAAACACCTACGACTTCTACGTACACGTGTTTTTTGCCAGTCATTATGCCGAATCATGGTTTGAACCTTGGGAAACCAAATGGTATACTGGTTTTAGTCTCACCAGCTATCCCCCGCTTACCCACCAATTGATCGCCGTCCTCTCCATGTTAGGAGGATTGAAGTTCGGGGCTTACACCGTCGGCTTTGCTATTATCCTTTTATATGTTACAGGCATCTATCGCTTTTCAAAACTGATCACCGGGAACCGCCAGGCGGCAGGATATGCTGCGCTAGTAGGGGTTTTTACCCCTTCAGTAGTAGAAAGCCTCCATGTGTTTGGTCAAATGCCGATGATGCTGGGGATCGGGTGGCTATTGCATTCCCTCCCGGAGATCTACCTGTGGGTAAGGTTTGGCAAATTAAAGTATTTCCGTAATGCCGTCAGTATTATTGCCGTGGCTGTTTGTTCGCACCATGTAACGCCAATATTTGGGATGGTCTTTTTTGTGCTGCCTCTCATGGGCACCGCCGTCATGGATGGGGCACGACAAGAGGCCGGCAGCTATCGAAAAGTCGGTTTCCCTTTGTTCTTTAAATATGTGAAACGGTTTCTTCCCCGCATTATCGTGCAGGGCGCGGCTATTGTGGTGGCCGCCGTAGTCGTTATTTTACCTTATTGGATACTTTCCAAGAGCGACCCGATCACCCAAGTCCCGATCCCGCATGGATCACGCGATAATTTTATCGAAGTTTTTTCCTCGGGGCTCGTATTTTTCATTATCCCTTGGGGATTCTTACTCGTAATACTGCCTTACGCGCTGTATCGCTTTTTTTCAAAAAGGAACATTTTCCTGGGGCTATCACTAGTCCTGCTCCTGGTACTGGGCACAGGAGGCACGACACCCATCCCGAAAATCCTGTTGGGAGAAAACGCTTTTTCTATCCTTACCCTTGAAAGGTTCACCTTTTGGGCTACGATCTTTGTTACAGCTATGGCTGGTGAGTTTGTATGGAGCTTTTTTGAAGGCCCCATAAAGAACCGTATCCTGTTAAACAACTCGCAGATCGCGTACAATTTCCTGGTCGGCTTCATGGTAACGGCCATTTTTTGCAGCGCAGGTTTTACGATGAACCTGCGCCATTTCAGGCCCTTGCAACCTGCCAAGATCGACGTTATCCCGATCGTGAACTTTATCAATTCGGACAAGCACGATAAGTGGAGATTCCTTACCCTGGGTTTCGGCGACCAAATGGCTTGGCTCTCCGCCAATACGCAGGCACTTACCATAGACGGGAACTATCATTCTGCACGCAGAGTCCCCGAGCTGACCTCACGGGCGGTAGAGCGCCTTGAAAACTCCAAATACAGGGGCAACGAAGGGATAGGTACACTACAGCAATTTCTCACCTACCCCGAAAAGTATCATTTGAAATACATCTTTTCTAATGACAAGTTTTATGACCCCATTCTTTATTTCTGTGGCTGGCACCGGGTAAAGCTACTGGACAACGGGATCATGGTGTGGGAGCGTGAAGATGTAAGCGCCCTCCCTTCCATTTTACCCAAAAAAGAGATCCCGGTCTACCAAAAGATCATGTGGGGTGTAATCCCCCTAGCATGTCTTGTCTTCGCCTTTTTCTTCAACCTCCAGCTACACTGGATACATCATATCATCAAAAAAAATAAGAACCGGGATGATTATAGTAACCCGGAGATGGTTAAACCGGAAGTGCACCCAGTCACCTATCTTCTTTCCAAGTACTGGTTTTTTATCATGTTGCTGTTAGCTGCCTTGGTCATATACAAGCTTTACTTCCTGAACTTGAAACAGGTCTCTCCTACCAAGGTAGTAGAGAGCTATTACGACGCCCTGGATTTCAAGGAATTTTCGAGGGCTTATACTTACCTTGAAGCGCCCGAGGATTATCCCGTAGACCAATTCATGCTGGAACTATCTGTAACAGATGGCCTGGCGGATTCCTATGGCAAGATCAATACCATCAAGACAAAGCTGGTCCGTTACAATGCACACCAAGCACTGGTAGCCGTAGACCTAACCTATATTACTCCATTGGAAACCTTCCAGGAAACGCGTCACCATATAGTGAAGCGGAATGGGTTTGATTGGTTCATAAAAGCTGAACCGCTGGAGTATCCTATCCCCGCTGACCAGTTTTACACCACCCAAACCCCTGCCTTTAAGAACCAGGGCAAGAAAAGGATCACCGTAGAAGAGACCTTCCACACCGATATCCTGGATCGCCCTGTAGTCCATATCATGGAAAGTGCATTGGTGATCAATGATGGGGCGTACTCCGTGGTAGGCCTGTTGCAAAATGTGGATAGCTACCCCGCTGACATCACGTTAAAGGCGACACTTTTCGATGATAACGGGGCATTCCTGATCGACTACACTGAAAAATTCGAAGTGATCCATAAGCTGTCCCCTAAGGAAACTACTCCTTTCAAAATCGACTTTGAAATGCTGGGATGGACCAATGAAAACCGCGAAAATGACCTATTCGATCCCGACCAGTTCATGGAAGCTAACTTGCGCGAAAGGGCTTGCTCCTTCAAGCTTGAAGCTTTAGCCACGGTCACCGTTCACGACCTATACAAGGATATGGCCATTATGAACGTCGTTACCGACGAGCAGGGAATTACAGGAAAACTATTTAACCAAGGGACAAAGGCGGTGACCATACCTCAACTATTATTTGCTTATTATGACGATAATGACCGCCTCACCTGGGTGGATCACCTATTTGCTGAGAAGAGCATCATGCCACGGCGGGTGGATGACTTTACCAAATCACGTCCTATTCTTTCCCAGCTTGAAGTGGTAGCCCCTGCCGCAACGGAGATACTGGTCAACGGGCTTCAAAACGATATGATCACCGCCAAATATAAATCAAAAGGGTACCCAGTCAATAACAAGATACCTGTTAGCTGGCCGGGCATCCAATCGCTGACTTTCAGCCTTAATAATTATGTGGGGAACCCAACACCTTTTTAACAGATTTTCTTTTATGACCGGGATCCTCATGGTGGCTTTTTGGAACACCCAGGCATCACCTCGGGTCAAATTACTTTCCAAGGACACCTTGGTGGCCGGCCAGGTGGAGGAGATCTTATACCAAGTTGACCGTGATGAGCCTCTATCACTCCGGCTGGTGGTATTGCATAACTTCGGCGTCTACAGCCAAAAAGCTACGGTAAATAATTGTATGGTGTCATTTAAAACGAGCTCTGTAATTTGGGACCATTCCGGGCGATTTGAACTAACCCTCTATTACCAGGACAAAGTATTATCCAAAAACATCATTACCATGGTACCGGGTACGTCTTATGCCCCGGAGGTGGAAGCCTATTGTGGCCCTAAACAGATCCTGGCCGGCGGAGAAGACTTTACCATGGTGATCGGCTCTTCGCTAGATTCCTTGGACAACCCCTGGCCTGTAGGGACCGAAATCACCTATCGCTACGTTTTTAAATCCCATGCAAAGTTACGTACGGCCAAAACCAAGGTTTTGCATAGCTATGTGCGGTTTTATTCCGATAATGAATCCGGGACGCCGGTCATTTCCGTAGCGAAAGACAACTCGTCACGCAATGAGTTTGACATTACCATTTACCCGAATCATCCTAAAAGTTTTAAGTTATCCTATGACCGGGCACACCCCTATGCAGACGGCAAGCAGATCACCACGATAGTCACTAACGAGATCATCGATACATTGGGCAATAGGATCGCCGACGGGTCCATGGTGTATTTTGAGATCAACACCAGTTACGGAGAGATCATGCAAGCGATGGGCACTACCGTGGGCGGAATTGCCGATATTACCTTACCCGCACCGGCAAAAGCAATGGACTGGTCAGTACGCGCTTATATAGAAGACTACAGCCAAAGCAATACGATCTCCATCCCGTACTTGCCGTCAGTAAAGCCATTTGCTATCCAATGGACAAAAGACCAACAATTGATCATAGGCCCGGTAACAGGTTTTTTACAACAGTATGTTCCCAATTACACTGAAATGGAGGTGATGATCTGTGCAGATCATACAGAGGTAACCAGGACGATCTACTCCCGGGAGGGTATGGCATTTCTCGACGTAGGCGAAATGGGCTTGGAAAAAGGTACGTATACCGTGACGGTAGGCTGTGGTGGCCAAATTAAGGGTAAAACAATTATGATAAAATGAGGAGATCCAAACCACTCTACTTTTTATACTTGGCAATTTCTTTTTTAGCCATTTCGCTGTTGTTATTCATCGTTTTCTCCCGGTTGATCGCCTACTTTAAAACGGCAGATCAAGTTGCGGGTCGGTTTTATGCCCTAGGACAAAAAGCTGTAAATTACAGGCCTGTTTTTCAATGGGACCTGGACCTTGCTGCCGGCCGGCAGATGGAAGAGCAAACCCTTGAAAAGATCACAGACCATTACCTTTCTTCTTATTACTATCACAATAAGCTCCTCGCTTATGGTAATAAGGTCGGCCTCAAGGATCATTTTACGGACCGTTCCAGGGCTAAAGTACTGCAAGCCGCAGCCGACATGTCGCAGGAAGGCCAAAAGACCCATAGCACCACGATATCCCATGACCTTACCTTGGACTTTTACTCTGAAGACGGCACCCTAGTGGTATTCAAAGACCGGGTCACCAGCTACTTCCAATTGTACCAGGAGGATGAATTCATTCTTTCAGATTACGACACGGCACAATACGATGTTATGCTATTGCTGGAAGACAACTTCTGGCGGGTAAGGCATAAAATAAGGTCTGATATTTTGGTGGAGCCAGGGGTTAAGGTAAAGAGCCCTTGTATCGAGGTACGGGGAGATCAATTCGTTTATGATGACAAACCTTTTACCAGTAAGGGCATCAATTATTACCCGGCGAAGTTCCCTTGGGACAAGTTTTGGGTCAACTTTGACCTGGAACTGCTGAAGAAAGATTTTAACATTATCCGCTCCGCAGGGTTTAATACCGTGAGAATTTTCATTCCGTATGAGCAATTTGGCGGTCCTGACCTAAACCCTACACACTTAGATAACCTAGAAAGGCTGTTAGACACTGCCCAAGAATATGACTTGAAAGTGATCGTGACCCTATTCGATTTTTTCCTCGGATATCAAACAGAGAATTGGACACTGGCCGATCGACATGTAGAGGGGATCACCAGTCGGTTCAAAACACATGACGCCATTTTTGCCTGGGACGTGAAAAATGAGCCTGACCTTGACTTTGATACTGCCGGAAAAAACGAGGTAAAAGAATGGCTATCTTTCATCCTTAAAAGGATCAAGGGATTTGATCCGAATCATTTGTTGACCATCGGCTGGAGTTCCCCCGAATTTATTACGGAACTGCACGAGGATGTAGACTATTATTCTTTCCACTTTTACCGCGACCCCACGGAGCTCGTTCCTTATTTGGAGATTGATTACGATAAGCCGCTCTTGCTGGAAGAAACCGGGCAACATTCCTATTCGGCATGGTTTTACCCATTCAGGAAAACACGAAAGGACCAAGCGCAATATCTTTCGGAAATCACCGGGATCATCCGCACTCATAATATTTCTTATGCTTTATGGACGCTTTATGATTTTAAAAATATACCGGATAATGTGGTGGGTACTTTGCCATGGAGAAAGGGAATACAGGAGAATTTTGGATTGATCGATAAGAGGAATAGGAGGAAGAAGGCGTTTGATTTGGTGAAGGAGTTTAATTTGGGGTATGAGTGATGTAGTGTTGAAGTGTTGAAGTGCTAAAGTGTTGAAATGTTGAAGTGTTAGAGTGTTAGAGTGTTAGGGTGTTAGAGTGCTAAAGTGTTAGGGTGTTAGAGTGCTAAAGTGTTAGGGTGTTAGGGTGTTAGAGTGCTAAAGTGTTAGGGTGTTAGGGTGCTAAAGTGTTAGGGTGTTGGTGTGTTGTGCTTTTTATGCGGAACCGGTTCAGGCTGGAAATCTTACCTGTGCCCTGGGCAGGGCTACCATTCATCGAAATATTTTAAATCTTCTTTAAGCAACTGCTAGTTTCACTGCCATTACTAGCATAAGCCAAATAAATAGAACTGATCATGGGTAAAATCAAAGTTGCCGTTGTATCTCCTTATCCGCCAAGTGTGATCACTTTGACTGAGTATGGTTATCACCTTGTTCAGCATTTTGCCAAGAAAGAGGAAATTGAGGAAATTGTGGTATTGACCAACCACTTGCCCAAAGGGGAAGATTACCCTGTTAGCGAGGACAATATTCGGCTTATGCCGTGTTGGTCTTTTAACGGTTGGAGGAATCCCCTGCGGATCGTCCAAACTATTCGACGTGAGAAGCCTGATGTTGTATTGTTCAATTTACAATTTTTATTGTTTGGTGATAAAAAGGTTCCCGCGGCGCTAGGTCTTATGATCCCTTGGATACTGAAACTGCTGGGATATCCTACGGTGACCCTGCTCCACAACATCCTGGAGCAAGTGGACCTAGGTAATGCGGGCTTTACACAAAACCGCCTGTTGCAGGCAGTCTACCGGTTCATAGGCAATAGGCTCACACGCCTGGTACTGAAGTCTGATGTGGTAGGGGTAACCATAGAAAAGTATGTAGAAGTATTACGCACAAAGTATAATAAGAAAAACATAGCGCTTATTCCTCATGGCACCTTCGAGATCCCGGAGATGCCAAGTTTCGAAGTGCAGGAAGGGCCACTGAAGGTTATGGCTTTTGGTAAATTTGGAACGTACAAAAAGGTAGAAATGGTCATCGAGGCGGTTGAAAAAGTAAGACAGTGGGCTGAGTTAGATATCGAGGTGGTGATAGCCGGTACAGACAGCCCTAACGCTGCCGGGTACCTCGACCAAATACAAAAGAGATACAGGCATGTGGACCAGTTAACCTTCACAGGATATGTGCCGGAAGAAGATGTGGCCCGGATATTTACGGAAAGTGCAGTGGCCGTTTTCCCTTATACCTCTACCACGGGTAGCTCAGGAGTATTGCACCAGGCAGGTAGCTACGGCAAAGCAGCGGTGCTTCCCCGGCTGGGAGACCTAGAGCGCTTAATAGACTCTGAAGGATACTGCGGCGCTTATTTTGACCCTGATAATTTGGACAGCTTGGCAGAAGCGCTTTACAAGGTGCTGTCAGATCCCGAATACCGAGAGTCTTTAGGGCGTCAAAATTACCACGCCGCGGCGGGTCTCGAAATGAGTGATATTGCAGATTGGTACCTGATCCATTTTATGAGGATCATAGGGAAACGCAGGCGACCTCTTAATAAAAAAACCGAAACGGTCCGTGAAGAAAGGAAAACGGGACAGTTATTAGCGGGACAAGCTGTCGCTACTTGACCTGTGGTTTTGATTGTATTACCAATCACTGGTAAACAATCTAGCTTGATCTTCTACAAAACATTGACGTGAATTAAACAATTATAAAGTGCTTTAAAAAAGAACAAAGATCATATTGATGCAAGTTGAATACGTTAGCTGGAACTACCTCAAACGAGAGGTAGTTCTTTTTTTTGCGGATCCCTCAAACCCGGATCATCCAAAGCTGCCTCCCGGTCGCTGGGCAGTCAAAAAATAAAAACCGTTAGACGGAATAGGATTATCAAAGAACTGGATATCGAGAACGCATTTTTTAAAATAAGATAATTAACGACAAGTTAGTCACTGGCGCAAGTTTGCAACTTGTGACTTTTTAATGATCCCTAGGGTTTTCAACCCGGCCTACTTTTGCCGAAACTTCCACTAAAATGGTGGTAGATTACACTACCGTGAAGGTGACAAAATGAAGTTTGGTTTAATCGTGTATTATATTCTACATGCATTTGTTTAGTTTCTTACGCATTTTGCTGAGTCAAAGACTCTCGTTTCCATACTCAAAGTACAAGTCACAGACTTGCGCTAATGTTGAGAATAGTCGTCACTCGGCTGGATGAGCCGAGCGACAGTTCCAGGGAATTTGTATACAAAGTACCGTACTTGTAACGGACTGGTATTTTTACAAGCCAAATTGGTATCTTCACCAATGCCAGCCAGGCCCTTTGTAACTCCCCGCCGAGTCTATATATTTGATCTATGGAACATTCAACAAAACCCCGCCCCGTGAACCTGGGAAGAAAAATAAGACACATGCGCGAGCTACTAAATTTCACACAAGAAGATGTAGCTGAAAAATTGGGAGTAACCCAACAGACCGTATCCAACATTGAATCCAATGAAACCGTAGACCATGATCAATTAATAAAGATGGCCAAGGCAATGGGAGTCTCGGCGGATGCGATCAAACACCTTGAAGAGGATGCCGCGGTTTACAATATTATAAACAATGGAGACCATTCCGTAAATGGCCTTAGTAATTACAACTGCACTTTCAATCCTTTAGACAAGTTGATGGAGGTTATTGAAGAAAATAAAAAGCTGTATGAGGCATTGCTGAAAGAGAAGGAGGAAAAGGTGGCAATGCTGGAGAGGTTTTTGGAGGAGAGGAAGGGTAACTAGCCAGGGTATTTCTCCCAGCCGTTCTGCAGCCAAAAAAATCAAAACAGTCGCTTGCGTTTCGCGAGTGACCGCTATCATTGAGACCTCCGGCCGACTTCTCTGTTCTTCTGCCCTGGTCGTAGGTTAAGCGCAGCGGTCCTACGACCTACCATTGGGGTAGAGCATCCGCTCGATCTTTCTCGCCAATGACAGCCTGTTTAAAAAGGAAAGAACCATTCTCTGAACAGCACATCCCGCGAAAAAAACATCAACTGGCACAAGTTTGCAACTTGTGACTGCTTTATGACCCCTAGGGTTTTCAACCCGGCCTACTTTTGCCGAAACTTCCACTAAAATGGTGGTAGATTACACTACCGTGAAAGCGACAAAATGAAGTTTGGTTTAATCGTGTATTATATTCTACATGTATTTGTTTAGTTTCTTACGCATTTTGCCGAGTCGAAGACTCTCGTTTTCATCTTTAAAGCACAAGTCGCAGACTTGCGCTAGGGAAAGCTAGGGTTCTACTGGGTACGGCATGATATTTATGAGTATTTGCTATTGTTGAGTGGTACAGTGCGATTGCTGGGTGGTACAGAATGATTTTTTAGTGGTACAATGCGATTCCTAAGCGGTGCAGAATGATTTTTAGGTGGTACAATGCGATTCCTAGGCGGTACAGAATGATTTTTAGGTGGTACAATGCGATTCCTAAGCGGTACAGAATGATTCTGTACCGGGTACCAGCGATCCTGTACAATGTTTTGACCTATAAATATTGGTTTGTGTAAATTCAGGATAAGCAAAATGATATTTTTTCGCTGGTTTACCGGTTATTCGAGCCTGTCATAAGAGGCAGTCTCAAGGGATTTTTACTGTGCTTGGCAATGAGTAGGGAAAAGCCGTACTATATATTTCATTATTTAGAGCCCAAGGGTTGTGAGAGAGCATGCTCATTTCAACCCATTGTGTCTACTGCTCATAAGCTGAAATAGGTCAAACTATAGAAATCAATCGAACATCGATCTATGGGACCAGTGACCATTCATGAACCTGGAGACCGAACCATGGTGATATCGGATCATAGCGAAATAGTCCATGGTCAACTCATAATGGCATAATAAAAAAACAGGTATTCACCTCCCAGTTGAATACCTGTAAAAATGAGTGTCATACCCGGCCACCTTTCTACTCATTGTACCATTACCACTCCTTGGCTGAGTATACACTCCTTGACCACTCCGCACAATACGTTATTCTAACCCACTTTGGCAATGAGTTCTGCTTCACCGTCCGTTCGACCTCTAACTCATTGACCTCCATCTCCTTCACTGTGCTGACCCTAAGGTATAGGGTCTTACCGCGCCTTTTTTTTGTTTTCGACCAATGGTAGCTGACGGTCAGTGAATTGATGTTTTCTTTAGATGACTTGAAATATCTTTCTCCCAAGGTTTCGCTACATCGTATTTCGTGGCCTGGTAGATCCACTGGCTGACCAGCGCCAATCCCATAAAAAGGACCTGTACGTCAATCAATTGGTGAAAGCTATCGTGATAAGCCAATAAACAGATCGATTGTGCAACCGCCATGGCGCCGGTGATCAGTACAGGCTTGTAGTTGCCCAAAGAAAGGTGGTAATAGCTGAATACATTGGCCACAGCAAAAAGACCCGTGGCCAGTCCATATTTCCAGAGGTAAGCCCCTATGGCTGTATACTCTTCCCCAAAGACCAGGACCACCAGCATGTCTCCCATGAAATAACAACTGAGCACGGCAAACGCAACGAACAAAGAAATATACATCACGTACCGGGTGAGCAGGTGTTCATAGGGTTGTCCTTTTTTCTTTCGGTTGATCACACTGGGTAACAAAAGCATCACGAACATCCAGGTCACAAAATAGATCATCCGCCCGATGAAGGAAAGCGAGGTGTAGTACCCTGCCTCCAGCGGGGTAAATGAATGCTTGACCAAGAGTATATCGAAATAGTTGATGACGATCTGTACCGCCTCGTACCCCGCCGTAAATAGAAAAAAGTAGAGGATCGGTTTTTTAACATCCCCCAAGGCTTGCCATCGAAAACGGAAGGATACCCAGCCTGAACTGAAACATGCTATGGCAATGGAAAAGGCAATACCCAACGCCACAGCAATGCCCGCGGGCACGCCAAACACCAGCAATAGTACAAACGTAAGAATGACCCTACCCAGCATTTCTACCTGGTAGGAAGCCGATAAAGGGAGGAATCTCTCTTTCCCTTGGATCAGGCCACGTTGCACGCTTAACAAAAAATAGAAAGGAATACCCAAGGCAAAGCTCCTTACCACCCAAGGCGAGGAGAGCTGGAAGAAACTCGTTAATCTCCCTGCCCCAAACCATAGGAAAAGGGCCAGTAACGTGCCGGTAAGGACACTGATCAACGCGATCCACCCGCTAAACGCTTGCTCCGCTTCGTTGTCCAGGTCTACAACATATTTGGCAGATACGATTTGGAAAGTCATGCCCAAAAAGGACAGGAGCAACAGGAGATTCACGAGCAGTCCTGTTTCTGCAAAAATTTCAGGCCCTACCTCTCTTCCTAGCCATACATTATATCCATAATTACCGGCATTCACCATCATGGAACTCACCATAAAAATGACAGCCGGGGTCAGTATGCCACCTTTAAAGCTCCAAAATGAGCTCTTATTCCGTAATGAAAACATCGTGAAAATGAGTTAGATCCACTAAATGTACCAAGCGTTGATCAACACAATTAATATAGGAGAGCTTCTTATTGAGCCTATTGGCGTTCATGTGCATGTGAATGAGTGCGTTAAAACCCGCCAAATCAATTTTTTCGATGTTTTTAAGGCACACCTTAATAATGGTTGCCTGGTTCATTTGATCCCGTAACCAATGACATATCATCGGTACATTATCAGCCGTAATAGGGCCGTTCATTTTTAAATTCAATTCCTCCAATTCCAGTTCTTGTTCACTTCCGGTCCTTGCTTCCATAATATTTTGAATGATTAGTCGTCAAATCTATCATTTTGATAACCTGGGATGTGATTATTTCGATCATTGGTATCAATATGAAGGTGAATGGCCCCAGGATATGGGGCACTTCCCCAGTAGTAGGCTCTATGGGATTATTGGCATGGATGACAACCAAAGGACATCCCCGGGCAGCAATTCGCAAGATGAAGCCTGCACCTCCTCTCTTTAAGACTGCCATTCATCGAAATATATCCTAAACCTCTTACAAGCCAGTTAATTTTAGTGCACGATAATTAAAGACGGGTATGACGAAGGGAAGACATTGCGTAGCATCACAATTCTTAAAGGGTGTGTTTACAACACTCATTTTTTTCACCATCCACTGCCTCTTACCTCCTGGCCTGCATGCGCAATCCCCTATGCAGGCGGGTTTTGGTATGTTAGAAAAGGGAGAGTTTCAACAAGCCAAAGTTTTCTTTGCCGAATATTTGGAGAAAGACCCCGGTAACCCGACCGCCTTGGTGTGCTACGGGCGAGCTACGGGCCTTTCGGGCAATGTACAAGAGGCGCAAGAAGTATTCCAGGGGTTGCTAGAAAAAGATCCTGCCAACGAGGAGTTCCTGCTCAACATGGCGGAATCACATCTTTGGGGAGGTGACGGGAGTAGCGCAGCAACGGTCTACCAAGGGATCCTAGCCAATAATGACCAGAATTTCGTAGCGCTGATGGGATATGCCAACAGCATGTCTGCACAAAAGAATTATGCCGAGGCTTACGATTATATCCAGCGTGCCCTCCGGGTGAACCCTGGCAACGAACAAGCCTTGATCTCTCAAAAATATATCCGCTTGGGGCTGGCCAATTACCTCGCTGCCCAGGAGGGCGACTATGAAAAAGCGAAAAGCATTGTTGACCTTAACTTACAAAGCAATGCCGAGGACCAAGAGTCGCTCATGCTGAAAGCTACGATACACCTGCTGGAGGGCGAGTTCAAGAACGCACGCAACATTTACCAGCATGAGATCAAAAAACCGCTGGATGCCTACGTTGGGTGGAGCGTAGCAGAGCATTTTTTAGGGCAGGATGAGAAGGCCCTGATGGTGGTAGAGGAGGGTTTACTGGAAGTCTCACAAAATGGCGACCCACAAGAGCTGCTGAAAATGAAACTCCAATATGTAACGGTATTGCTATGGAACAACCGGCTGAAAGAGGCGGATGAGTATGTAAAACAAGTCAGCAAAGAAAACCCCGATAACAAAGAAGTATTAGCCTCACAGGCGGAAGTATTGATCTACCTGTCTGACTATGCCAAGGGAGTACAAAAATATCAACAGTTTTTAGGACGCGACTCCAGTTCTTTTAAGGGGAATCTAGGGATGGCGGATGCGCACCATGCTTTAGGGCTGGATGACCTGGCCTACGAGGGAGCATTCAAAACATTGGTTTATTTCCCGGGTCAAAAAGATGTCCTTGGCTTTATAGAACGCCTCAATAATAGTCATGCCCCGGCGGCCAGCTTGGAAGGTTATCTATCCGAAACCAGTGACGGAAGCTGGAGAAGGCGCCTCACGGCTGAAGGCTCCCTGGGTATCAACGCGCTACTGAAAGTATGGATGGGTGCGACACATGAAATATTTGGAGACGCCCTCGGCGAGGGAGAAGCCGAAACCCGTTCGTTTAAACTGGGGGGATCCTATGTGCTTAATCAAAAAATTGGCGTTAAAGCGGTGGTTGACGTAGCCAGTTCCAATTCTCCCAACATAGATTTTAATTATGTTAACTATGACTTTCAATTGTCTTACCGGGTGAATAAAAATCAACAGCTCGTCTTCTCCCACATGAGGGAGCTACAAAACTTCAATAAGGCCTTGCTGGAAAGGAACATTATGATGGATCATTTCATAATCAAGAATATCGCCTTTTGGAAGCTACCTAAGATAGGATGGTATTCAGAGTACTACTACAGCAATTTCAGTGATGGCAACAGCAGGTCCCTCCTTTTTACATCGGTGTACCGGAATTTGTTGGATAAGCCCTTGTTGAAGACAGGTATCAATTACTCTACGATGAGCTTTTCAGAAACCAAGGCAGAACAATATTATAGCCCGAGTATTTTTCACAATTTTGAGTGGTTTGCAGGTTTCAAGAAAGACGAGACGAAAAAGTTCAAGCTAGGGATAAGTGCCGACGCAGCCATTGGTTATCAACTCAGTGATGGTCAAGGCCAGCCTGCCTGGCGAACCAGCTTCGAGGTGAGAAAAGAGCTCAACCGGTGGCTTATACGATTACACGGACAGTACAGCTCTATATCGGCGGTAAGCAACAATGGTTTCAGCTTTTCAGGAATTGGCTTAACGATAAGGTACCAATTGGGTGAAAAGCCGGTTTTCTACGAACGTTACAGGAAAAAATACAGTCGTTAAATCATATTTAAACGGCCCAGCAGGTTGTTTTTTTGCCCGCGGCTTATAGGTATGACCAGGTCGCCGATCAATAAGTTATTTTCTTCTATATCGACGATCTTATCAATGTTAACGATGTACGACCGGTGAACTTTCACAAACGTTGAAGGATCAAGCCTGGATTCAATATTCTTTATCGTAGAATGAACGATGTATCCCTTGTCCTTAGTTTTAAATAGCACATAGTCTCCTTTCGCTTCTACAAACAAAATATCTTTGGGGACAATACGCACCAACCGTGAATTTACTTTAACAAAAAGGCTATCGGAATTAAAGAAATTACCCTCGTCATTTTTAAGTGAAGTAACATTGCGATGGTTGTTCACAGCGATCTCTAACCCGGCATTGATGTCTTTGATGCCATAAGGCTTTACGATGTACCCATACGGACTGTGGGATGTCGCACTTTTGATCGTGTCTGCATCGGCCAAGGCAGTAGTAAACACAAAAGGGACACGGTAATCCGTTTTCAGAAGCTCCGCGACATCTATACCATTCTTATCCCCTTTAAGCTGGATATCCAATAGTGCTATTTCCACATCACTTTGTTCCATGATCCTTTTCACATGATCATAGGATTCTGCCACTCCTACTACCTCATGATTAAGGATCTCCAATATCTCACATAACGATTCCGCTATCTTGGCGTCATCTTCTACCACTAATACCTTGTACGAATCCATAAGAAAATATTACTCTTTTGTATAAACCAGCTAATTAGATACCTCACTATTTATGAAGTTGGTAATTTTTTATTTCAATAGCAAGATAACGCTGGTACCTTTATTTTTGTTTGAAGTAATTACCATGGAATTGCCAGTACTATGTAATAAAGACTTCACGACATAAAGTCCGTATTTCCCGTCGGTTGGATTTTTGATCGATTGATCACAATTGAATTCTTCCATTAATCCTGGGGCCATACCATCACCCGCATCTGATATGGTTAGCTTGAGAGCATCCCCAAGGTCCTCCCCTTCTACGGAAACCAAGGTGCCTTTTGTTGAAAATTTAAACGCATTGAAAAAAAGCTCCGAAATGATCATTTTGAAGGTTGTCCCCGGTATGTTAATGCTGAATTCCGGGATTTCTCTTAGAAAGATATCCTCTACGCGATCACAATTCGTGGCCGTATCCTTGAGTACCGATCTTATAATGCTTTCAATATGGGAAGTGGAGCCTTTTGTTAGCTTGTCCAGGATGCGCTTATCATGGGTAGATAGTTCTATGGCCTGGGTAGCCGCCACGTTACGGGTAGTTCGTTCTATCTTATCCAAGGAAACATTGAGCCTGTGTACAAATTCGATGATCTCTTCCTGGGTGTAATCATTAAAATGCTTGATCAGGTTTGCGGAAAAGGCCCTCAAACCTTGTATCGGTTCCATTATATTTTTATTGATCACCTTTTGCTGGAAGAGGTCTACAACGGCGCTGTTCTCTTTTTCGCGTTCCTCTTGTATACTCAGCCGGGTCTCAATGGCCTTGTAAAGGTCCTTCGCTTTAAACGGCTTCACTAAGTAGTCATCGGCTCCTAGGTTCATTCCTTTGCGTATATCGTCTTTTTGCGATAGTGCTGTAAGGAAGATAAACGGGACATTGGCATATCCCTTATTATTTCGGATCGCTGTTAGCACATCATGACCATTCATACCCGGCATCATAATGTCACATAAGATAAGGTCCGGTTTATTTTCCAAGGCATATCGCAAGCCGCTATCTCCATTTTCGGCCTCTAGTACCCCGTAGCCTTTGAGCTCCAAAAGTTCTGCTACACTTTCCCTAATGTTCATTTCGTCTTCGATGATCAGTATCTGTTTCATAGCCTTAACCTTTAAATGAAATATAGGGCTGGTGAATGGTGAACGTGGTGCCTTCGTTTTTTGCGCTTTTGATCCCGATCCGTCCCCGGTGCAGTTGAACGAACTCTTTTACAATGGACAAGCCTAGTCCCGTACCTTGTATGTTACCTACATTTTCAGCGCGGTAAAACGAATTAAATAACTTGGGAATATCTTCTTCGGGGATACCTATGCCATGATCCTGCACATGGATCTCAAAATGCTCCCGTTCAAAGATCACATGCAGGGCCGGGTTAGGAGCGCCCATAGAATATTTGAAAGCGTTGGAGACCAGGTTGGTGATCACATGGGTATAGATGTTAGGATCGATATGCACATCTTTTTCGTCCCCCTGTATGTTCAGCGCTATAGAGCGCCCGTCCGGCTGGTTCGAAAAGGATTGGTCGATCACATCGTATACGAGTTTTTTAATACTCAAGGGAGTGGGCTTAAACGGAATATTCCCGGACTCGATCTTACCCATCAGTAAGATCTCGTTCATCAGAATAGTGAGGCGTTGAAGCTCCGAGCTGATACGCCCAAAGCTTTTACCAATCTTATCTCTGGCCTTGAGCTCCTCGTTTTCCAAGCGGTGGGACATCAACTCAATGTTGGTCTGTATAGTAGTAAGCGGTGTCCGGAATTCATGGGAGGTCATCGCTACAAACTGCGATTTCATTTTGTTGAGGTCCTTTTGTTTATCCAGGGCCATTTTCATGTCATGCTCCGCTTTTTTGCGTTGGGTAATGTCCCTGGCAAAAGCAGAAAAAAATGTTTTCCCTTCGATGGAAACCGGTTTTATACTGATCTCTATCGGGAATTCTTTTCCTTCTTTGTGCAGCCCGGAGATCTCTATCCTCTTATTTGAGACCCGTGTCTCCCCAGTTTGCCGGAAGCGTTCCATACCTGCCGCGTGCCCCTTGCGATATTTTTCCGGGATGATCAAAGAGGCCATATTATTACCTAAAGCCTCTTCCTTTGTATAGCCAAATAGTATTTCAGCCTGCGGATTCCACTCGGTAATATTACCGGAGAGATCGATAGTAATGACGGCATCGAGGGCAGACTCAATGATCAGCCTAAGCTTGCTTTCACTTTCAAAAAGAGCTCTTTCTGTCTCCTTTCGCTTTTCCTGGATGATCGCATTTTTGATCTTAGTGGCGGATAGGTTGGCTAATGTTTTAAAGGTATCCAGGTGCTCCTTGGTGTAGTATCCCTGCTGGGTATGTTCGGAGCTTAGTATCCCTAATACTTCCCCGTCGCTTACAATGGGCACGGCCATCCGGCAGCCTTCTTTTTCATTAAAGGCGTATCCTTCGTATTCCAAAACATCACTACTAACGCTAGTGGTGCCATTCCACGCGGTTAACCCCATCACTTCCATGCCCAAAGGCACAGAGTGCAGTTCTTTGCCCCGGATCATTACTTTTTCACCGGCTTCCCCTGAAAATTGGACCAGGCGACTACGATCTTGGTCAAACAGGTACACCGAGCATTGCGGAAATTCAAATTGCTCATCGATATTGTGAATGATCTCTTTCACTATGTTTTCTATGCCGTCGGTTCCCATCAGCTTAGCCGCAAAATCATTGATCCCCTGTAAGTAGCGCTGTTTTTCATTGAGCTGGGAGTTCTGCTCCGCCAGTTTGGCCAGCAGCTGTCTTTCCGAGATCTCGCGTTCCTTTTTTTCGGTAATGTCCAAATGGATACCTACGGACCCGACCACTTCTCCCTTACCGTCCTTGATAGGAGCGCCACTGACAATGGCCCATTTCGTATCTCCTCCCTTACCCGTGATGGGTAATTCATAATGACTCGACAGGCCTTGCTTGCGTTTATGATTCTCTGAATACAAACGTTCCATGGCCTCTTTATTTTCCGTGTTTACGAACATCTGGGAGGCCCTCTTACCGAGCAATTCATCCATGTCATACCCCATCAGCCTTAGGAAAGACTCATTAGCATATAGGATCTTCTCATCGTTATCCACCTCTACAAGCCCCAGGTCTATATTATCAATGATCTTCCTGTACTTTTCCTCGCTATTGAGATGGTATTGCTCGGCAATTTGGCGTTGTTCGATCTCTTTTTGAAGCCTTTCGAAAGCAAAACCGCTCTCAAGACTCATGGCCAGCTGGCGCACGACGTTCATGAAGGGATATATTGCCTCCTTATTGAGCTTTTCAGGATGATTGGCCGAATACAACTCGAGCATACCTAGATCATTCAGCTTAAAATAGGCAAAGTACCCCTGCAGCTCATCACCAAAAAAGATGGACTCATGCGTAAGTCCAACTTCCCCGTTTCCAAAAAGATCTTGTATCTTTTGACAACTCAAAACCAGCTTTTCCCTTAACATGGGGATACTGTAAAGATTGGTACAAGGGATCAAGTCGCCTTCACGCTCTCCAAAGAGCCACACCGCCCCATAGTTGAGCGCCTTTCTCGAAAGAAATTTTTTTATGAACTGTTTGGCGTTTTCTTCCGGGTGCTTGTGCTTCAGGTTGGTCAAGCTCAGCTCATAAAGTAATGCGACTTGTGAAAAACTGTCTTCCATCTAAGGTTATGGTTAATGAAAGGTGGAAACCACCACGGTTTTATTAAAAAACTCTAAAATTCCGTCTCCATAAGAGGATATTTCGCCCAGCGACAAAACACCTTCTAATGTGAGCGTCTTGTTCTTTGATTGTATTGTTCCATCGATTGCTCCCAATTCCTTAAAAAAATCTTCTTTTAAGAAAAGTACCCTTGAGATGCAATCAAAAACCAAAACAGAACTAGGCTCTATGCCTTGTACCGCTATGGATGCCGCCTCTTTGGCACATTGGATCAAGGAGGCAGGCTCACCCGATAAAATGTTTACAGAGCTGTTAGTGCTCACCTCTCCTACGCACGTCAAGCTTGAGCAGTCGTCGGTCATAATGGGATCCCTCACCACATCTTCGTACCCTTCACGGTAAATGCCAAAGGGGAAACCTTTCGCGATCTCAAAAAAGTTATCTTTACCCAAGGGGCTATCGCTGTAAGGATCTACGGCATTTTTGTACACCTCAAACGCCGGCTTCCAATTGATCTCGCTGACCACATTGGCGCGAGTGTTGTTGACAATATACGGTCCCGCAATCTTTTTCCAGCCGTGTTTTACCCCTGTTTGGGAAGGTTCATCCACGAAAATGACCATGCCGGCATCCTTAAAAAACCCTTCATTTGAAAATAAACAGGGCTCACTTTGTAGTGAAAGAGAGCCACAGCCCCCACCTACATAGTTTAACCTGTTCCAGTATTTTGTATAGAGGCTTTCCAGGAAAAGAGGTATATTACTGGTAAGACCATCCACTAGTACGATCGCTGATTTATTTTTGGGGCTGATGTTGGGAAGTTGTCGCTTTATATCTTGTTCTCTTAGCGAGGTACAGGTCACTACCTGGCTGTCACCGGGCAATTCTTTTAAAACGATACCTTCTTCCAGGTGCTCACGGCCGTAAAGAATGCCCGGGAATATTCCACCCGCTATTTTTATCCCTTTGTCATTCGACTGGCGGATCAATTCGAGAATGTCAATATTACTTTGCTCTGCAACCATTAGGAGGTTGGTTTTTGTCGGGGAGAGGCTGGCCACGATATTTTCAATTTCCTTCTGCACGATCAACATTTGCCCTGATTTAAGTGAAACTAATACACATTTGATTTTTGCTCCCAAACTTTCGATCAATGGCAGGATTTAAAAGGTCAATAGGATCGAATGGTTTATTAATGGCTTTCTAGCCAAACACAAGCTCTTATTACTCGCAGGTCCAACGCCCCCTTTTCCTCCCAACAGTGCCTAGTTCGTTGGCTCTTTTTGTGTAAGCCAAATCTTTAAAAACACCCCGCAGTTCGAGACATTACAAATGTAATTGAACAGGTAAGTGACTGACAATCGGATAATTATGGTAAAAATATCTAAGCAAAGGCGCCGATAGACGATAGGTCATTCCACTTAAGCTCCCGTGAGGCCCATAGCAGGAACTATTGTAAGGCGGGTTAGAGTAAAAAAGATTGATCGCGTGAGCCGCTGGCGGTGCCAAACAGCGTTCAAAGGGCAGGTGTTGGCATTCAAAGCCTTCCCAGGGGATGGAATATAGACCTGGAAAAGCAAAAAAGAAAGGCTACTCTTTACTACGAGTAGCCTCAAGAAATTTATTTCGTAGGTATTTTATGCTACACGGCATCGGGTAAACTGGTGAAGGTAGAATTTCGCACCTTCATGTAAGAAATGAGGTTCCCATTGATCCGTACCTACTGTCCCAACCCTACCAAGTTGTTGAGCATGATGACCGGGCTCTCTTAAGGCAGTGTTCACAAAATCTGCTCCATGGCGGCAGCATTTGCGCCCAGCAGCAAGTCTACCTTTCACGAAACAGGCACCTCTTTGAAATCCTTTTTGATCGGTGTTTTCCCGGATACTTCTCCATAGAAGGTGACAGGAGTTGGTTTCAAAACTATCCTCCTTTTTTGATTGTGGAATGATCTACGTTAAAGGCTGTATTTTTGACCTTATTGAAAAAAGTACGCTATGAGTAGTACAGGGGTCTTTCTAACGTGTCATAGCCAACAAAACAATCACCATACATTTGAAGTTGTATTAAACAAGGAGTTCAAAAGGCAGTCGGCAACCCCACATTTAGCCGGCCGGTCAAGTGCGTCTGAATGCTGTAAATTTGGTCCCTCCTATACCCGGTACGTCAATTTACACTTAACTTAACATTGGGTTAGCCTGGTTACCATTGAGAAAGATAATACATATCGACATGGACGCCTTTTATGCTTCTGTTGAACAGCGCGACAGGCCCGAGCTTCGTGGGTTGCCTGTTGCGGTAGGAGGAAGTTCCGATCGCGGCGTGGTAGCAGCAGCGAGTTATGAAGCACGTAAATATGGAGTAAGGTCGGCTATGCCTTCGAAAATTGCGGCCCGGAAGTGTCCAAACTTGATTTTTGTAACTCCGCGTTTCGATGCCTATAAAGAGGTATCCCTCCAAGTACGGGATATCTTTTATGAATATACCGATTTAGTGGAACCTCTCTCGCTTGACGAAGCGTATTTAGATGTTACTTCCAACAAAAAAGGAATACCTTCCGCTACCTTGATCGCGCAGGAAATAAAATCCCGTATCAAAAAAGAGATCCTGCTCACCGCTTCGGCCGGTGTATCGATCAACAAATTCTTGGCCAAGGTGGCTTCGGATATCAATAAACCTGATGGCTTCTTCCTGATCCCCCCGGGAGAGGCCGTGCCTTTTGTAGAAAAACTGCCCATCGAACGATTTTTCGGTATTGGGAAGGTGACCGCTGAAAAAATGCATAAGATGGGCATTTACCATGGCATCGACCTCAAACAGTGGTCTGAAGCGGACCTGGTCAGCCGGTTTGGACGGCCTGGCTTATATTATTACCGCATTGCAAGGGCACAAGACGATCGCCCCGTGGACCCTCACCGTATAAGGAAATCACTGGGGGCTGAAAATACATTTGAAAAAGACTTAGTCACTTTAGAAGAAGTAAGAAAAGAACTAAACCATATTACGGATATATTACTCTCCAGGATGGAGAGGTCAGGAACAAAAGGAAAGACACTGACCCTTAAGGTAAAATTCTTTGATTTTCAGCAGATCACCCGTAGCAAAACCCTGGCAGTATGGATAGAAAAGGAGGTCCAAATAAAGGAACTCTACGAGGAATTGCTCACTACCTTCGATACGCGTGAGTTCAAGATACGCCTGCTGGGACTGGCCTTATCCAACCTTAACCACGAACTTGACCAGGAAGATCATCCCCCGGGATTACAGCTCACCTTAGACTTTTGAATCTAAAGAATCCCAGTTAAAATCTTTTTTCCTGACATACACGATCTTCTCCACCTCGGTCACTACTTCGCCTTGTTCGTTCTTTACCTGGCACAAAAAAGTATAATCCTTTTTGCCGATGACATCAATCTCGTCTTTAATCGCCTGGACCTGTGCTTTATCTACTTCAAAAATGCACTTGAGCGTACCTTTACCGGGCTTAAGGTAGCGGATATTGGCCGCTTTATCCATGACCATATATTCCTTACCCAAATTAGCGATCAAAATGAACATATACCACGGGTCACACATAGAGTACAGCGAACCCCCGTAATGTATCCCTACCAGGTTGCGGTTGTACCATCGCAGCTTCATTTCCACTTCAAAACGGCTAAGGTCCCGGGATACCTTTTTCAAACTGATCCCTGTCCCCAGCATAGGAGGCCACCAGTTGATCAGCTTCATTTTTGTCGTATTACTGAGCATGGCCCAAAATTAAGGAACGATAAAAATATGGAAGTTGTATTCCAAGGTAATTGACCGGGAAAAGGGAAACTATTTCCATTAGCATAAGATTAGAAATGGATAACCCCAGTTGGATTTAAAATCATTGTAGTCTAGGCTTAAAATGAGGAGAATCCTCAGCGTGCGGGTTGCCCTTCCAGGGACCCAAGGGATTAGGGGTGCGATGAAGCTTCTGCCCCTCTTCCCTACCCCTGAACGAATAGGCCAAGCGTTTTTGTTACCCGGGATCTTTTGATTTTCAAGGTATCGTTATCTTTTAAAAGCAATAGGGTTATCCATTTATACAAAGAGTTTTGATAGGTTTGCAAAAAAGACAAGCAACTATGAAAACGGCAGAGATCGTGACCGACAAAGGGTCCATGAAGGTAGAATTTTACGAAAAGGACGCTCCCAATACGGTAGACAACTTTATAAAATTATCCACTAGCGGGTTTTATGATGGGCTCACTTTCCATCGTGTGATCCCTGATTTTGTAATACAAGGAGGATGCCCCCAAGGTACGGGAGCCGGGGGGCCGGGTTACACGATAGATTGTGAATTGGACGGGGACAACCAATACCATGATCGAGGAGTATTGTCCATGGCACATGCAGGCAGAAATACCGGGGGTAGCCAGTTTTTCATATGTCATGGCAGGCAAAACACGCAGCACTTGGATCGAAACCACACGTGTTTTGGTAAAGTGACGGAAGGGTTAGAGGTAATTGACCAAATACGCCAGGGCGATAAGATACAACGTATCACGGTCCATGAAGGCTAGGCCTACGGCCTGCTGGGCATCGTGGTGTGCCTTTTCCTGGGCTTTGCTGATGATAAATTGTGTAGCATTAGCCCAAGGAAAAGGCATTCACGCCCAATTCATGAAAAACAAAACACTCTCCTTTGACCCCGGGTCAGACAACTTCGAGGTACGTCAAACCGCTGGGCGGGGACTACTTTTTGAGATCACCCGTCATGTGGGAGGAGACGCGAGGGTGGATGCGGGTTATTCGGTAATACTGACTTTTGCCGTTGAAAAACCAAGGGGCGAAGTGAATATCACTTCTTTTAAAAAAGAAAGCGCATTCATTTACAGGTCGTGCAGGTGCATTGATGGGGGCCATAACCGCGTGACCGGCGGTAAGATACATTTAAAACGGTCATCCAAAGACCACTGGCAAGCGGATATAGAAGTAAGTGCTACAGGACGACGGTCTGGGAAAACCATCCCATTTGCCTATTCAGGACCGGTCTACCTGGGAGACGAGGAAAGGTAATTACTCATGGGTAACCCATGAGTAATGATCGGAAAAATATGATCCAAAGATCAATCCAGTTTCAAAAACCGCAGTGTTTCCGTGGAATTCGTCATATTTACATTGATCATATAAACTCCCGCTGGCAGATGAGAAACATCCAGGCTAGGGAGTTGCGTACCGATCTCATACCGTTCACTGATCTTTCCAGCAGCACCCGTTATGGTTAAGGAGTAATTACCTTGCGGAGCGTCATCCCCTGGGAGCGCGATAAATAATCGATCATGCGCAGGATTAGGATAAAGACGTGCGCGGTTTTGAGCCAGCTGAATCTCCTCTAGGCTGGTAACCACGGAGCTTCTTAATTCGGCCGTGAAAGAGGTATTGACATTCCCAAACCCATCTACCACCTCCCCGGAAGCTATGGACAAGTTAACCACATCGTTGGTGGACGGCACCACGCTAAAGGAAACCGACTCTACTAAGTTAGCATAGCTCACCACACGGCTGTTATCTAAATCCACCACATAGAGCACACCGGATCGATCCAAGTGCAGACCGACGACACTGGTAAGCGCACTAACATCCGTAGCCTCGATTACATTTTCCAATCGGTCAATCAGCTCACCAGAACTGTTTAATGCCAACACATCCCGGCTGCCAGTGATGGTGAGAAATAGCTCACCGTTTTTCCCAAATTCAATATCGAAGATTTGTACCCCGTCATCCGGGCCATCGGGAAACACACCGGGAAGGATCTCCTTAAGATCTATCAGCCTTGAGAAGCTACCCTCCTTTTCAAATACATAGATTACAGGGTTAGTTTCTTCCAGCAAGTGTACTTGTCCGGACGGCGAGATCTTAACGTTGATAAAAGACACAGTGTCCCTTCCCAGGTCCGTATCACCGTATCCTAAGTTCCTTACAAAATCACCTTGAGCATCATAAATGCGCACAAAAGGGTTACGATCCCCGGCAATGTAAAGATTGCCATCGCTATCCCTATCGATACCCGCCGGCTCAAGGATATCTTCGGCAAACGTTCTTGCCAATGAAAAATCCGGGTTAAAAACGGCTACACCGCCCTCGTCTGCGTCAGTTACATACAATTGATCATTGTCGTCGATTGTCATAAAAGCAGGCCCGAATTCATCCTGCCCGGTGCCTTTGACTAAGGCAGCAAGGTAGTTTCCAGCCCTGTCAAAGATTGAAACCCGGCCATTGTCAAAATCACTGATGTATATATTGCCTTTAGAGTCGCTAATGATGTCCGCAGGGCTGTCAAACTGGAAAGCCTCCTCCCCTGCTTGGCCAAATGTGCCTAACACTTGGTAAACCGAAAGATCCTCAAAATTAAATGGGACTAGTTTCTCTTCCACTACACTACCATTGGTTACTACCAGGCTTGTTACGTCTTTGATCGTCACGGGTTCTGAAAAATCAAGGGTGACAGAAATGGTATCACCCGTGGCGTTGGGTGTACTCGAAGCCAGCGAAATGGTAGGTGGGACAACGTCATATTGGATCGAAACACTTTGTATTCCGGCAGTTGCGTTGCCCAGCAGGTCCCTGAAAGCCCCGGCAGCCGCGGAAACGCTAACCGTTCCATTCCCCCCGGGAACGATATCGAATTCATAGGTAATGCCGAAACCCGGGCGAGAATTAACTTCCAAATTCTCAAATCTCTCGTTCCCGATGTTGACCACGCTGATGTCACCATTCTCACTATTCATGACAAACATTTTATTGGTTTGATCAAAAGCCACCGCGGTTGGGCCCGAAAAAACACCTTCATCATTCCCTTGCCTTCCTCTCATTCCATAAAAGTCTTCAAAGAAATCAAGCCCGGCAGAAACACCCGCAGAAGTAACGGCCACTGTTGCACTTGCTGAGAAGCTGCAATAAAGGCGTTGGTCATGATGATTGTAATGCATCTTATCAAAAAGGCTAACATTTGTTATAAAGCCCGATAAGCCCCTCGTAGATTTGTTTAGCAAGACACCCTCAAGGTCGTACAGGTACAAAAGTTCTTGCGTATCAAGGCTTAGGACGAACAATCGATTATTGACGGTATCTACGGTAACACTGCTTGGCCTGGTTACATCTTCATCCAACGGGTCTCCAAAATCTCTTTCAATCCTGGCTACCTCATTACCCTCAAAGTCCAAAATGTAGATCTTACGTTGAGAACACACGAAGATCCGCTCTTCATGCGGCTCAATGGCCACGTCAATGAGGATTGGCACCGACAGATCATTAATGGGTATAGATTTCACAAAGTCACCATTATTGTTAAAAACCTGCACACGGCCGTTCAAGGCGTCAGCAACATAGATATTACCATTAAGGTCCATATCCATGCCAATAGGACCGTAAAACTCGTCATTCGCGGAACCAATTACTCCCTTCTTACCTATGGAGGTCAAGAGCTCGCCGTCCCGATCGTACTTCCGCACCTGGTGAAAATTGGCATCTGCCACCCAAATGTTCCCATCTTGATCTAGTAAAACATCTGAACCTGAACCTGGTTCCGCTGCATCGGCTATTCTACCGTACGTGACTTGTCGTAAATTACTAAGGGTAGCATTCGTTGCGGCTATATCCCCCAGGTCAGGCACCTCTACTGGCTCTGAAAAAATTAACTGTCCTTTGATAGGCGTACTATTTGATCTCTCGTTCGTCAGTATTCCCAGGTCGAATAGTGGAGATTGAAGATCAATGACCGTAGAAACGACAGATAGCGTAGGTCCCCCAATATTCCCTAGGCTATCACTAAGGTCCACAAAAACAGGGAGCACATTGATCACCCCACCCGTTACAGACGGCCTTACGTCAAAAGTAATCGTATCTTCCAGGGGTCCGTTAAAGATAAAATTCTCAATGGTACCGTTTTCAGTGCGAAAAGCGTCAAGGTTAAACGGCTCCACAGGTTCATCAAAAACCACCTGTACAGTGTAAGGTTCCATGCTAAAGATGGTGTCAGGAGCATTCACTGCCAGTATAGCAGGAGACTTCGCATCGAATAGGAACTCTAATACATTAGAAGGCTCATTACCTTCTGTGCCCCCAAGAACAGTAGCCACATTAGCACCCACAGAGACCCGGATCGTATCTAAGCCGATGGGATTTGTCGGGTTCACCGCCACGGAATACTGCCGGTCGGAAATATCAATACGGAAGTCATCTAATATAGCGTTAGACACTGTAATGTCATCAATAGTAAAACCTTGTACATTCTGATTGAAATCGAATATCACCCGTATGGGACGTATATTGGTGGGGAATTCACCTTCAGCCGTAACATCGACAGTAAGTTGGGCCAAGCTCATGTAGCTGGTCATGAGGAAAAAAATAAATAAGATGTGTTTCATGGAAAAATGAGTATCGATTCTAAAAAATGCTTAAAATGTAAGCTTTGTGACAGTCTTTATATTCGGATCAGCAACTATTGGTAACCTGGTGCTAAGTTAAACCTAGATTAATTTTTTTACCACTGGACTTTATACCACAAAATCTCACTTTAAACATACTCTATCAGCATTTTTAACTAGAGTCAATAGTTACTCATTAGCACTAATTGCCGCGTGAAGCATATCATATCACCATCCTCCGTTTAACAGATAAGCCGTGAATTGTGATGAGCGGTCGAACAATAGGTGGCTTCTGCGTTTAACTTTGTCGTATACTAAAGTATGAACAAGACCATAAGGCTGTTATTGGTGCTGGTAATAGCAGCAATCGCCGTAATATTTATTTTTTTCCCGGATATTTTTGGTAGTAAGGCCGGGGGTGCAGTGATAACACAGGCCAGTGAGAAACCGGCGATACCGGTAAATGGTATAGTCGCTGAAAGGAACACACTGGACAATAACCTCAAGCTAACGGGTTCTTTACTGCCTAACGAGTCGGTGGAATTAAAAAGCGAAGTCTCGGGTGTGGTAAAGAAAATATACTTCAGGGAGGGCCAAAAGGTAAAAAAAGGCCAGCTTTTATTGCAACTGGATGATGAGGAAGTGGCCGCGGAGATAGAAAAGCTTGAGTTCACTAAAAAACTGAACCAGGATAGTGAATACCGCCAAAAGCAACTCCTTGCCAAAGAAGCCATCAGCCAAGAAGAATACGAAACGGCACTGACTACCTTAAACACTACCCTTGCGGATATAAAACTATTAAAGGTCCAGCTTCAAAAACACCAGGTCCGTGCGCCGTTTGACGGCATCATTGGACTGCGGTCTGTGAGCGAGGGCAGCTACTTGGAAACCGCCGATGACATAGCCACCGTGTACAACATCAACCCCATAAAGCTTGATTTTTCTGTACCGGGCAAGTACTCCAACGAGGTCAACATTGCGGATCGGATCACTTTTGAAGTAGATGCTTCCGAAGAAGAGTTCGAAGGCCTGATCTACGCTATCGAACCGCAGATTGATCCGCAAACCCGCAGCCTAAGGATCAGGGCGAAAAGCAATAACCCTGGCAATAAATTGCTGCCCGGCCAGTTTGCAGAGATCAGGCTGACGCTGGATACTTACGAAGAGGCAATTATGATCCCGACAGAGGCGGTAATCCCTGAACTCAATGGAAAAAAGGTATTCGTATTGGAAAAAGGTTTGATACAAAACCGGCCGATCCAAACAGGCATCAGGACTGCAAATTCTATCCAGGTGACCTCTGGCATCGAGCGAGGCGATACTGTGATCACCACAGGTATTTTACAAGTGCAACCGGGAATGGAGGTAGACCTAAACTTAGAATAGGGCCAGATGAGCAGCTTATCAAATATTAGTATCGACCGGCCGGTATTGGCCATAGTGATGTCGCTATTGATCATTATCATGGGAATAGTGGGCTTTAATTTTCTCGGTGTACGAGAATACCCGAGCGTAGACCCGCCGATCATTACCGTATCTACGACCTATGCAGGTGCCAATGCAGAGATCATTGAAACGCAGATCACCGAACCCTTGGAGGAATCTATTAACGGGATCCAAGGCATAGAATCGCTGAGTTCTACCTCTCGCGACGGGCGAAGCACCATCCGGGTTGAATTTGGGCTCGACAGTGACCTAGAGGCGGCCGCCAATGATGTCCGCGATAAAGTTTCACGCGCGGTACGCAACTTACCCCCGGACGCCGAGCCCCCGGTAGTATCCAAGTCCGACGCAGACTCCTCTCCTATTATTGGGGTCAGGATCTTTAGCCAGCAACGTAACCTGCTGGAGATCTCCGAGGTGGCCAATAACATTTTCAAAGAAAACTTTCAAACGATCCCAGGGGTGAGCGAAGTACGTATCTGGGGGGATAAGCGCTATTCTATCCGCCTGTGGATGGACCCTGTAAAACTCGCTGCCTACCGGGTGACACCGTTAGATGTTTTTGACGCCGTAAACGCTCAAAACCTAGAATTACCTTCGGGCAGGATCGAAGGGAGCAGCACCGAATTATCCGTAAGGACTTTGGGGCGCCTGAACACACCGGAAGAATTCAACAACTTGATCATTAAGGAAGATCAAAATGGCGTAACGCGGTTTAGGGATATCGGCCGGGCCGAATTTTTCCCTGAAAATGAACGTACCGTTCTAAAAAACAATGGCGTACCCATGGTGATCACCGTGGTGACCCCACAGCCCGGATCGAACAACTTAGATATTGCGAAAGAGTTTTACAAAAGGCTGGAAGGAATAGAAAAGAACCTGGCCTCCGATATCGAATTAGAGATCTCTTTTGATAATACACAATACATTACCGAATCTATCGAAGAAGTAGAGCAGACGATCTACATTGCTTTCGGCCTGGTAGCCTTGATCATTTTTAGCTTTTTAAGGGATTGGAGGACCACCTTCATCCCAATCATTACCGTACCTATCAGCCTGATCGGTTCATTCTTCCTTATGTACATGTTTGACTTCTCTATCAATGTACTCACACTTTTGGGCATAGTATTAGCCATAGGCTTAGTGGTGGATGACGCCATCGTAGTATTGGAAAACATTTATTCCAAGATAGAGAGTGGAGAGGAACCCCATGAAGCAGGCAAGAAAGGTGTGAAAGAGATCTTTTTCGCCGTGATCAGTACCACGGTAGCCCTCACCTCGGTATTCTTCCCGATCGTTTTCTTACAGGGATTAACGGGGCGATTATTCCGGGAGTTCGGAGTAGTGGTGGCCGGCGCAGTGATCATTTCAAGCTTCGTAGCGCTAACATTGACCCCCATGCTCTCCTCCAACATGCTGAAAAAAAGGAAAAAGAAGCAATGGATCTACAGGAAAACAGAACCCTTCTTTGAGTGGCTGAACACAGTCTATGGGAATGCATTGGATAAATTTATGCAATACAAATGGACGGCCTTTTTGATCATAATACTTTCGGGTGTAGGCATTTACTTCATCAATAAGAACATTGACCAGGAAATGTCGCCCATGGAGGACCGTGGAAACTTCAGGATCTATGCCACGGGACCCGAAGGCGCCACCTTTGATTACATGGATTTTTATATGGACCAAATTTTGGAATTGGTAAAAAACGAGGTTCCTGAAAACAAAAGTATTCTTACCATCACCTCCCCGGGATTCGGAGCCTCTTCCAGTGTAAACTCTGGCTTTGCCGTAGTGAATTTGGTCGATGCGCAAGACCGCCAAAGAAGTCAATCGCAGATTGTAAACGATATAAAGCCGGTAGTAGCTCAAAATACGCGTGCCCGGGCGTTCGTATCGCAACCTCAAACTATTGGCAACCGGAGAGGCCGGCTTCCCGTACAATATGTGTTGCAGGCGCCAAACCTGGATAAGCTAAAAGAAGTGATCCCTACTTTTATTGACGAAGCGAACAAAACAGGTGTGTTTGATTTTGTGAATGTGGATCTAAAGTTCAATAAGCCAGAGATCAATATCGCCATCGACCGGGACAAAGCCCGTGATTTGGGGGTATCAGTTAGAAACATAGCCCAAACCTTACAACTCTCATTAAGCGGGCAGCGTTTTGGTTACTTTATAAAAGATGGCAAACAGTATCAAATCATCGGCCAGGTAGAACGCAGCGACCGTGACGACCCGTTAGACCTTAAGTCAATCTACGTGGAAAGTGATGAGGACGGTCTTATCCAAATGGATAACTTAGTCTCCTTAACGGAAAAAAGCACACCTCCCCAATTGTATCGCTACAATCGATTTGCCTCCGCTACCATCTCCGCCAGCTTGGCGCCGGGCTACTCTCTCGGGGAAGGCATCGAAACCATGGACGAAGTAGCGGCCGAGGTGCTGGACGGATCTTTCAGTACTGCGCTTGCAGGGAGTTCGCTGGAATTTATGCAAAGCTCCGGTAACTTGTATTTCGCCTTCGCCTTTGCGCTGGTGCTGATCTATTTGGTACTTGCCGCCCAGTTTGAGAGCTTTCGTGACCCTTTGATCATTATGTTCACCGTGCCGATGGCATTGGCCGGAACCTTGATATCACTGTATGCTTTTGGCGAGACTGTGAATATTTTTAGCCAGATCGGGATCATCATGCTGATCGGTTTGGTGACCAAAAACGGGATCCTTATTGTAGAGTTTGCCAACCAGCGTAAGGCGCAGGACATGAGCATTCATGAAGCCATTGTGGGAGCCGCCAAAGCGCGCTTCCGTCCTATCCTTATGACAAGCCTTTCTACTATCCTTGGTATTCTTCCAATAGCGCTGGCTTTAGGTGCAGGCTCTGAAAGCAGGGTATCCATGGGCATAGCAGTGATCGGCGGCATGCTGTTTGCCACCATTTTGACCTTATTCGTGATCCCGGCGGTTTACGGGTACATCACCGGGAAACAAAAACGACTGGCACGAGTATGAGAAGACTATTCCCCAGGGCTGCAATGGTCCTTGTCATGTACCACATGAACACCATGGTATTGGCACAAGATAAACTCGGGCTCGAAAAAGCTTTAGAAATAGCCTTAAAAAATAATTTTGATATACAAGTAGCTGAAAATGATAAAGCTATTGCCGAAAACAACCTAACCCTTGGTAATGCTGGCTTTTACCCAGTAGTGGAAGCTAATTTTGACCAAAATTTCGGTCTTTCAAGCTTTGAGCAGCAATTGAATAATGGCGAGGAACGATCGGATGACGGGGTTCGTAATTCCAGGAGAAGTTATGGGGTCAGTCTCAACTGGACCTTGTTCGACGGGCTTAGAATGTTCAAGGCCTATGACCAGCTCAATACCATGGATAAAATGACGGATGATCAATTGCGGGTTTCGGTAGAAACATTGGTTTTCAACTTATCTTCCACCTTTTATCAATCCGCTTTAGAAAAAGAAAGACTCCGGCTTTTTGAAGGTAATGTTAAACTATCGGAAGAGCGCCTTTCCATAGCAAAAGACAAATACGAACTAGGGAAGGCATCCAAATTAGAATATCTCCAAGCCCAGGTAGACTACAACTCGGATAAGTCTGCCATGATCCAACAGGCCGAACTGCTAGCCATCACCAAATTCAGTTTGTTAGAATTAATGGCGCAGAGAAATGACTCCATTAATTTTGAAGTGGACTATGTCCTTGATATAGATCAAAACTTATCGCTGGATGAATTACTGACAGTGATGGAAGTGGAAAACCCACAGCTTTTAGCAACGAGAAAGGCTGAAATTGTAGCCCGTTACGAAGAGGAGATCACCCGGTCGGAGCGCTTGCCCACAGTAGCGGTTTTTGCTGATTATACGCATCAAAGCTTCGAAAGCCCGGCAAATTTCGCGATCGAAGGCACCTCCGACCAAGTAAATTATGGCCTCACCGCCAGGGTGACTTTGTTTAACGGGTTAAACCTAAACCGTCGTATTCAAAATGCCAAGATCAGCTCAGAATCTGCAAGGTTAGCGTATCAACAGCAATCGTTGACATTTGAGACGAACCTAAAACAAACTTTTTTGAGTTATTCAAATAACTTAAACCTCATGAAACTCGAATCAGAAAATCTTCAAGTAGCCCGGGAAAATAATGATATTGCACAGGAAAGGTACGAGATAGGCCTATCCAATCCTGTAGAGCTTCGAGAATCCCAGGTCAACCTTATCAATGCAGAATTACGCTACCAGGATGCGGCTTTTGCCGCCAAACAGGCAGAAGTAGAACTCAAATTCTTAGCGGGTATCCTTTTGAAAAACAAGGAATGAGAAATACGAACAACTTCTTTTTCAAAATGCTGTAAAATCATTTCTTTTTCTCACCTGTACTAGTTAAAAACTTATAAAATCTCTTTTTATAACAAAATAAAGCACAATGTAATATTGTGCTATTTTTTGAACCGATTTTCTAAAGATTATTGGGCTATCTTACATAGAGAAATTTCTCATTAAACCTAAACCCAACACACATGAGATCATTATTTTTATGGGCGGTAGCCCTATGTTATCTCTTTTCCTGCCAGTCAGAACAGGAAGAGAGTGTCATCCGCCAAGGTGAGGTTCCCACTGCAGTTTTGGACCAGCTAAATGCCCTCGGCTTCAACACAATTGATATCGAGGTAAAGAAGATTGAAACCGGTTACATTGTAGAAGGCGACATCCTGCTTACGGAAGACCAAATCATGCATTTGTCCCCCGGAAAGTTAGCCCCTACAGAAGAGCATTATCATACGGATAACTTGGTAACAGGGCTTCCACGGGCTGTTTCTGTATTTGTTAATATGCCGCAGTTGTATCGGGATGCTACCGATATTGCTTTGGCTCGTTACAATGCAGAAAATCTTAACCTTACTTTCCAGCGCGTAGGCTCATCCGCCGGTGCCGATATTGTCATAAGCGCTTCACCGTTCTTTTATTTCTTTTTCGGGATATTAGGCTCCGCTGGCTTTCCTACGGCTAACGGGGATCCATTCAATGAAATACTTCTTACTCGCCAGTTTTATGACAATGTAAGTAATATTAACGGATTGGCTACGACTATTGCCCATGAAATAGGACATTGTATCGGGTTCCGCCATACTGACTTTATGGACAGGAGCTTTAGCTGTGGAGGAAGTCCCAGTAACGAGGGAGACGGTGGCGTAGGCGCGAATTTTATTCCCGGTACACCTGCTGGGCCCGATCCCGGTTCATGGATGCTGGCCTGTGGAAACACCGAGTTGGATCGTCCTTTTACCAACAATGACCAAATCGCATTAAGCTTTTTATATTAATCTAGTTAACCTAAACCGGGAGGGTCGTTTTTCCGAAAGCGACCCTCTTTTCATTTCAGCACTTTTATTGTAGTTATTCCTTGAAAAAACGTTTTGTAACTTTTATTATTTGTGGATAGGCGTTAAGAGGATTAAATAGGCAATTACATGAATTTTATTGTAATTTAGTTATACATTACCATCCTTTCTCACATCACCATGAAAATTCGTAGGAACAAAAAATGGATGAACACCATCAAAAAATTCGGGGGGCGAATGCCTTATTATTGCATCCCTAAAGACTTAGGGGATCTTGTGGAACTAGTGAAGCGTGCCGAAAAAGAATCCAAGCGGATCAGGGCGGTAGGCTCGGGACATTCCTTCTCAGATGTAGCTGTGCCCGAGACATACCTCGTAGACCTAAAAAAAATAGATGCCTTGCTGCCGCTGGACAAAGAAAGCCTAAAGTTAAATTATAGGGACCTGGACCTTGTCCAGGCTGAAAGTGGTATCACGGTCCAAAAGTTCAATAAAAAGATGGACCGGCGCGGCCTTTGTGTAAAAAATATGGGGGGTATTGACAACCAAACACTAGCCGGTGCACTGTCTACGGGTACCCATGGCACAGGGTTGGATCTTCCCTCATTCCCTGGAATGGTAAGGTCCATGGTACTGGTCACCCATCAAGGCCAATGCCTCCGCATTGAACCTAAAGCCGGGATCACTGATCCGTTAAAGCATAATGAGCCCGGGATCACATTAAAACAAGATGATACACTTTTTTATAGCGCCATTTTAAGTCTTGGCTGTTTCGGGATCATCTACTCCTTGGTGCTCGAAATGGAAAAGATGTACTATTTGGAAGAAACGAAGAAATGTTACGATTGGAGTGATGTAAAGCCTAAGCTGGAAGACAGGAGCCTGTTTTATGAAGTGGACGGCACCACACCCATAAGAGGGGTAATGGTACAGGTAAATCCTTATGAAAATGACAATGAAGATCATACGTGTATCGTGGTCAGGCACCGGTTACTAAACACACGACCTCATAGGACCATAGGAGACGCCACCCGGAACTGGATCAGCAGTATTTTGGGGAGGCTTCCCATCTCTTACCTTGCGGTAAGAAAGGTAGCCCGGAAAAAACCTTCGAAATTACCGGGCCTATTAGACAGTTCCCTGCGATCCCTGCGGGACAAAAGATATGAAAACAAAGGGTATAGAGTACTCTACCAGGGCGCCGAATATGTGAAGATCCGGGCATACGACAGCGAATATGCTTTTGATATGACCGGCGGTAACAATGATTTTATCAAAGCTTTGGAAGAAATGTTTGAAAAGGCCAAGGAAAACCGTCAAAAAGAGCTTTACCAGACGTCTCCTATGGGCCTGCGCTTTGTAGATGAATCTCCCGCCTACTTATCCCCGGAATATGGGAAAAAAGTGGCGTACATCGATACTCCTTTTGTCATCGGGACTCCAAAGCTGGATGAAATACTATGGGAGTACCAGCAGATCATGTTTAAACATAATGGTATTCCCCATTGGGGTAAAATAAATACGATACTAGATGATAATCTCCCGGCAATTAAAAAGTATTATCCCAAACTGGCCGAGTGGCAGCAAGTATTCAATTCTTTAAATGCTAATAAAACTTTTAGCAATCAATTTTCGGACCGGCTGAAGTTAGGAGAGATCTGACGTTATGGCTTTTACAGGTGTAGCCATCAAAAAAGTGCATAGGTGGGCATCATTGAAAATTAAAGTGGCGTATGGAGGGGAGGCCTCCAGGAACAGTGCGGCCCATTGGAGACCTGCGGGTAAGCAGCCTGTAGACGCCGGGTAGCGCGTTTTGGGCGGAAAATGGGCTTTGTTGCTGGCGCCCTTTTGTTTCGTGTTCTTTCCCCGAGGGATGCCTATGGCAGGGCGTGCAAAGGAAAATAAAAACTGGACTTAGAACCTCAAAATCCGACTTAAAATGCGCATTGTGAGGTTCGCATTACCCGAAACATCTTAAAACATAGCCTAATTGGCCAAAATTAAACGTTTCTCTATCAAAGCTAATTTGAGAGGACATCCTGGGTAATAAAAAACCCCAGCCAAAAATGGCCGGGGTTATACAGATCGTTATATAAAACTTATTTTACCTTATTGACTACGGCCTCGAAAGCCTCGGGGTGGTTAGCGGCGAGGTCGGCAAGTACTTTCCTATTCAGGTCGATGTTCGACTTTTTAAGTCCCCCCATCAACTTGGAATAGGACATCCCATGCTGCCTGGCACCGGCATTGATCCTTTGGATCCATAACTTCCTGAAATCTCTTTTTTTCGCTTTGCGGTCACGGTATGCGTAAGTCCAACCTTTTTCAACCGCGTTCTTGGCTACGGTCCATACGTTTTTTCTTCTCCCCCAGTACCCTTTCGCGGCTTTGAGGATCTTCTTTCGTCGCGCTTTTGACGCTACGTGATTTACTGATCTTGGCATTTCTTTTTAGTTTTTGGTTAAAGGCGAATTGAAGATCAATTACTTTGAGGCCTTTTAACCTGGTGATACATTAAACCTATTTGAATTATCAAGCCATTGATTACCACCAATAGTTTAATAACCTAACTACTCATCACTAGATGTTAAGCATTGCTTTTACATTGGACTCGTCCGATTTGTGGACCAATGTCATGTGCGTCAGGGCTCTTTTTTGTTTTGTCTCTTTTTTGGTCAGGATATGGCTCTTGAAAGCATGCTTTCTTTTGATCTTACCCGTACCCGTAAGTTTGAAACGTTTTTTTGCCCCAGACTTAGTTTTTACTTTTGGCATCTTATTCGTATTTGATCGATCTGTATTTTATTTCTTTTTCAGAACCTTTGGTGCAAGGAACATGATCATCCGCTTACCCTCCAGCTTTGGCAACTGTTCTACCTTGCCATATTCTTCCAGTGCTTGGGCAAATTTTAATAGTAAAATTTCCCCTCTTTCTTTAAATACAATTGTTCTTCCTACAAAATGAACATAAGCTTTCACCTTTGAACCGTCCTGTAGAAAGTTCACGGCATGTTTCAACTTAAAGTTAAAATCATGCTCTTCCGTATTCGGCCCAAACCTGATCTCTTTGATCACTGTTTTTTGAGCCTTCGCTTTTATTTCTTTCTGTTTTTTCTTCTGATCGTATTTAAACTTAGAGTAATCAATGATCTTGCATACCGGGGGACTTGCCTTGGGAGAAATCTCAACTAGGTCAAGATTCTGCTCTCTTGCCATCTTAAGTGCCTTATCCCGGGGATATACATCCACTTCCACGTTATCCCCAACTACCCGGACCGGGTCAGCAGTGATCTTTTCATTGACTTTATAAGGTTCCTCCACCCTACCGCGAAATCGCCTCTGAAATCTTTGTTTACTAATAGTTACCTCCTTAGTTTAATTTTGAAAAAACAGCCCCGCTGACTTTCGCCAGCGGGGTTGCAAATATCAGCATATATTTTTGATTTTTCAAAACAGAATGATTATATGTCATCCTTAAAAAATAAGCTCCCTAGTTTTAGGATTTTACATGGGATGTTTTATCGACTGCCGGGGGTCTGCTCCTCCTATATTTTAGTTTCATTCTTGAAGTTCTCCATAAATTCTACAAGAGGCAAACTACCCTGATCTCCTTGTCCATGCTTACGTACGGACACTTTCGACTCTTCTTGCTCTTTTTCACCTACTATGAGCATGTAGGGAACTTTTTGCACCTCGGTGTCGCGGATCTTCCGCCCGATCTTTTCATCTCGATCATCAATAAAGCCCCTGATGTCTTCTTCTCTCAAAGAAGTCATTACCTTTTGGGCATAATCATGGTACTTCTCGGAAATAGGTAATACAGCCACCTGGTCCGGCGCCAGCCAAAGAGGAAAATTGCCCCCGCAGTGCTCGATCAATATAGCCACAAAACGCTCCAGGGACCCAAAAGGCGCCCTATGGATCATCACAGGCCTATGTTTTTGATTATCAGAGCCTGTATATTCTAATTCAAAGCGCTCCGGCAGGGTATAATCTACCTGAATAGTACCTAGCTGCCAGCTTCTGCCAAGCACATCTTTGACCATAAAGTCTAGCTTTGGCCCGTAGAATGCTGCCTCTCCCTCCACGGCGGTCGTCACCAAGCCTTGCTCATCCGCCACCTCTTGGATCTCTCGTTCAGCCTTTTCCCAGAGTGAGTCATCCCCGATGTATTTTGATTTGTCAGCAGGGTCACGAAGAGACACTTGCGCCGTGTAGTCCTCAAACCCTAACGCCCGGAATACATATAAGACCAGGTCGATCACTTTCCGGAATTCTTCTTTTACCTGGTCGGGGCGGCAAAAAATATGGGCATCATCCTGTGTAAACCCCCTCACACGCGTCAGCCCATGAAGTTCTCCACTTTGCTCATAGCGATACACGGTGCCGAATTCGGCATAGCGAACGGGTAAGTCTTTATACGAGCGTGGCCTGGACTTATAGATCTCACAGTGGTGAGGGCAGTTCATCGGTTTAAGCAAAAACTCTTCGCCTTCGTGTGGAGTTTGTATAGGCTGGAAAGAGTCTTCACCATATTTTTCGTAGTGCCCGGAAGTGACATAAAGCTCCTTGCTACCGATGTGGGGGGTCACTACGAGATCATAACCTGCCTTTACCTGGGCCCGTCGCATAAAGTTCTCCAACCGTTCTCGCAGGATAGTTCCTTTAGGCAGCCACAGTGGTAATCCTAAGCCTACTTTTTCTGAAAAAGTAAATAAGTCTAACTCCTTGCCTAGTTTCCTATGGTCCCTTTTTTTGGCCTCCTCGAGCCGTTCAAGATATTCGGTTAACTCCTTCTGCTTTGGAAATGAGATGCCATAGATCCTGGTCAGCTGTTTCCTGCTCTCATCTCCACGCCAGTAAGCCCCGGCCACATTCATCAGCTTGATCGCCTTTACAAAGCCAGTATTTGGGAGGTGTGGCCCTTTACAAAGGTCAGTGAAATTGCCTTGTTTATAAAATGTGATGTCCCCATCGGCAAGGTCTTCAATCAATTCCAGCTTGTATTCATCACCCTTTTGTTGAAAATAAGCCAAAGCATCCACCTTCGACACCTCTTCACGGACGTATTCATTCTTTTCCCGTGCCAGCTCCAACATCTTTTGTTCCACCTTGAGGAGATCATCTTCTCCAAATTCCTGCTCGCCCAGGTCAATATCATAGTAGAAGCCATTCTCTATGGGTGGACCAATCCCAAACTTCACACCGGGATACAAAGCCTCAAGCGCCTCTGCCAACAGGTGGGCTGAAGAATGCCAGAACGTGGACTTGCCCTCCGTATCTTGCCAGGTGAGCAATTGTACGGTAGCATCCGTTAAAATGGGTCGGCCGGAATCCCAAACCTCTCCATTTACTTTGGTGGACAATACGTTCCTTGCTAAACCTTCGCTTATGCTCAAAGCAATCTCATGACCGGTAACCCCCGGTTCATACTCCCTTATGGAGCCATCTGGCAGCGTGATCTTAATCATTGGGCTTTTAGTTTTCTAATCCTTTTCTATCCAGGGCAGGCGGCAAGTTGTTCCTGGCAGAATCCAAAGCTTGTCGCTGCCTCTCCAAACGCTGCAAATATGAAACTTTTCTCTTTAACTTGTCGAGTTCTGTGAGCGCTAAATTATTTGTAGAATCATTTTGGAGAATTTGCCTGTATATTTCTTCGGCATCACGATAATTCCTAGTGCGGTCCAGTATCCTAGCTTTTATTAAAAGCGCTTGGGGATGCTCTTCTGAAAGTACCAAGAACCGGTCAATATAATTCATGGCAGAATCAAAGCGATTCATGGCATAATAAACATCGGCAAGGTCCAAGTAAGTTTCCTTCCCTTGTGTTAGCTGGGCCACCGTTTTGAAAACGATGAGAGCGCTGTCGTACTCATCTCGATTTTTCAAATACTTGCTCTTGGTTTTTAAAAAGACAAGGTTATTAGGGGCTATTCCTAACGCGATATCCAGTGTAGCCTCTGCTAACACCAACCGACCTTGTGATTCGTAAAGCTCTACCAGCCCTCCGTAAGCATCTATGTTGTTTGAGTTTAACCGAATAGCTTCATTGAATGCTTTAGCGGCCAAGAGGGTATCTCCTAGCTCCAGGTAAGCTTTACCAGCAAGCACGTGGCTGAGATCTCCCTGGTCTATTTTTAACAGCTTGTCTACTGCCTGCCGGGCTTCCAAGGGTTGGCCCATTTGCAAATAGTTACGTGCCAAAAGGCTGTAGAGCTTCCTATTTCTATCTCCTGCCGCCTCTGCTTTTAAAAGTAGATCAATGGCGGCCAACGGTTTGTTCAGATCCGTAAGTATCTCTCCTTTGAACAAAAAGAACCTCGGGTCGGAGTATTCAATTTGGATAGCGCGATCTACAGATTCCAGCGCAGACTGAAGCTCGCCCCGTTGGCGAAGGATCACGGCTTTTTTAAAGTATGACCTGCTATTACCAGGGTTTTGCCTTGAAATATCATTGATGTACTCTAGCGCTACATCACTGTCTACCTTATCTACGGTCTGCAAGGGATCGTTGGACCGCGGTACACACCCGATAATGTTCATAAGCAGCAAGCTGCTTAAGATAAACCTTCGTAGACAAGTACAATACACGTTAATCATCCGTAGCTAAAAATCTCGTTTGAAGAGCAAATTTACGAATAGTACTTTCCTTTACAGCCCTACGCTTCGTAAATAGTATGAACTACTATTTCCCAACTCCATGTTTGGAATAAGATTTGACTAGATATACCCAGTAAAACCGTGCTTTCTCTTTTATTTTCAAACATTTGGTATTTATTTCACATCAACTAAAATACTCCCTTCATGAAAAAAAACCACAACTCCCTTTTTGCCGGTATAGCTATTACCCTCTTAACCCTGGCCGGATGCGGTGATGATGACGAATCCAATCGTGAAACCACCGTGGATGAAGATAAGGCTAATATTGAGGCTACCTTTGATGAGGCCCTAAATTGTATTAAAGCGCTGAGAGACGGGCCTGCTATGGATGTTTTGCTGCGTGAATTCCTTTCACTCTCGGATGGCCAGGCTTTTAACAATGACTGGATCGACGATCTTACGCTGGAATTGGAAGATGTTCTTGACCTACACCAGATCGAAGATAATCAAAGGTTTGACATCGGCTTTTACGCAGGCACCTACACCTATAACTCTGTCTTTGGATGGTGGACCAAAACAAATGACCAGGATAACCGCGTGGTATTTGAATTTCCGTCCAACCCCCAAGAAGCAATGAACAATGCTGTTATGGTCATTGAAAACTACTCTGACACACAGGTGCAGATCGAATCAGAAACGTATTACTTGCCCAATACAGCCAATGTGAATGTTACAGTCGATGGTACGGAAATTTTCCGGTTAACACTAAGAGACGTAGACTATGATTCCAACAATGACTTTGAGATCCCGGTAGCCGTGGACATGGAGATCTTCATGAATCCTTTTACCCTGTCCATTACTATAGATCGCAATACCACGACGGATTTCGTGCTGGATATTGATTTCACTAATGACGCAGGCTGCGATTGGGGCATCGACGCTGAAGTGCAACTGGATACGGATGATTTTGAGAACTTATCCGAGGACGACATAGAGAGCATAACCGCTACCTTACGGATCAATGATCTGTCCATTCGTTCGTTAAGTGGGATCGCTGACCTTTTAAAAGCCGATGACCCTTCCGACACAGAGATCAATAGGTTGCTCGACCTGGAAGTACTTTTTAACAACGTTAAGATCGGTGACTTAGAGTATAACAGTGAAAACGAAACCGTCATCATCTTTTATAAAGACAGGACTTCGGAAGATAGCGCCGTCTACTACGATGACTTTTTGGATGAATTAGAAGCCTTGCTCGTAGAATTTACCGGGGAGTGGGATTGAGATTATCACGTATTAAGCACCTGGGATTGGTAGTGCTACTATCAATCCCTTTTTATTGTACTGCCCAGGACACCACCCGGGTAATGAATAAGCACCAAATCGGGTTCAATGCATCTAAATTCATCAGCCTGTTCAATGAGCAGACCAATAGCTTGGAACTGGCTTATCGTATGGCGATAAAGCCACCTTACTCGATTCGAGCCGGGTTGAGTTTTGAACAGAATACCGCAGACGATGGTATCTTTGATGGCTCGGTTCGAATTGGGGTAGATAAATATTTCAAAAGAACACGGAGGTGGGACTTTTACTATGGAATGGACGCATTCTTCTCCAGGGAGGTAGTGAATAGCTCGGAGAGAGAGACCAGCCGGTTCGGAGGGTTTATTTTTTTAGGGATCTTGTTCCACATTGGGGATCATTTTTCGCTCTCCACAGAACCTAACTTTTCCGTATTGCGGGTTGTGTTCAGAGATGATGATTCTTTTGATCCCGAAGCCAACAGGGAATGGTATGAATACAGTATTGGCAATATAGGCCAAATACAGATCAACTTTCATTTTTGATTTGAAGACCCGGGCTACGTTACAGGATAAACTGGAAGCTCACTTTCACCCCAAAGCGATCTACATTCGGACGGTCCAGGTAATTCAGACGGTGAATAAAATCCAGCCGGATCACCTTTAAAATATTTTCGATACCATATCCTACCTCTAAGTAAGGTTCACTCCCAAGTGCACCGATAGGTTCCACAGGGTTGCCGTCGGAACTGACCTCGGGGATAAGGTCTTGATTTTCTTGCGAAAGCTCCCCGTAAAGGACATTAGCCGTGGCCAAGAGTCTCCACTTCAGCTTTTTCATGAGGGGTATCCTATTGAGTAAGAAACCCTGGAAGAAATGATTGTACCTTAACATGACATAACTGTCACTAGCAAATTCAGAAAAATTCATGAGGTTAAAAGCTGCCGAAGTGTAAAAAGCCGACTCGTTACCAATGTGTGCCTTGAGTAACGGATAGGGCAAAGTTTCGAAGACATGCTCGGCCGTCAAAGAAAAATTTGAGGTTCCGAAAAATCCCATTTTTAATCCTTTCGTGGCGTTAAATGAAACCTTGTTAAAATCAAAATCCCCGCCAAGCACGCCATTTAATCCACGGGTGTACCTCACGGTGAAGATTGGCCATTTGGTAGTGCCCAGGCTTATACGCTGGTTATCATTCTGGACGTATAGCTCGTCTTTTGCATAGCGCGCTTCCAGTACTACCTCGGTAGCTTTAAATGTGCTGGCCAATGGTGAATCCGCACGGCCCGGCTCGGTGAAATAGGCAAAGTTATACGCCGGGTCAAAATCACGATACCTGAAGATCGCTTTTTGCGTGAAGCCCTTAAACAGCTCACGCTGTGCTGTAAACTTGGCCTGGTGATAATAATAAGGCCTGATCAGGTTACCAAACCGTGTTGCCGCCAGGAAAACGCTGTTATTGACCAGGTCCTCCGCCGCCAACCCTACCTGGTCAATATCCCGGGTGTATTCCGCCTTCAAAGTGGTCCAATGGTTACGATCCAAGATCCTCTCAATAAAACCATTGTATTTGAAAGATTCATCGCCCGTGCCATAGGCTAACCTACCCCCAAAGATCCATTTATCACTAAAGTCAATGTTGGTACGGAAACCCACTTGGAAACGATTCCCCTCCACCGTGTTATTGGCATAAGCGGATAAGTAGGGACCTACATCTACTTTTCCTACCTTTTTGTAACCGTTAATGGCAATCCTCAGGATCTCGGTATACGTTTTCACTACCGGGATATTTCTTAAGGTGTCGATCATTTCGTATACGCTCAACTCCGTGGGGCTGAGGGGTTCATGGCGATGTTCGTACCAATACTTATCCGTACTCCCTATTTTAAAATCTTCGGCCACCTCGATCGGGCGTGCATAGAACTTTAGATCCTGCGGGTCGTTTACAACTATCTTTTCATTGCTCGTGTAGAACTTGGCCAGCACGCCGGCCATATTTTTTGTCACCTCTCCAATATCGATCAACACCCTGTTCTTAACCGGTATCCAAGGTCCGGCAGATGTAGGCTCTAGCTCTTGTTGTATTTTTATCTTTTCTACATAATTTAGGTTGGCGCTGGGCGATACGGTCACATCAATTTGCTTGATGGCATACTCATTTTTCGTGATCCACATATTCCCTTTGAAAGCGAGGTCCTGCTCACTTTTAGGAAAAAATTCCAGCCGGTAACAAAAGTGATCCCCGATCATAGCACTGTCCAACAGGTCATACTCGTAGTAAAGCTTCCAGGAGTCGGCTACCGGTGATACAAACTCTTTACTGACAATGTTTAACCAGTTCTGGTAGAAATTATACTCTTGAAAAGAGGACCCGATAAACTGGGAGACAAGGGTCCCATCTTCTACCCCCACTCCCGTGATCTTCGATTTAATGATACGCTCATGCTGGAGCTTGGGCTCATTGCGGTAGTAATATTCCGAAATTGACTCAGATATGAACACTGGCAAGATCGGCTTGCCGTCCTCCCCGGCCAATCGTTCTACACTGTCCATGACCTGGGTGATCTTCTTAACGAATTTTTTATTGCGAAAGCGATCTGTGATGTTGTCTACATCGATCTCTATCTTAGTATAAGTCTCGTATTGATAGGCTTCCAGTGATCGTTTGTTGTTGTCCTTTTTATTTTTGATCACATTACGCATGATCTCGAAAGCCGGGTTTTCTCCCGCCACAAATACGATCTCTTGGAGGCTAATGACATTTTCTTGTAATTGGAAATCAATGGTTTGATCCTGCCCTCGACGCACCGGTTTAGTCCGGGTAATGTATCCTACATAAGATACTACCAGCGAATCCGAGGGGTTATCCGTTTCGATCTTAAAAAATCCACTAAAATCGGTCGTCGTACCCGTAGAAGTCCCCTTAAAAACTATATTAGCGAAAGGAACAGGATCACCGGAATTGGCGTCGGTCACTCTACCTTCAACTACCGTTTTCTGGGCGTAGCTTTGTAACATTACCGTTACAAGAAACAATACCAGGACACTAATCTTGTGTTGCACAAATACGCTCGGTTAGTAAGTTTCTACTGTCATCTATACAAAGTACTTAACAAAACCAAAGGGTTTCCTCCTTGGATAAAAATATTTCATCTCCTTTAACCATACAAGCTGACTCAGCAAGATCATTGTTGTTATTTTATTTCTCATAAATGTACCGGGCATACCAATTGCCCCTCGCCAGCGTATGATACCACGCTGACAATCAGCAAAAACACACATGCCCGTTGGGCTTCTTCCTATAAGACACAGCCCTGCCCGGAACAGTTGATAATTAACAATTAATTAATTCAATGGATATTAGCAACATAAAAAATTACAGCCTTACAAGTCCTTTTGACCCATGATTTTAGCACGCTTATGCGCATTGTCAAGTCCCATGATAAATACATTATCCCGGGTTAATGTAACTAGCGTCCGGCCAAGCCTTAAATAACGGTTAAACTGTTTTTCGGTTTCATTCTTAAAGTCGGCAGTCGCCATTCAGCCCTCAGCAACTCCATCTTTTGCCTATTGCCTTTTAGCGGCTGATCAAGCGTTTCCCAATACCGCAAGTAAAGATCATCATATCACCTACTCGTCAATTAACATTTGGACACTAGGGTAAATCCAAGGGTATACAACGTAGATTATGAAAAATATTTTCCTGATCGGAGAAATTCTTTTTCCAAAATTTCAGATCGCGCCACCACTTTTTTAGACCACTTTAATTTCAGCTGTAACCGATCCTCTCCTGACAACTGCCAGTCCTGTTTTGAATTGAATAGTTTCGTAGAAAGGATGTTTATTGCCAAGGCAGCGCTTACCGATACATTGAAGCTTTCCGTAAACCCATACATGGGTATAGTAACAAAGCTATCGCAATATTTTTTAGCCACTGTGGAGATCCCGTACTTTTCCGTCCCAAAGACCAAGGCTAAGGGCTCGTCTATTTCCAGGTCATAAATGGACTGTGCTTCCGGGCTAGGCAAAGTGCCTACTAAACGGTACCCGGCATTCTTAAGGTGCTCAAAACAGTTTTCAGAGTTACGGTGGCTTTCTTTATAGTGAAAAATATCTACCCATTTAGACGCGCCATGAACAACACGGGGATTCACAGCATAATGATGCTTGTTTTCAATAACATGCAGGTCTTGAATACCAAAGCAATCGCAAGACCTTATTACTGCACTCGCGTTCTGCGGTTGATAGATATCTTCCAGCACTACTGTGAGGTACCGGGTGCGGAAGTCAAGCACCTTATCCATGGCCCTTTTCTTGCCGCTCGACACATATTGTGACAAGAAATCTAACAGGTCATGGCTGTATTGATCCATAGGTTAAAAATCCAGCTCTATCGTCTCACCGGCCCCGTAGCCATTGTCTTCTTTTTTCGAACCGGTGGACGCACTAGGTTTTTTGGGTGGAGTGACATTTTCACTTGTACCACTTGTTTCTTCCTCCACAGCCGTAGCTGTACTTTTTTGGGCTGCTGTACTACCCTGTTCGTTTTCCTCGGGTTGCTGACCACCTAAAAATTTGACTTTTTTTACGGAATGGACTGAAAGCTTATTGCCGATCGCTTTCCAGCCTTTCACATCTATGAGTCCATCAAGGACCAGCTCTTCTTTAAATTTCTCCCTGCTTTTACCCTTTGTGAATTCTATTTCCACTTTACCCGCCAATAAGGTAGTAGCTACCAGCAGCTTAGAACCGTTTGCCTCGCTGATGAAAGGAAATCGCTTGCCCAAGGTAGTGGTCTCAATTTGAAACCGCTTAACGTAATAGTTTTTCGAATCCCCGTCGTAATAGACTACAGAAATCACCTTCTGCGGATCGAAACGTTCTATCCATAGGATCTTTTGGTATTCATAACGATTCGTAAGCTCATAAGAGGTCAGCTCGTAAGAACCCTCCCTGTAGACTACCAAAATACTGTCATCACCATTAAACCGGCCGATAAGTGTACCTCGTCCGTCTTTGTTGAGCCTGCCTATGGCATCATCATACCATAGGTCCAGCCCACTAAGTGTAGATAATCCCTCTGACTTTAACTCCACTTTACGGATCGCATAACGGGTGAGGATATTCCCACCGGCTCCCCTGCCTTTAATATCAAGATCGGCAAAATCAAAATCGAATATCTTTTTGCGAGCGGCCGACCCTGAGGTAAGTTTAACGGTTACAATTTCGGCCTCTCCATTGGGATTAGCCGTGAGGTAATGAATTTTAGACCCTTTAGCGCCTTTTGTAAGGTCATATTCTTTATCCCGGGTGATGGCCGTCACATTAAACCTCTTTACCATAGACCGGCCCGATTTGGCGTCTACGTAGACCAGGTTGTAGGTCATACGCTCGTCGCCTTTTTTCCAAACACCGGCATGAAGGATATCTTTGCCCATGAAAACCTTATCGGCCACACGGGACACCATCATTTTACCGTCCCTGCGGATCACGATAATATCATCTATATCGGAGCAATCACACACATACTCGTCCTTTTTCAGCCCATAACCTACAAAGCCATCTTTCCGGTTTACGTATAGCTTTTGGTTGTTAGCTGCCACTATGGTAGTATCGATGCTATCGAATGATGCGATCTCGGTCTTCCGTTCGCGTCCCTGGCCGTATTTTTCCAGTAGGTTATTGAAATAGTTTATGGCAAACTCGGTGATGTGCGCAAGGTTGTACTCGGTTTCTTTGAGGTCTTCCTCAAGCTTGTTTAATAATTCATCGGCTTTGAAAGAATCGAACTTCGATATTCGCTTGATCTTGATCTCGGTGAGCCGTACAATATCATCTTCTGTGATTTCCCGGTAAAACTGGGGTTTGTAGGGTTCAAGGCCTTGGTCTATTGTTTCTATGACAGCCTCCCAGGTCTCACATTCTTCAATATCCCTGTATATACGATTTTCAATGAAGATCTTTTCTAATGAAGAAAACAGGATCTTCTCCATGAGCTCATGCCGTTTGATCTCCAGCTCCCTTGTCAGCAGGCTCACCGTCTGCTCCGTATTGCGCTTGAGGATCTCGTTGACAGGTAAGAAATGGGGCTTCTCATCTATGATCACGCACGCATTGGGAGATATGGACACCTCACAATCCGTAAAGGCATAAAGGGCATCAATGGTGATATCCGGCGATTGTCCCGGGGCCAGCGACACCAAGATCTCTATGTCCTTGGCCGTGTTGTCTACGACCTGCTTGATCTTGATCTTACCCTTGTCATTGGCCTTAATAATGGAATCGATCAAGCCCGTGGTAGTAGTACCAAAAGGGATATCTTTGATCACCAATGTCTTCTTATCATACTCTTCTATCTTGGCCCGCACTTTTATCTTGCCACCGCGTAGTCCTTGGTTGTATTCGCTAAAATCCGCTGTGCCTCCCGTAGGAAAATCCGGGTAGATCTTAGGCTTTTTACCTTTAAGGATATCAATAGAAGCTTTGATCAGCTCGCAAAAGTTATGGGGCAGTATTTTTGTAGAAAGCCCTACGGCTATCCCCTCTACCCCTTGGGCCAGCAGCAATGGGAATTTAACAGGTAACGTAACGGGTTCTTTCTTCCGGCCGTCATAGGAGAGTTGCCATTCCGTAGTTTGTGGGTTGTAAACTACCTCTAAGCCGAATTTTGAAAGGCGTGCCTCGATGTATCTTGGAGCCGCCGCACCGTCACCGGTCCTTATGTCTCCCCAGTTCCCTTGGGTATCGATCAGGAGATCCTTCTGTCCTATGTGAACAATGGCATCTCCAATGGAAGCATCCCCGTGGGGATGGTACTGCATAGTACTCCCGATGACGTTGGCCACCTTATTAAAACGACCGTCATCCATTTCCTTTAAGGCATGCATGATCCTTCGTTGTACTGGCTTGAAACCATCTTCTAAGGCCGGTACGGCACGTTCCAGGATCACATAAGAAGCATAATCAAGGAACCAGTTTTCGTACATCCCGGAAACCGGGGTCACATCATGAATGGTGCCCTCGTCTTCATGTGATACGCCATTATTATTTTCTTCGCTCATGGGTCAAGTAAGTTAAAAAATAGCCTGCTATAGGCTATACCAAGTGTAACAGATAATAGGTTTCCCGGCAAGTGAAAGTCGTTGGACACTTTGTCTTCATCTTTTATCCGGGTAGTGATCTTTACCGCTGCAAACCGGGTCAACGACTGGGGCAAGTGGATGACCAAGGAAAACGTGGTAAAAGCGCGCTCTACCATTCCTTTCACCAAGGGAATGAGGCCAATTTTATTTTTACCCTCAGCTTTGTTCAACTTGGCCAATCGCCAAAAAAAGCCTGTAGACACTATTTCAATACCCGCCAGGATCAATATGTAACGTATTGTTTTATTCATCAACCAGGTCTTTGACTACTCCTTGAAATTCATCTCCCGAGGTGATGGTAAATGGTGACAGTAGCCGGTCATTTAGCCGCCGGTTGACTTTTTTCACTTCCCGTTTGAAGGTCTTCATCAGAGTATCGCCCCGCTTAGTGGCGCTTCTTTTGATATCGCCTATCATGATGAAGTGATGATCCTTTGAAGCATACTGCGATCATTATTTTTTTGCAATATTTCTACAAAATCAACTCAATTGCATTTTTTATGCAATTTATGCTTCTTCCTCCAGCAAATCTTTCTCCACTCTTAAATTCCCTACGATAAATTCTTGCCGTTCCGGGGTATTTTTCCCCATGAAAAAGGTAAGCAGGTTTTTTATCGTGGTCTCTTTTTGAAGAATGATAGGTTCTAAACGGATATCTTCACCGATAAACTTGCCAAACTCATCCGGGGAGATCTCTCCTAGCCCTTTAAATCGCGTGATCTCGGGCTTGCCTCCCAGTTTACCTATGGCTGCCTGTTTTTCTTCTTCAGAATAGCAGTAAATCGTATCTTTTTTATTTCTAACCCTGAAAAGAGGGGTTTCAAGGATGTAAATATGCCCGTGCCGTACCAGGTCTGGGAAAAACTGGAGGAAAAAGGTGAGCAACAGGAGACGGATGTGCATTCCGTCTACGTCGGCATCGGTAGCTATCACGATCTTACGATACCTGAGACTTTCTATGCCATCTTCAATATTGAGTGCATGCTGTAATAAGTTAAACTCTTCGTTTTCATACACTACTTTTTTGGTGAGGTTAAAGCAGTTCAAAGGTTTACCTCTCAGGCTGAAAACAGCTTGGGTCTGTACATCCCTGGATTTAGTTATAGACCCGCTGGCCGAATCCCCTTCGGTAATGAATATCATGGTGTCATCCTTACGATCTCCCTTGTTATCGTTGTAATGTACACGGCAGTCCCTGAGCTTTTTATTATGCAGGTTGGCTTTTTTGGCCCGGTCATTGGCCAGCTTTTTGATCCCGGCTATTTCTTTTCGCTCTCGCTCCGACTGCAATATTCGTTTCAAAAGTGCATCGGCGGTGGCTGGGTTTTTATGCAGGTAATTATCCAGTTCCTTTTTGACAAAATCATTTACAAACGTGCGCATGGTAGGACCCGCAGGCGCTACATTTTGCGATCCTAATTTTGTCTTGGTCTGTGACTCAAACACTGGCTCTTGTACCCGTACGGCTATGGCTCCCACGATGCTTGCCCTGACATCCGTAGCGTCAAAATCCTTCTTGTAAAAGTCGCGCAGGGTACGTACTATCGCCTCCCTGAAAGCAGCCAAATGTGTACCCCCTTGTGTGGTATACTGACCATTTACGAATGAATAATACTCCTCCCCATATTGATTGCCATGACTTAAGGCCATTTCAATGTCATTTCCCTTGAGATGCACAATGGGGTAGCGCAAACCTTCAACATCGGCTTTTCTTTCCAGCAGGTCCTTCAAGCCATTTTCAGAATGGAACTTTTGACCGTTAAAATTTATGGTCAGTCCCGCATTCAGGAATACATAGTTCCACACCAGGTCATCTAAATAGCCTGGAATAAAATGATAGTGCTTAAATATACTCTCATCCGGCTCAAAAACAACCAGTGTCCCATTCCTGCCGCTGGATTTAATCACTTTGGCATCGTTGGTTACCTCACCACGCGTAAATTCTGCCAGTTTGGCCTGGCCATCTCGAAATGACTGTACTTTGAAATAGTGTGATAAGGCATTTACAGCCTTGGTACCCACACCATTGAGCCCTACGGACTTTTGAAAAGCGCCAGAGTCGTATTTACCCCCGGTATTTATTTTCGAAACGCAATCAACGACTTTGCCTAGTGGGATGCCTCTCCCATAATCCCTTACTTCTACCCGGTGATCTGTTATCTTGATATCGATCGTCTTCCCGTAGCCCATCATATGCTCATCGATACAGTTATCGATCACCTCTTTTACCAGCACATAGATACCATCGTCCTGTGCCGAGCCATCTCCCAATTTGCCTATATACATCCCGGGTCTCAGCCTTATATGCTCTTTCCAGTCCAGGGATTTTATACTATCTTCAGTATACGCTACATTTTCAACTGCCATGGATTCTTTCCTCCTTAGTTGTGCTTATCACTAGGCGAATAAACGCTAAATTTCAAATTTATTCAAGGATTCCCGGGAAATAGAGAATCACCTATTTTTAAAGTTTTAGATCACCAAAATAAAAATAAATACCTGTTAACCAGTTATTTATAAAACATCACTTCTTTTGAATTTTAAGAAAGACGTGATTGACGAACGACCAAGATGGGCAAGGCCACCAGCCAAACCAGGATCAACCCGAGCGCTAGGAAGACCAAGTAACCGAAGCTATCGTAATTAAACTTTTCACCACTGTTGAACAGGAATATGAAGTTCAGCCCTACTACGTAAAAGAGGTTTAATACGATAGCAAAGCTTAGCTGCCAATTGATCAAAAGACTGTTCAATACCTCGTTCTTATATTTCATATTTTTGGAGAGGGCGTAAAGGGAGAAATTACTGATCGTAAGAAGGGCCAAGGCGACATAAAAGAAGTTCTCTTTATCCGATAACCACCCTTGTGTTTCTGCCCCGTAGAGTACCTGCTGCGATAGCCCTGCATACACGTAAAGAAGGTTGGCAAGGCATGCAAGAAGTGAAAAGAACCAAAGGGCTTTTATAAATCTGCCTATCATAGTATCAAATTAAGCGGCGAAGTTAGAACTTTTCTAATTAAACTAAATTCGATTACTTTGGTTTGTGTTAGTAATGATCAACCTACAGATTACGTGAAAAACATCTCCCGGGTATTAATTATAACCTTTATTTCCTGTATTTCTTGCAAGCAAAATGTAACGATTGAAGGATTGGACAAAGACAATTGGAAAGCTGATAAAAATGGGTGTAATGGCACAAGGATGGATATGAAACCGGTGTTGGAAAGTAACCTGGAGAAAATCAAGGGACTGGATCAAGAGGAGATCAAAGAACTTCTAGGAAAACCTGATAAGAACGAACTTTATAAACGCAGCCAAAAATTCTTCGTGTACTATTTGAGCCCTGCTCCTAGTTGCACGCCTGATAATACCTCCGAACAACAAGAGATCTACTTGAGTATCCGGTTCAACGCTACGGGATTGGCAAAGGAAGTATTGGTCTACTATAATTGATGGAGCCTGTGAAATGGTTTTACACCGGCAGGAGCCTGCTGCCTTCCTGGTGAGGCACGCTAAAAAATCCAAGCTTGAAATTCGAAAAAGTAAATAATTTGACCATGTCTGCCCGTTATGGCCGTACTTTAAATAAGAATTTCAGCTTGGGTTGAACCATTTATAAGACTTTATGTTAAAACCATTGAAATGAAAACATCAGTGTATCGAAAAGAGCACTTTAATGCGGCTCACCGTTTGTACAATAAAAATTGGGATGACGAAAAAAACGAGAGAGTTTTTGGCAAGTGCAACAATCCAAACTATCACGGTCATAACTACGAGCTTATCGTAAAATTAACGGGAGAAGTACATCCCGAAACGGGTTATGTGTTTGATATGAAAAAGCTCAGTGATCTCATCCGTGAAAGAATAACAGGGCGGTTCGATCATAAGAATTTGAATTTAGACACTGAAGAATTCCAAGATCTCAACCCTACGGCTGAGAACATTGCCCGTGTCATTTACGATTTATTGAGGAGCGAGATCGACCGGGCATTAGACCTTAAAATCACACTTTATGAAACCGAAAGAAATTATGTTGAATACCCCGCTTAAAAAGAATTGGGAAGCTGATCAATATGGCGATGACCATGTCTCGTCGTCTCACAATACCCCTCTGCGTGAGGATGCCTTCGACCTATCGGACGACGAAAAGATCGAGAAAATAGAACACCACTTTGAAGAGATCATGAATATCCTCGGTTTGGACCTTACGGATGATTCATTACGGGGCACCCCTAGCAGGGTCGCTAAAATGTATGTTCAAGAAGTATTCAGCGGCTTAAACCCTGCCAATAGCCCTAAAATCACCTTGTTTGAAAATAAGTACAAGTACGATGAAATGCTGGTAGAAAAAGACATCACGTTCTACTCACACTGCGAGCATCACTTTGTGCCCATTTATGGCAAGGTGCATGTGGCCTATATTTCGTCGGGACAAGTTATCGGGCTGTCCAAGATCAACCGTATTGTACAGTATTTCGCGAAAAGGCCCCAGGTGCAAGAGCGCCTTACCGTGCAGATCGGGAATGAACTTCAAAAATCATTACAAACAGAGGACGTAGCCGTAGTGATCGACGCCACGCATTTATGTGTAGCTTCACGTGGTGTTGGAGACACTAACAGTAAAACAGGCACTGCCTACTTTACAGGTAAATTTAAGGACACACAGATCAAAAACGAGTTCTTAAATTATATCAATACCCAATAGGTTAGGCCCAAATATTATATTTTGTAAATTCGCTGCCGCATTACGTTCTAAGGTAGCCTATGGATTTATCAGAAGAAATACACCAAAAGGAGTTTACCAGCTTGCACCAAAAGGCACTGATTAACATTCTCTACACCTACAACTATATCGTAGGTGAGATGAATGTTTTTTTCAAGGCAAACGACCTGACACGACAACAATACAACGTACTAAGAATTCTTCGTGGTCAATACCCCCACCCTTCGAACATCAGCCTGGTCAAAGAAAGAATGCTCGACAAGATGTCTGATGCTTCGCGGATTATCCAGCGATTGCATCAGAAACACTTGGTAGAGCGCAAGATTGCCTTTGACGACCGCCGTTCCGTGGAGATCACCATTACGCAGCAGGGCTTAGAGCTTCTTTCCAATACCGATGAACAAGTGAAAGGCTTCACGCACCTCGTTGAAAACTTGACCCCGGAAGAAGCAGAGCAACTAAATTTTTTATTGGATAAAATTAGGGGATAGCCTGCCGTTTCGCTTTCTTCGTCCGTAATTAGTACATTTACACCGTCAATTAAATAACCAAAACACTCTAACTACATGGCATTTGACATAGACATGATCCAAGCCGTATATGCCAATCTTGGTGAAAGGATTGAAGCGGCCCGAAAAGTGGTGAATAAACCACTTACTCTTTCCGAAAAAATACTTTATTCACATTTACATAAGGATCAGCCTTTGGAGAACTTTGATCGTGGGGAGTCTTATGTGGATTTTGCCCCGGATAGAGTGGCTATGCAAGATGCCACCGCGCAAATGGCTTTGCTCCAGTTTATGCAAGCGGGAAAGAAGAAAGCCGCCGTTCCTTCTACGGTACACTGTGATCACCTGATCCTGGCCAAAGAAGGGGCCCAAGAAGATCTAAAAAACTCTATCACCGCCAGTGGAGAGGTATTCAACTTCTTAGAGTCCGTATCGAATAAGTACGGGATCGGCTTCTGGAAGCCTGGCGCCGGGATCATACACCAAGTTGTACTGGAGAACTATGCCTTTCCTGGCGGTATGATGATCGGCACAGACTCGCATACTGTGAATGCCGGTGGTTTAGGCATGGTGGCCATAGGTGTAGGTGGAGCTGATGCCGTGGATGTGATGGCAGGTATGCCCTGGGAGTTAAAATTCCCTAAGTTAATAGGCGTAAAACTAACGGGGCAGTTGAGCGGCTGGACGGCGTCTAAAGATGTGATCTTGAAAGTAGCAGGTATCCTTACTGTAAAAGGAGGTACCGGGGCTATCGTAGAATATTTTGGCGAAGGAGCCCAGTCATTGTCCTGTACAGGCAAAGGAACCATTTGTAATATGGGTGCGGAGATTGGAGCTACCACCTCTACCTTCGGATATGACGAAAAAATGGAGGAATACCTTCGTGGCACAGGCCGCGGTGACGTAGCCGATTTGGCCAATAGTGTAAAAGAACACCTAACGGGTGACCCCGAGGTGTATGCCAACCCCGAACAGTATTTTGACCAAGTGATAGAGATCAACCTTTCAGAACTTGAACCTCATATCAACGGACCTTTCACCCCTGATAGGGCCACTCCCCTATCAAAATTTGCAGAAGAGGTGGAAAAAAATGGCTGGCCTAAGGAATTAGAGGTCGGTTTGATCGGCTCTTGCACCAACTCTTCTTATGAAGATATTACGCGGTCAGCTTCCATCGCCAAGCAGGCAATTGATAAAAAGTTGAACGCCAAGGCCGAGTTCACGATCACTCCTGGGTCAGAGCAGGTGCGGTACACAGTAGATAGGGACGGGTACCTTGATATTTTCGATCAAATGGGCGGTGTGGTGTTAGCCAACGCTTGTGGCCCGTGTATAGGACAATGGGCACGACACACCAATGATCCCAACCGAAAAAACTCTATCATAACTTCTTTTAACCGGAACTTTGCCAAAAGGAACGATGGAAATCCTAACACCCATGCCTTTGTAGCTTCCCCGGAGATCGTTACAGCATTTGCGATAGCTGGCGACCTGACTTTTAACCCGGTCACAGATACGCTCACCAATGAAGAGGGTGAAAAAGTTAAGATCGATGAGCCCCAAGGATTACAATTCCCACCCAGGGGTTTTGATGTAGAAGATGCCGGCTACCAGGCGCCTGCTGAAGATGGCAGCCATATAGAGGTAAAGGTGGCGCCGGATTCTAAGCGGTTGCAACTGCTTACCCCGTTCCAGCCTTGGGACGGGAAAAATATCACCGGGGCGCGGTTGCTGATCAAAGCCAAAGGAAAATGTACTACTGACCATATCTCCATGGCCGGGCCATGGCTGCGATTCCGCGGACACTTGGATAATATTGCCGATAATACCCTTACCGGGGCTGTCAACTATTTCAACGATCAAACCGATTCCGTAAGAAACCAAGTTACCGGTGAAACAGGTCCCGTGCCTGCTACACAACGGGCTTACAAAGCTGCCGGTATCCCAACTATCGTTGTCGGTGATCATAACTATGGCGAAGGTTCTTCGCGCGAGCATGCGGCTATGCAGCCCCGGCACTTAGGGGTACGCGCAGTACTGGTTAAATCCTTTGCCAGGATACACGAGACTAACCTGAAAAAACAAGGGATGTTGGCGCTTACTTTTGACAACGAGAGTGATTACGACAAGATCTTGGAAGATGACACCATTGATTTCGTAGACCTGGAAGGTTTTGCTCCAAATAAACCCTTGATGTTGAAATTATCACACGCCGATGGTTCAGAAGACACCATCCAAGTCAACCATTCTTATAATGCACAGCAAATTGAATGGTTTAAAGCAGGATCAGCACTGAACCTGATCAAGCAGAGGGAGAATTCCTAAGAGCGCTTGGTGTAAGATCATTATAAAAGAGGCTGTCTCAAAAGGGGCAGCCTCTCTTTTTTTGTGTCATTTTAACCGCCGAGTAGGCAAAGGGGAGTTTCACCCCTAAGCCTCTCACAGAACCGTACGTGAGCCTCTCGGCTCATACGGCTCGTGTTGTTTAATCGTAGCTCT
>JANQLQ010000305.1 GCA_028280565.1 Fulvivirga sp.
GGTAAACATTACATTTGATGGCGAGGTTACCGGTTTTGAGTTGGGGGATATCCAGGTGACCCATGCCACGGTGAACAACCTTACGGGCAGTGGATCGACCTACACCGCTACCCTTGCTCCCACATCGGCCTGTGGTGGCAATATTACCATCGGTGTGCCGGCCAATGTGGCCACGGGTGCGAACAGTTTACCCAACCTGGCGGCCACGCAGGTAAGCGTAGGTACTGTGGATACCATTGACCCAACCATAGCCTGTCCCGCCGATGTGATGGCCAATACCTCGGATAATGGTACGGGTGACTGTACCACCACCGTTGCCCTTGGTAGCCCTATTACCGATGATAACTGTTCGGTTGCTACTGTTGTCGCCCAGGTAAATGGTACGGAGATAGACCCCGTCACCTATGCGTTCGGCATTGGAGCAACTACCGTGACTTGGATCGTGAGGGATGGTACCGGGAATACCGCTTCCTGTGAGCAGACCGTGACCGTGGAAGAGCATTTGGACAACCTGGTGGCCATGGCAAAGGATCTCACCGTGCAGCTGGATGCCAGCGGCCAGGTGACGATCACGCCAGGGCAGGTGGACGATGGTTCCAATTATGGCTGTAACAATACCCCGAACCTAAGCCTGGATAGGGATACGTTTACCTGTGACGATGTGGACACCCCGGTAACAGTGACCCTTACCGCTACCCATGGAAACAATTCGGATAGGGCGACCGCCACGGTGACCGTAGAAGCAGCCGGCAATTGTGAGCCCGCAACAGTAGCATTCACCATCGAGGCCATCGAGGACGTCACCCTCCCGGAAAACACCGTCTACACATCCGTTCAACCAATTCTTTCCGGGAATGCTAAGAGCCCCGTGACATGGACACTGGGTGGCGCAGATGCAGGAGCTTTCTCTATCGATGGTTCCACCGGCGTGGTCACCATGATCGCCAGGGACTTCGAAGACCCCGCAGATGCCGATGCTAATAATGACTATGAAGTATCCATCACGGCTACCGATAGCGAGCGCAACTCCAGTGAAACAAGTTGGACGGTGACCGTGGAAAACGACCCAGTTGACATGCCATCGCCGGAACCCTCCTCCTCCTTTATGATCCCTACGGCCTTTACCCCGAATGGTGACGGGGCAAATGATACCTGGATCATCGATGAGCTTTCCGAAGATGCAACCGTGAGGATCTACGATCGACACGGCACCATCATTTTTAGGTCCGATAACGGGTATACCCGTCCCTGGGATGGCACCTCTCGGGGAAGTTCACTGCCCGCCGGGCCCTACTTATATGCGATCCAGGATGGACCAAATACATACAAAGGTACCGTGACTATTCTTTTATAACCATTAACCCTACTTTGTCAACGTAAGAACTAGGGTATTAAACCAGGAATCAGAAAGATGAAATAGGAAAGGTGAAAAATCGTGAGCCGCTAAAAAACTTGGAAAAGAGTTAAACTTGACAGCTTGTATCCTGTAAGGATGACAGCTTTCCAGGCGAAGAATGACCAGCTGCAAATCAAAATCCCTACTCATTTTCATCTTTCCTATTCCTGGTTTCTGATTTCCTATTTTCCTATAAGGATAGACAAAGGTTATCTGCAGGCAGGAAATTGACAAAGTAGGGTTAATCAGCATGACGATGAAAGAACCTTTCCAAAAGATCATCGAAATCAGCAACGACACAACGGATCCAATACCTGCAATTTGGGGTAAGGAAATCCCATATTCAAGGGGGAAAATGAATATTTATCCGTTCGAAGGTAGCTTCAGAAGGAAAATGTATGTTCTTCCGTCCCGCAAGGGACTCAATAAAGGAAAACCCGTCTCGAATCACTCATTAGACGTTTCTCGCATAGATTCTAACGGTTTTCGCACAGTCCATTCGTCCCCTCCTTCGATATTTTTGTGTTAGAGAATGACAAATAGGCCTGGTGCTTTTTTTAATCATTCAATGTTTGTACATAACTTTTAAAATTAACTACCCATGAAAATGAAAAGACTCTTTTACCCGGCCATCCTTTTATTGGCTGGTCTAATCCTGGCTGCCTGTGGAGATGATGAGGCACCACCCACTGCGGAAGAACTTCAAATTGACAAACTAACAGCGACCTGGATCATAGGAGAAGAAGGATCAGTTACCCGCGGTGACATCTCTTCCGATGAGTGGGAGGATTTCATATTGACCTTAAGTGAATTTTCCTACACTACCACCAATACCCATCCCGATGTATGGCCACTCAAGGGCACCTGGTCTTTTGTAGAGGATAACCTGGACCAGGTTAAAAGGGATGATGGATTGATCATAAATGTGGATATAAATGAGGATGAAAAAACACTCACTTTACGTTTTACTCAGCCTGGTAAAAATAGCAACGGGAGAATAGCCGGGGCTGCAGGAGAGTACACTTTTATATTAACAAAACAATAAACCATAGCGATGAAAATAAACATAGCTATCCTGAATTTTTTGGCCCAGGCTGTGTTTTTAATGATTTTTACCCTACCCGGTTTTGCCCAGGAAAGTTGGGAATGGCAGCATCCTGAACCGTTGGGAACAGTTCCCAGGGGTGTGCAAATCATTGATGAGAACACCATTTATTTTACAGGCCCTTCAGGTGCTTTTTACAAAACAACGGATGCAGGCCAATCATGGGATATTTCTTACCTTAATACGCTATCTTCCATTTCTTCACCACATTTCGCAAACGCCCAGGTTGGATTTGTCTCTACCAACAATGGTAAAATATTTAAGACTACTGACGCTGGTGATACATGGCAGATGATCTACGAAGATCCTGGTGGATTTCAGTACCAGGGGATTGACGTTTACGATGAAAATAATGTTGTTATAGCGGCACAAAAGAGCTTTACCGATAGTAAAGTATTAATAACTTCTGATGGAGGGGAAACCTGGAAAGTTTTTGATTCAGGAGTTTCAGAAAATGCTGGTAGTATTTTTTATAGCGGTGGAATATGGGACGTCGATATCGTCAGTCCGGACACGATCTATGCCAGGGGAGGCGGAGAAGGTGAATACGAGGCATTTTACCGGACATTTGATGGCGGGGATAACTGGGATGTCTCTGAAGTTTCTGTAGAGGGCGATACTTTGGTTTCTTCCTACATGGAGGCCCTGAAGTTCGTCAATGATGCTGTAGGTTTTGTAGTGGGTCCGGGTGGCGGAATATTTAAAACTGTAAATGGCGGTGAGAGCTGGAAGCGAGTAAATAGCCAGGTCGAAGGCGAAGAATACTATCTTAACAATATTTTCTTTCTGAATGAACAGAAAGGCTGGGTAGGAGGATTTGATAATGATTTCTCTAGTTATACTCCAGCACCATTATTTTACACCAATGACGGGGGGGAGACCTGGACAGAAGTAGATTGGGTGGATGAGGAAAGATTTTTAGACCAAATAACTTTTTATGATGAGAACCTGGGGTACGCTATAGGGAGGACTAACGGTGGTGTATACCGAACTACAGATGGGGGTTCTTCCTGGGAAGCTTTATTTGGTGAAAGCATTAGAAGTGCATTGTTTGGAATCGATGCGACGGATGATCAAAATGCCTGGGCGGTAGGGGCTGATGGGGCAATACTGGCCACCTCAAACGGTGGGGAGAACTGGAATGTGCAGAACAGCGATGCTTTAAAGACGTTACGTGATATCCAGTTTTTAGATACTCAAAACGGCTGGGCCGTAGGAGATAGTGGTACGGTAATAACCACGACCAATGGGGGGGGAAACTGGACTACATTAGAGACCAATGTTGATGAAAATTTACGAAGTATCAAAATGCTCAATCCTACTAATGGTTGGATTGTAGGAGATAACAGCCTTGTACTGAAAACTAGTGATGGCGGAGATTCCTGGGAGTCGGAAAGTTTATTTCCCGATGATACTTTACAACTAAACAGTATAGTCTTTATTGATGATAGTAAAGGCTGGTTAGGTGGTGAGGAAGGAACAATCCTGCATACCGCAGATGGTGGGGAGACCTGGAATAGCCAGGAAACTGATCTATTGGGCTTCGATATTAATGATTTCTTTTTCCTGGATGAAAATAATGGATGGGCTGTCTGTAGTGGTGGAACCTCTAATGTCTTTGGCCGAATAATCAGGACGCAGGATAGAGGGACTACCTGGGAACAGGTAGCAACCAATTCTTCGTATGCCTTTTATGCAGTACATTTTGTAAGTCCCACCAAGGGATGGATTGCGGGATTTGGTTTTAGAGGAAATAACCTGCTTGTTACTAATGATGGCGGGGAAACCTGGAACACTGATAATAACTTGAGAACTACGGGAACCATTTATTCACTGGATTTTGTGGGTGAAGGAAATGGCTGGGTTACCGCAGGTAGTGGAAGCATTTTGAAATATTTTTACCCGGTGCCTGTTGTTACCGATTTTTCTCCTAAAAGGGGCTACAGGGGAATAGAGGTAACTATAAATGGGGAATATTTTACTGATGCCACCACTGTTAAGTTTAATGATGCAGAGGCTGAATTTACTGTTTTAGACGATAATACTATTTCAGCAATCGTTCCGGGAACAACGGATGGTGCTATTACTGTGGTTACACCTTTGGGAACAGGCGTTAGTGATGAACTCTTTACCATAGAAATTGCCACTGGAATTGAGGATGGTATAGAAGACTTGATCAAAATATATCCCAACCCGAACAATGGTAGTTTTTCAATACAGCTTTCCCGATCAAGTGGACAGGAAGCGAAAGCAGAGATTACTTTACACAATGCTTTAGGAAGAAAAATACCTGGAAATATAAGCACGATTGAAAATGGGAAACTGTATATGGACTATACTTCATCTGCTTTACCCCCCGGTATGTATATCCTTAATATAAGCACTGGAAAAAGAGTAGTGAAGAGGAAAATTTTGATGGAATAAGTTATTTTCTGATAAAAGGCTCAGCATGAGACTCTTACTATTTTCAAGTTTCGTGATAATTAATTTATCCGTATGCTTCTCACAGGATGAGGATACCTTGTGTGAGACACCTGTCTCCTGGAGTCCTTTAATCACCTACAAATATGATGGCCCCAATCAATGGGGCTATCTAACGGGGCATAATCATTTGGGAAGGCAGGAATGAATCCAAGCCTTTTTAGCTTTCCTCCGAAAGCCTATCGGGACGAGATGACGTGGCAATCTTTCATTGCGACAGAGATTGCCTTGCCTGCCGCAGACCGGCTTCATCATTTCACGCAATGACGTTATAAAATTTTACCCACCCGTACTTATCATGTTTTAGACAGCCATACCAACCATCAACAAGTGCATCGTGGTTGTCACGGTTTCGACAATCATCCCGTCCTGGAAGGACTCAATCAAGGGGATCGGCCTCAAATTACTCATTAGACGTTTCTCGCATGGATTTTAACGGTTTTCGCACAGTCGTTTGGTCCTGGTCGCGCTAACTATACCCTTGTGATCATCGGTTGAAGTGTTTGACAGAAAACGAAGGTCAGCAAGCGAAAAAGAAGCCCAAAGTGGGCACATGTCATTCTCATCTAAGAATCAAGGACCGGGTTAAGTACGCATATGCAGAAATGGATGATGGCGGTTGGGAATAGTTCCCAAACCTTGCTCGAATACGGCAAGGTTTATAAAGTATAATCATATGTTTATTCTAAAATTGAAAGACAAACGTAAGAACCTGGTTGCAGCCTTGGTAATAATGCTGTTTATGGTAGGGGGTGTTTTGCCAGGCACTCAACAGTCCAAAAAAGAACAATGGAGCGATCACTCATCCACTGGGCAAATCCGCGTACAGCAACAGGAAGCCGGGTGGTTTTTCGGAAGACACAAGAAAAAGAAGGTAACAGAGGTTTATCGTGTTTTAGGTATTACTGTGCATAGATATGGAAAGTGTGCTACCTACAGTTAGAAGCAAACTAGTGTCATGTCACACCTCAAATGACGGGTATAGTCGTTTTAATTTTATCCTAGCATTCTTAGTTGTGAACTGCCAGTTGATTGTTGCCACCTGGTC
>JANQLQ010000159.1 GCA_028280565.1 Fulvivirga sp.
TGATCACACACGAGAAGGGGGCAGCTTCGTAACCCACCCACAAACTACGCCAGCCTCGCTGTGACGATTATTTTTGCCGTTTTTGTCATCCCAACTCCATGCATTTTCGAGAAAATGGTATCACTCGCCATGACGATCTGTTTTTTATTTTGTCATTTCCACCCCCCTTCGTGAAACGTGAATGGAGTACAGACGGTACACTATGGAGGGGGCTGCTTCGTAACCTGCCCACTGGCCACGCCAGCCTCGTGGTGACGATCGTTTTTCTATTTGTCATCCCAAACCCAGGCATTTTTGTGAAAATGTACTTATTCACAATGACGATCTGCTTGCAGTTTTTGTCTACATTTTAATTTTGGATTCACACTGGTATAGGGTATTCCACCACAATCAAAGGATAGCAGAATCCCACTTTTAAACAACACCTAATTAATGCTGAACCGATCCCGAATAACTAGCTTTATCCAAAAGCCCTGCCAAAAACAATCCTACGTAAGCAATAGCCGGATCACCACGAAACCCAGTAAACCGGATCCTGGTCTTGCTTGTACTTACGGGGTGAGGCAGGCGCACTATCCGTTTGTACCCGATGGTTTTTCCCTCGAAAACCGTTTCCCAACTGCCATTTTGATCGATCTCAACCACGAATGAAGAGATGCGCTGGCCAAGCTGGATAGGTTCCTGGATCAGCAATCGATCCCAAGTGACGGCTTTATCACTCGAAAGTGTCAATGCTGGGTTGGCATCATTTTTAGCGGCCATCCAAAAAGTAGTTAGGTTGTCCTTCAACACCTGCCCGGGGGCATACAAGGCTACGTCTTTGTACCGGGAAGAAGCGTTTACTTCTATATCCGTAGAAAGGTTTTCATTAAAAGTGGCACGTAAGATCTCCTGCATTTGCATCACGTTGGCGCTGTCGGTAGGGTGGATGCGCCCACTTTTATCCGGGGGGAAGTTGAGTAGCAACAAAGCATTTCTTCCAACACTTTTATAGTAGATGTCCACGAGATGTTCCGGGGTTTTGACTAAGCTATCTTCATGGCTGTGATAGAACCAGCCCGGCCGGATCGATACATCGGCTTGTCCGGGGATCCAATCCGTCCCGTCAGGGCTGCCGTGGTTGAGATATTCCTGGTCGGAGCCGCCAATGACCAGGCTGTCTTTCTCAATGATCGACCAGGATGGGTCACCGGCATGGCCATGTTCATTGCCTATCCATCGTACGCCCGGCCCGGCATCGCTGAAAACGGTAATCTTGGGTTGCCATTTATAGATCATTTTTAGGGTTCCAGGCCAGTCGTAATAGGTCTTGCGGTCGATCTTACGGGTTTCGCGGGCGCCGCCGTAGTAGCCGTCCCCTCCATTGGCGCCATCGATCCAGAGCTCGTTGATCTCCCCGTATTGCGTCAGCAGCTCTTCTAGCTGGTTCCTGTAATAGGTAATGTAGGCCGGTTGACCATAGGAGGCTTGATGGCGATCCCACGGGGAAAGGTAAAGCCCCACCTTCAAGCCTTCAGCCCTGCATGCCTCTACAAATTCCCTAACAATATCTCCCTTTCCGTTTTTGTAAGGACTGTTTTTGACACTATGCTCCGTGTATTTCGAAGGCCATAGGCAAAAACCATCGTGGTGCTTCGCGGTGAGGATCAACTGCTTCATGCCTGCCTGCCGTGCGATCCTGGCCCACTGGCGCACATCGAGGTCGGAGGGATTGAACACAGACGGGGACTCATCTCCATACCCCCATTCTTTGTCGGTGAAGGTATTGACCGTAAAATGGATAAAACCAATGAACTCCAGTTGCTGGTACTCCACCTGGTTTTGAGAAGGAAAGGGTTCCAACGGGGCCGGGGGCGCCTCATCGACCGGGTTACAGCCCATGAGCATACAAAAAAGCATGCTCACAATTGTACTGGTTATATTAAGCTTGTTCATACCTGTTGTCATCGATGGGTTTTGTTTGAAAGTGAGTAAGGTGTTTTAGTCTAATGGTGTTAAATAAATGGCATGGCCCCCGCCAGGCGCCATTTTTACCTGCAGTTTCGTATTGGTGTCTACCTCTATCGTTCGAAGATTGTAAGCTTCCTTGTTGTCCAGGAAATGCGTATCCGTAGCATCTTCGTATAACGTAGCGCTGTATCGCCTGCCTTGAGGTGAGATCAGGGTAGGGCACGCCTGTAGGATGTTACAGGAGACTAACAAAAATATTTCAGAGATCGCCTTTGCTTCCGGGTATAACCAGTTGACTCATTTTAATCGGCAGTTTAAGCAGATCATTGGTTATAGTCCAAGGGAATATCGGAAGGAGCTTGAGCATTGTTAAGCGTAGTAATTGTAGTAGAGTGCTAGTTAAGTTAAGCCTCAAATGACGTACCGGGTATAGGATAGGATGAGCTAAGTATGAGGTATTGATCAGTCGGCAATGAGCAAAAGGCAGTAAGCAAAAAATAGGGGGTTGCCGATTGCTCATTGCCAACTGCGGGCTTTAAGAACGGCATTGGAAAAAATAGCTAACTGTCCAATCACACTTAACTTAATACTAAGCCGGGAATTGAAAGAATAAGTTTACAGGTCTACTTCATTTCCAAAGGAGCGTGCTATTTGAGCCAGTTAATTTGGTGAATAACTTAATTGATAGAAAAGAATGGCAACGCCTGTTTGTTTTGTAGATGCAAGTAGTACTAATAGTACGTTTTTTGAAGTCCATGTAAACGGATTGGTTTGCGTAGTTTGTTTAAAGTCATAAATTCGTACTATGAGTACGGAAAAGGGAAGTAAAATAAACAAATTGCTGGCATCTCAACCTAAAGGGATTGTTTTTCTTGCTTCTTGGATGGTGGAAGAGGGGTATAGCTTGGACTTGCAAAGAAGGTACAGAAACAGCGGATGGCTGGAATCCATTGGATCGGGAGCTATGATACGTTCTGGAGACACGGTGGATTATGATGGAGCAGTCTACGCACTTCAACATCAAAAACAATTACCGGTTCATATAGGAGGAAAGACCGCACTTTCTTTGCTTGGAAAGGCTCATTATTTAGATATAGAGATGAAAACGGCTTATCTCTTCGGGGCAGGGAAAGAAAAGTTACCAAAATGGTTTAAACAACATGATTGGATAACCAGCGTTGAATTTATCAATAGTTCTTTCCTTCCAAAAGAACCGGGTTTAATCCATTTTGATTTTCAAATGTTCCCATTGAAAATCTCAGGTGCCGCTAGGGCAATCATGGAATGCATCTATACGATGCCTCAATATGTAAATTTTCTTGAGTGTTATCAAATAATGGAAGGCTTGAATAATTTGCAACCTTCTATGGTACAAAGGCTATTAGAAGAGTGTAATTCGATCAAAGTCAAGCGGGCCTTTCTTTTTATGGCTGAAAGAGCGGGTCATGCATGGTTTCATCATTTAGATTGTAACAACGTCGATCTTGGTTCTGGAAATCGGAGTTTAGTTGATGATGGTAGGTATGTTCCAAAATATAAAATCACAGTTCCCCAAGTTTTGATCGATGATAAAGGATAGCTATAAGCGGCAAGTGGATTTATTGTTGTCTGTCCTTCCTGAAGTTGCGAAACAAGAAATGTTCGCAGTGCATGGAGGAACAGCCATTAATCTTTTCAAAAGAGATATACCTCGCTTGTCTGTAGATATTGATCTGACTTACCTATCAACTGAAAACCGTTTGGAAGCACTTACCAACATCAATCGATTACTGGAAAATATCATGATAGATATTAAGTCGGTGGTTGCTCAATCTAAGGTGTTACTAATCAGGGAGTCATGTAAACTCATTGTGGCCCGGCCCGGAGCTACTATCAAAATTGAGGTCAATCAAATCAATCGAGGGGTTTTGAAAAACTCTAAAAAAATTGCACTATGTAAAACTGCTCAAGAAATGTTTAATGCATTTTGTGAGGCAAACATTGTTTCCGAGGGGCAGCTTTATGGAGGAAAACTCTGTGCGGCTCTTGATAGACAGCATCCCAGGGATCTATTTGATACGGAATTTATTTTAAACGAAGTTGAATTATCCCCTGTTGGGATAAAGGAAGGATTGCTCTTGTGTCTTCTTTCTTCAAATCGCCCGTTACATGAACTTTTAAGCCCTAACCTTATAAATCAAAGACAGGTTTTAGAAAACCAATTTAACGGCATGACCAATCTTAGCTTTACTTATGATGAATTTGAGGAGACGAGGTCGAAATTGATTAGCAGTATCCAAGGAATGTTTGGCCGGGATGATAGGCAGTTTTTAATTGACTTTTATAAGTTAAAACCTCGTTGGAGCAAGTATCCTTTTGACAAATTCCCGGCAATCCAATGGAAATTGAGAAACCTTGAAAGTTTGGCGAACGGTAATCCAGCTAAGTATAAAGATCATATTGAACGATTAGAAAACGTATTCTCCATAACTTGATCCGTACCCATTTCTCAATTGAAGAAATTGCTTTGGACGTAGACATTAAGTAAGCATCTGTTCTTTTTTCTCCTAATTATACAGGTTTGCGAATAGCTTTCAAGTAAAGGTAAACCTGAGCTCGATAATGATTTATCACTTTGATGTTATCTAGGGTAGTTTTGGCTAGTAAGCTTGGTATACCTAGTGCATTTGAGTCTTGGTGACCCAGGAAGCTTCACCACCAAGGCACCAAAGCTCAAAGAATCACAAAGGGATCTTCAATACTATTTAATCTAGACGTATTTTTAAATCGAGTTCACGTTACAATAATATTCTTTCTGCCTAGGTAACTCTGAAACAAGTTCGTAAACGGGTAAAATCAAAAAGATCCTTTCTAAATCAATTCCTAACCGAGCAATCATAATTTTTCCTGTAATTTATTCGACAATTACGAAAATAATATTAAATTCGTCTTTGTCGAATAAATGGAAATGAAAGGAACAAACCTCGGGGAATTAGAAGAGATCGTATTGTTGGTAGTGGCCAACCTGTATGATCATGCCTATGGCGTGGCCATCAAATTGGAAATTGAAGAAAAGTGCCAGCGTAAGATTACCATTAGTACGGTCCATAACGTGCTTCAGCGCCTACAGGAGAAGGGCTTTTTGGAATCACGGTACAGCGAGCCGACCCACGAGAGAGGAGGGAAGCGCAAACTCCTTTTTCGCGTGACCAAGACCGGGCAGGGAGCTCTGGCCCATTCAAGGGATATGCGGGAATCTCTATGGCGTGGCATCCCAGGATTAGCTTTTGAGTGATGTTGCGCAAGCCTTTTGACTGGATGCTTCAAAAATGCTGCCACCCGCAGCTATACGAGGCCATCTCCGGGGACCTGCAAGAGCTTTACGACCTGGACCTGGAAGCGTATGGCCAGCGCAAAGCTGATCGACGCTATTGGATAAACTCCATGCTATTCCTACGTTACCATCGACTTAGAAAACGTCAAACTTCAAAAACTCATAACAACATGTCACTAATCAAAAATTATGTTAAAGTGTCTTGGAGAGACCTCCTTCGACACAAGACTTACACCTCTATTAACCTGGTCGGGCTGGTCTCTGCCATGACTGTTTCGTTAATGATACTCCAGTATGTGGTCTACGAGACAGGTTTCGATCGTTTCCATACGGATCATGATCGTATTTTCCGGGTGGTCAATGACCGGTATCAAGAAGGTAAGCTAGTCCAGCACGGCACGATCACGTATCCTACCATAGGCCCGACCTTAGCCAAAGATTTCCCGGAAATAGAATCCTTTACCCGGATAACTTACAACACGAGAGCTTACATTGGCTATAACAATGACCTTCATCTCACCGAACAATTTTTGATCGCTGATGAGCATTTTCTCCCCTTTTTTTCCTTCGAGCTACTTCATGGAGATGCTGAAACGGCCCTGGAAGCGCCATTCCAGGCAGTTTTAACGGAGTCATTCGCCCGCAGATTACTAAAACCAGGTGATGATCCGGGGCAGATACTCGGTCAAAGTATTGACGTCTACGGGGCACCGGCAGAAGTGACCGGCATATTGAGAGATGTACCCTCCCAGTCCCATCTGCAATTTGACATGCTCATTAGTTATAAAACTTTTATTGCCATGGCTGGAGAGGAAGCGGACAATAGTTGGCTGTGGTCGGATTTTTACCATTATGTCAAATTGAATGAAGGGTCATCCACTGAAACGCTTGCCCCCAAACTCGTTGAATTTGGAAAACGCTACTTCAAAGATGGAGAGGTTTCCGGTGGGGAGGAAAAGTTCTTTCTTCAGCCATTGACGGAAGCGCACATGGATATTACCATGGAGTATGAGATCGGCATCGTAGTGGATGGCCAGGTAGCTTGGACGATGCTCGTTATTGCAGGTTTTATATTGCTGATCGCCTGGATCAATTATATCAACCTTACTACGAGCAGGGCACTTCAACGGGCTAAAGAAGTCGGCATTAGGAAATCAGTAGGCGCCGGTCGCGCTCATGTGATCTTTCAATACCTGGTGGAGACCCTCATGGTAAATGGGATAGCCTTATTCACTTCCATCGGCTTGGTTTGGTTGCTGCAGCCTTTTTTGAATCAACTGACCGCATTGAATTTAAGCTTAGGGACACTTTGGTCCGGGGAACTGTTTGGTATTCCTTTTGCCCTATTATTTGTTTTTGCTTTTGTACTTAGCCTGCTATTATTATCCCTTTACCCAGCGATGCTACTTGCGGGCTTTAAGGCAAAAGATGTGATCCATGGCCGGTATAAACTGGAAGGGGAGGCGGTTTGGTTAAGGAAAGCGTTGGTTCTATTCCAGTTTATAACGGCTATCGCCCTGATCAACGGAGCTTTAGCCATTTCCGAGCAAGTCGATTTTATGCTCAACAAAGAACTTGGCCTGGACATCGAGAATACGTTGGTAGTATACGGCCCTTCTATGACGCAATGGGACAGCACCTATATTTCCAAAGTTGACCAATTCAAAGGTGAGCTCCAGGGGCTCACCGGTGTAAAGGCCGTATCTACCTCGGGTAGGGTAGTGGGCGACAGGATGGGCAGAATATTCCAGGTAAAAAGTAATAGTAACCCGGGAGCCAAAAACCTAGCCCTAAACCTTGTGCGAGTTGATCACGACTTTGAAGAGCTATATGACCTGCAAGTGCTCGAAGGAAGAGGTTTTGAGCCTACGGATCATAACAATGATCCTTACCTCGTGGATAACGTGGTCATCAATGAGACTGCCGTAGCGTATCTAGGCTTTGGTTCATTAACACAGGCAGTAGGCGCAAGTATAAATTTTTACGATCGTGACTGGACGATCATAGGGGTGGTAAATGACTTTCACCAGCTTACGCTTCACGAAAAAATCGCGCCAATCGCACTTCTTCCATACTACGGGACGGAACATAGTTACTCGATAAAATTGGAAAATGAGCCTACTGAAGCCGTTCTTTCTAACATCCAGCAACTCTATGATGATGCATTTCCCGGGAATTATTTTGATTACTTCTTCTTGGAAGATAAATACCTAAGGCATTATCGACCGGAAATGCGTTTAAGCTATGTTAGCAACATATTCACCATTTTATCCATTATTATGGTGATCCTAGGGCTCTATGGTTTGACCACTATGACCTTGGAGAAGAAAGTCAAGGAAATAGGGATTAGAAAGGTGCTGGGAGCGCGTGTTGTTCAACTACTTTTTCACCTGGCAAGAGATTTCGCTGTGTTGATGTTGATCGCTTTAGCTCTCGGAGTGCCATTGAGCCTGTATGTTATTGGCTTATGGAAGGCTGACTTCGCCTATACGGCGCAACTGGGGATAGGCTCTGTTGCTATGGCATGTTTACTCGTTATAGTCTTTACCGGCATCCCGATTGCGCTCCAGGGAAGAAGAGTAGCCAGTAATAACCCGGTTAACGCCTTAAGGAATGAATAATGCCGGGAGGCTACATACATTAGGATGGGTATGATCTACTTGTTTTGATCAATGAAGACTTTGTAAAAAATCGGGGCCAGGTGTAACCATGGGTATTGATATTCAAGGGTTGCTCATTGAATAGGGTATATACCAGGCAGCTTAAATTTCTACAAGAAGGTAAACGGTAGGATTTTTATGGTAGTCCACTTCAAACTAAAGTCAATTTTCATAAAACATGCACACTTTTTAGAAAGCTAAAGAAATAGCCAGCTATTTACTTTGACCGACAGTTTTTCCACAACAATACAACTCATGGTCAAAATATTTACTGCCTCCGTTGTCTTTTTCTTGTTGATATTCAATGCAAAGGCCGCCATTTGGACGGTTAGCAAAAACCCTGGTATTCATGGCATGTTTTCCGAGATCACAGAAGCCCAGGCAGATGCGCGCGTGCAGCCGGGGGATACCTTGATGGTAAGCAGGGCAAGTGCAGCTTATGCAACGGTAACGCTTACGAAATCCCTCGTGATACTTGGAGAAGGTTATAACAGTTTAAAAGAACAAGGGAATTTCCTCCGGCCGACGATCAACATAATGATCCTAAGGGCTTCTGCTTCCGGGACTGTAGTCATGGGATTTCATTTCACAAATAGGATAGAAGTGGGGCAGGCCGGTACGAATGACATTGTTATCCGGAATTGCCGTGTTAACCGGGGGGTCTGGTTCCAATCTCATACAGTCACCAATTGGTTGATTGAAGAGAATGTTTTTGAATCTCAAATATCTACCATTGATGGTATATTGCGTGGCTTAAATGCGAACAATGTTATCATCAGGAATAATGTTTTCGGACGAGATGCGAGGATTTCTGACTTTAAAAACGGTACTGTCAATGTCTCACATAATGTTTTCGTATCAGCAGCTGGTGATAAGAGAGCAGCATTGGTAAATTGTGAGAACCTCCTGGTCACCAATAATATCTTTTACCGGCGAAGCTTTCCAACCACCGGGCTGAGAGGGAATGTTATAACCAACAACATCTTTTTTGAAACAGCGGGTACCGAACTGTTGGATAATACCAGCTCGGGCAATATCGAAGCTGACCCGCAATTTATACAGTTTCCGGGCGAAGCAAATGGAGATTTTGCAGGCAATGTGATCATCAAAGACTGGAATTTTAAAGTACAGCCGGGATCACCAGCGGTAGGGGCAGCTACCGATGGCGACAATATTGGCCTAATGGACTTCGTGATCCTGTATGGGCCTCCATTCCTCCCCTATGTGAGCGGGTTGACCATTCTCAACCCTACCTTGCCCAACGGTAGCGAGCTCTCTATCCAACTGAAGGTAAAATACCCGGAGAATAACTAGTTGACGGGCTTCCTAAGCTTCTACAGATGAAACTCCTAAGAAACCCGTTCAATTGGCTGAGAGGACTATACCTCATGGGGGTGGTTTTGACCTCATTCAATGCATTTTCCCAACAACCGATTACCACCATTGAATACTTTTTTGACGCCGATGACCGGGGGTTTGGCAACAATTCTACCCTGCTTGTTACAGGGAATTTTGAGGGGACAATGGAGGCCGTCATGCTTCAAACGATTGCGACCCAGGGTCTTGACAATGGCTTCCACCAATTAAATCTACGAGCACGTAATGAGGAAGGGACCTGGAGCCATAACGAATCGTCCATTTTTTTTATTCAGCAGGTTACACAGCCGGGGCCATCTCCTGTAACAGCCGGGGAATATTTTTTTGATGACGATGATCTTGGTTTTGGCAATAACCCGGAAGTTACGTTAAGCGCGCCAGGCCTGGTCATCGAATTTATAGATCAACGATTCCTGGAATCCTTACCTATTGGATTTCATAAAATAACGTATCGCTTTAGGTCGGGGCAAGGAACTTGGACCCATAATGAAACCTCTGTTTTTTTTGTAACGGAGAA
>JANQLQ010000161.1 GCA_028280565.1 Fulvivirga sp.
CTATCCCACCCCTATGGCCTGCTTACCCACAGGCCTCAAATGTGCCGCGCTGTTCCTGGATGTCTCCCCTCCACACGCCATTTGAATTTTCAATGGTGCCCAAAAGAAAAGGGCGCCAGCAACCAAGCCCATTTTCCTCGCTAAACGCGCTATCCAGCCGCTATAGGCCGCTTACGCACAGGCCTCAAATGTGCGGCACTGTTCCTGGATGTCCTCCCTCCATACGTCCTTGAATTTTCAATGATACCCTATTCATTTTCTTCCGAGTGGAATCTAACGTATTGCTAAATCATTACACCTGCAGGAGGAAGTTAGAAGCAAGGAGCTAGAAGTAGCTCCTTGCTTCAGTTTTTAACATCAATTATTTCCCAGATCCTTCTTTGAATTGATCAAACTTAGACGGTTGTTTCTTCCTTGGGAAGATGTTGTCGTCCATGTTGGTATCGGCAGTTTCGTCGTTAGGATCAAATACGATATTGGTCACTTCTTTTTCGAAAGCAAACACTTTGGTCACCTCCTGCTCGTTATATCTCCATATCTCTGCCGGTATTTTTTCTGTTTGTTTGCTACCGTCTTTGAATGTAAACTCTACGATGATAGGCGTTACTAACCCTCCTTTATTTGCAAATTTGAGCTGGTAAAAATTCTTGCCTTCAAACTTCTTCATGATGGCTTTGTCATCTACCCTGTTTTGGAATTCCCCGTAGTAGCGAGGGTCGGTCTCTACTAATGAAAAAGGCTCGGGGCCATCACCAAAATCCATCATTTCACTATTGGCTTGGGCGTTCAGATCCCCTTTTTTGACTTTTTTACTTTTATTTTCGACCGTAGCTTCTTCTTCGCGCATTTTAAACCACTTCACCTCTTCTATCCCTACGTCTACGTTGTCCACGGAATAAAACCAACCTTTCCAAAACCAATCCAAATCCACGGCAGATGCATCTTCCAGGGTACGAAAAAAGTCCGCAGGTTTGGGATGTTTGAAGGCCCAGCGCTGGGCATACTCCTTGAATGCCTTGTCGAATAGCTCCGGGCCCATTACGGTTTCCCGGAGAATATTTAGGGCGGTAGCCGGTTTTGCGTAGGCGTTCCATCCAAACTGCATGATCTGCTCCGAGTTGGTCATAATCGGCCTGATCTGGTTTTTATCCATTCTCATGTAGGGTACAATGTTAGAAGCAGGTCCTCTTCGTGAAGGGAAATTGTCGTAAGCTTCTTGTTCGGTCCTGTATTGTACAAAGGTGTTGAGCCCCTCATCCATCCAAGTCCATTGCCTTTCATCGGAGTTGATGATCATAGGGAAAAAGTTATGCCCTACTTCGTGGATGATCACGCCGATCATTCTATACTTAATGCGGTCTGAGTAGCTTCCGTCTTTGTTGGGCCTGCCAAAATTAAAGCAGATCATGGGGTACTCCATACCTATAGAGGCAGCGTGAACGGAAATAGCCACGGGATAGGGGTAGTCGATGGTATATTTAGAATATACTTCTAAGGTATTTTTTACAGCTAAGGTAGATTCCTTCTCCCAAAGCGGGTTACCCTCTTTCGGGTAGTAAGACATGGCCAAGGGAGTTTTGTCACCGATCTTCACGGCCTGAGCATCCCAGATGAACTTTCTTGAGGTAGCAAAAGCAAAATCCCGGACGTTGTCAGCATGGTACTCCCAAGTTTTGGTTTTGGTAGATTTGGTCTTTTCATTGGCCTCTGCCTCTTCTTGGGTAACTATGATCACAGGCTTATCAAATGAATTTTTGGCTTGCTCAAATCTTTCCAATTGGGTTTTGGACAGCACTTGCTTGGGATTTTGTAAAGAACCGGTAGAAGCCACGATATGATCCTCGGGCACGGTGATCTTCACCTTATAGTCGCCAAACGTCAGGGCAAACTCGCCACGACCCAAGAATTGCTTATTTTGCCATCCTTCGTAGTCATCATATACCGCCATACGGGGAAACCACTGGGCAATGGTGTAAACATAGTTGCCATCTTCGGGGAAATACTCATGGCCGCCACGCCCCCCGATCTCCATCCGGTCATTGATATTGTAATACCATTCGATGTTCATGACGAATTGCTCGCCGGTCTTCAAAGGCTGGGCAAGATCTATTCGCATCATGGTTTTGTTAATGGTGTAAGGCAATGTTTTGCCGCCAGCGCCGGTCACGGAGGTGATCTTAAAGCCACCGTCATAATCCGTAATCCCTAATCCCTGTGCTGCTATTTTTGCGGGTAGAGAATCCCTTATGCCGGTGGTTCGTGTTTTTAAGCTGTTTGTCCCTCGCTCCCGTACGTTTTGGTCCAATTGTACCCATAGGTATTTCAGTGCGTCCGGGGAATTGTTAAAGTAGGTGATGGTTTCTTTACCTGTCAGCCGTTGATTTGCATCATTGATCTCTACTTCTATATCATAATCCGCTTTTTGCTGCCAGTAGGCCTTACCCGGGGCACCGCTACCGGTCCTGTATTCGTTAGGTGTAGGCAACTCCGGCCCCAACTGCTCGAATTTTCTTTGCCACTCCGTTTCCTGGGCGATTGAAAAATACGCCAAGGATAACACGGCCAATGTGCTTAGTATAAATTTCTTCATAGTATAATAGAATAGGTTACCAATATTTGTTCTCCAACATAAGAATGAGAGCGATCCCCCCTACTGCCGAGGATATGATCATTCTCCAATCTCTTCGCTTCACTCCGAAAATATCTACCAATATTAAGGTGATAGTAAGGAATAATCCAACAATTATTATTTGACCTATCTCCAGGCCGATGTTAAAGGCTAATAGTTGTGTAAAAATGCTTCGATCCTTGCCTAAGATACTGCGGAGAAAGTTAGAAAAACCCAATCCATGGATAAGCCCGAATAATACAGCCAGCAGGTAGTTGGCCTGGATCTTGCTTGAGTGGATAGAGTGTTCTTTTCGAAACAGGTTAGAAATGGCGGTTAACAGTATGGTCAAAGGGATCAGGAATTCGATAAGTTCGGAATTGAACCGTACTAATTCCAACGTGGCCAGCGCCAGCGTTATGGAGTGCCCTACTGTAAATGCGGTGACTAGGATCAGCACTTTTTTCCAATCAGACATCAAATAAATAGCACATAACGCGATTACGAAAAGAATGTGGTCATATCCTTGGGGGTCTAAGATGTGCTCCATGCCGAGTTGGAAGTACAAGCGGAATTCTGACATATATGTAAATGGTTTCCAGGGAACAAGTATAATGTATAATTTTGATGGGCAGGTTAAGAATTTTATTAATGTTGAACTTTTTCTTTTTAGTGGCGACCCTTTCGTCTGTTGCCTCTATCCATCCACTCCATGTCAGTGTGTGTGAAATAGAGTACGACGCTGATTCTAAATCACTTGAGATCATCCAGCGCATCTTTTTAGATGACCTGGAAACGCAGATCCGCAAGGATAGGTCGCAACCCGAACTGGATATTACTTTACCTGGCGGAAGCCTCTCTACGGACCAATTGGTGGAAAGCTACCTACAGCGGAGATTACAATTTGTCGTTAACGGTAAACAGGTGGTATATAGGTACCTGGGACATGAAATTGAGGGGGATGTCATTTTTTGTTATATAGAAATTGAAAAAGTGAAAAAACTAAGATCCCTTCGTGTACAAAGCTCCATACTTTCGGATGTTTTTGAGGACCAGGTGAATATTGTTCATGTGGAGGTAGGCCGCAAACTGAGGAGTATGAAGCTAACTTCCCGTAAAAGGGAAGAGGAGTTTTTTTATGATTGAAAGCAATAAGTGTGCGTCGAAGGCTGCTTCGTGCGATCCTTTAAGGTAAATAGGGTTGCCTTGAAAATTAGCTTTGATGGTAGGGCGTTTAATTTTGGCAGGTTAGGCTATATTTTAAAATGTTTCGGGTAATGCTATCTCCGTAATGAGCAGGTTAAGCGGGATTTTGTGGTTCTAAGTCCAGTTTTCATTTTCTTTTGCGCGCCCAAAAGAAAACGAAACAAAAGAAAAGGGCGCCAGGAACAAAGCCCATTTTCCCCACGAAACGCACTGCCCAGCCCCTATAGGCCGCTTACCCGCAGGCCTCAAATGTGCCGTGCTGTTCCTGGATGTCTCCCCTCCATACGCACTTGAATTTCAACTCTTCACCTAGTGCGCATTTAGCGTAGCGTAATGCGTACTTATCGAGGCAATAGGATTTGTAATCCGGGCGTTCTCGTTTGTGACTGATGATCATATAAAAGAGCGTCTTTGAAAATTAGCTTTGATCGTAAAACGTTTAATTTTGGCAAGCTGAGCTATATTTTTAAGATGTTTCGGGTAATGCTATCTTCGAAATGAGCAATTTAAGCGAGATCTTGTGGTTCTAAGTTCAGTTTTCATTTTCTTTTGCACGCCCAAAAGAAAACGAAACAAAAGAAAAGGGCGCCAGGAACAAAGCCCATTTTCCGCGCAAAACGCACTGCCCAGCCCCTATAGGCCGCTTACCCGCAGGCCTCAAATGTGCCGCGCTGTTCCTGGATGTCTCCCCTCCATACGCACTTGAATTTCAACTCTTCACCTAGTGCGCATTTAGCGTAGCGTAATGCGTACTTATCGAGCAATAGGATTTGTAATCCGGGCATTCTCGTTTATGACCCAACGTAGCGTTGTACTGAAATTTTGAGCACTATTGACCAAAGGCGAAGTACGAACCTCAAATTTTGAATAATCTGCCAAAGCTGGGGTTTCCTGTTTTGAGAGGGTTGGCAAAAGGAGTAACGCACTCTTTGTCTAGCCCTCTGCGTTCCATCGACTACTTTTCTTCTTGGCGACCACAAACGTGATGCCCACCAGGGTAAGTGTGATCAATACGAGCTCTGTAGTCCAGTTTTTAGTTTCATTCACTACCGGCCAGCGATTCGTGTTGACCACAAAACCAGCCCAATAATAAGGTGAGGCCAAATTACTGTCATGGGTATTGATAAAGTCTAACTTAGCCTGCTGCAAAGCCCTTGGAATGGGAAGGCCATCATGCAGGTGCTGGTAAAAGCGGGTCATGATCTCTGCCGTGGTATGGTCCGGTACGGCCCAGAGGCTCATCACTACATTTTCCACCCCGGCAAAGTTAAAACCGGTGGCCAAGCTTACCATACCCTCTCCTTCGTAAAACTTACCAATACCTGTATTACAGGCGCTTAACGTAACCAATTCAGCAGGGAGCTGCATGTCGAAAAGTTCGTAAGTATATAAAAACCCGTCTTCCACGTCTTCCTCGCTAAAGACAATCTTATTGTACATGGGGTTACTATCATCCAGCAGTGCATGGGTGGCAAGGTGAATGATGTTGAAATTTTTTGAATCTTGCTTGAAGTTAGACTCTGTAGCCTCGGTGCCCAGGTACTCGCTGCCTTGCCACAGGCTGGAAATATTCTCCACTTCACTACCCGAATAGGGCAATGGCTCAAGCTGTACATCTTCCGGGCCCATTTTACCTCTTACGGCCAGCAAATTATCGTTTTTGCCCTCGTTGAACGGTGCGAATGCCAAAAATGGATATTGGTCCTTGGCCGGCAGCGCCGGTGAAGCTAGTTCCATCATGCTGGATCGATATTGGATCGTATACCTGGAGATCAACGGGCTATCGTTCAACTTGAGGATCTCAAAAGGTACCCTGTGCAAGTGCTTATCCGGTATGATCACCACGTTTTCCATTTCGCTGTCTAAGAACTTCCCAATTTTCAAGGTATGGGCAATGGCATGTGCATGTTCCTGTATATCCATCGATTTGTTTTCAACAGACCCCAACAAGGAATTCACCATGTCCACTTGGGCTTCACCCCAAGGAATGCGTAGTAATACCCCTTTTTTTGCGGATAACCCCAGGCAGAACAAGGTATCCCCGAAATAGGAATATTGGAGAAGACCTGTTTTGGCCCCTAAACGGGATCGAATCTCCTTCAATGTCCTGGTACGTCCGGCCATGATCTGCTGGAAATTTGGATTTGCCTCTTTTATGGCAAGGTTTACCTCTTCTAACTCCCGGGTTAGCTCTAGTTGATGGTCCTGTTGGTCGAGGCCAGCTTTGATCGCCTGGTGTACCTGTACTTGTAGCCATTGTCGTTTTTCCATCAATGAATCTGAAATATTATGGAAACGAATAAGCTGGTTATAGGTCAAGTGTTTTTTAATGAAATTCAATCGTTGAAATTCCATTAACCCGGAAATGGCCTGTAGGTATTCTTCTCCTCCTTCTTTTTCGAACAGCTCAGCCGCTGCGTACATAGTGATACCGAGCAGTTCCTTTGCATTTTTAAAGAAATTGGAGGAAGTGGCCAACGAGCTATGTTCATAGCCTAAGTTCAGGATGTTATCTACCAAGGGGCGATGGTATTGCATGATCTCCTTCAAATACTCTATCGATCTTGTTTGATGATATAGTGTTCTTAAGGTCCTGGTCTTTAATAGGATCGTCGTAGCCAGCGTTTCTTGGGAGCGGGCCATGAATTCATTTCCCATCCGCAACGAGGTGAGCCCTAGTGAGCTAGTTTCTAAAGATTGGTTGTAGTAGTACAATGCCGAGTCTGGCATTTGAAGCGCATTGTAAAGCTTAGCGTAGGTATTGAACAAGTCTACCCTGTGATCATCGCTCATAGTGCTTACTCCCAATTCTTGGGCCTCAAGCAAGTGTTTTTTCCCTGCCTCGATTTGACCTAACTCGATTTGCATCCAGGCCAAACCAGTGAGGTAGTTGGCAAAGGTTTCTTTTCTCCGGTAGGTCCTGGCGATTTTTATTCCTTCTTGAAGACTGTAGGTAGCCCCTTTATAATCACCTTGCGCTTCCTGTGAAAACGCCCGGTTAAAAAATAGCGCCCCGCTCACTAACTTCTTGTGATCAAACAGTTTTTTGGCCTTTTCCAGGCCTGTGTTGTACCAAAATATGGCCGAATCCAACTGGCCTAGCCTATGGAACATCAGGCCTATATTGTTGATCACATAGGGAGTCCATTCGGGATTATATTGCTCACCAAGCGCTAGTGACTTTTTGAAATAGGTCTTGGCACGCTGCCCATTGAGTAACCGGGAATGAATAAGCCCCAGCGCGTTGTAGGCATGTGCGAGAGAAAGTGAGTCTTGGACATAGGGTAATAATTGATTGGCGTAAGTAAGCGCTTCATTGTATAGACCTAGCCGGCGGCAGGCTGGGGCCAGGATCTCCAGTATTTTAAAATGCTCCTGCCTCGTGGTACTTGTAGAGGCGTTTGCCGTAGCCAGCGCTTTTTTCGAATATTGGTAAGTTTCCAGCATCTTGGACATCTTTCCATAGGCTAATGCCACTTCGATGTAGTAACTGGCCTTGAGATGGTACTTTTCTATTAGGCTAGGGTAATCCTCCATAATAGTTTTAAGGTGATCCAAGGCCTGCTTATCCTTTTGGGCTTCTATCAGCATTTGCCCAGCGTAAAGCTTGTCTTTAAGGAAAGACTCTAAGTCATTTTTTTCTAAACATTCCTGTGCAGACGCTTCAAAGTGGAAGTAGGCGCTATCCCAAATCTTACTATTTTGGAAGGCTTCGGCTTTTGTGCGGGACGATGGAGAGGGTGAGTTTTGCCCAAAAGCCCTAAAAGCACAAAAGATAAACATACATAAAACTACCGCTCTCAATACTCGTAACCCTTTTATTATTAATTCAATATACAACAGATTGATCAAAAGACCGAAAGCATTCACCACTACAGGTTATCCAACAACTCTTGTGCTCTCTTTTTATAACTGCCGCTCTTGCCTATGATCTTACGCAATTGCTGTTCCAGTTGGTTTTTTTTATTTTGTTGAAGGTAGACCAGCGCGATGTACCACTGTGACGGCTCAAAAAATATGGAAGACACCTGCACCTCCTTAAATTCGTCCAAGGCCAGTCCGGGCTTGCCTAGGGCCATATAGGCCTGGCCTAGATAAAAATAGGTCGTATCGGTGAATTTTGAAGCATCCCACTGCTGGAAATAGTCTACGGTTTGCTGGTATTGCCCCCTTTCGTAAAAACGATAAACATCGTCGTTAGCAACGGTTGCAGACCGGTCCAACGGGTTTACTATATTCGGGTAAGGCTCATAATAGGTTAAATAAAGCTCTTGATAACCTTCTCCCGGCAGTAACCGGATCACAAAAAAGGCTGCTACGGCAATTAAGCCAATAGCTGCGGCTATTTTCCAAAAGAATGAATAGTTTGCTTTAGTCGCCAGCTTTTCTTCTCGAGCGACCAACTTTTCTTTTAATTCCCGCGCGGCCGAATAGTTGATCCCCTGGAAAATGAGCTGGTAGGTCTCAAATTCTTTTGATAACCGGTCATTAGCCCCTAATTTTTCTAAAAACTGGGCCTTCTCTTCCCCTTCCATTTGGTCGAGCAGGTACCGATCAAATAGTTCTGCGTTATCATCTTGTTGCTCCATCATACCCTAGATCTCATCTTGTTCAAAACGTTCTAATACCATTTTCTTGAGTGTATTAAAACACCTTAGTTTTTGGGACTTCACTACGTGTTCATTTTTATATCCCAAACGAGCGGCTATGGCATCCATAGCAAAACGATCGAAGTAGAAGAGTTTTAAGATCGACCGGCAAGGTTCGCCCATTTCATTTAACAATGCGGATACCACCTTTTTCTTCTCACTGTTTTCAAAGAGATCTTCCGGTACTATAGAACTGTTCAACTCAAGCACATCATGATCCACTACCATACGCGATTCTCGATTTAACCTTTTCAATGCCAGGTTTTTACCAATAGCAAACAAATACGTTTTTAAGGAACTCGTCAGTTCATTTAACCGTTGGTTCCTGGCATTGTAATAAAAGGCAACTACACTATCCTGGAAAAGGTCTGCCGCCTCATCCTCGTCAGTGCCATAATTATTACTACACCACTGGATGAACTCTTTACGATAGTTGTCATAAACAACGATGATCGCGTTTTCATCCCCCTTCTTTATACGTTCTAAAATGTCTTGCTCTTTTTTCTCCAATCGCAAGTTCGTGCTTTATACTTCTAAAAATAAATAAGTAAACCGAGGCAAAATAAATATGTCCGGTGAAACCGTCAAAGAAATTTTTTTCATCCCCGGTTTACATTTTCTCCAGCCAAGGTATAGAGGCCACTTAAATGAAAACTGGAATTAAATTTAAAACTATGAAACATGTAAAATTTTTAATGTTACTTATGAACCTAGCCTTGATCATAGGCTTAGTTGCATTTTCAGGGTGTGGCGATGATGATGAAGATCCGGGGACACCGGGCGTTACTGTAAACGCGGGTACGGATCAAACGGTTACACTTGGAGAAATAGTGGCATTAGAGGGCTCAGGCACGGATGAAGCCGGTGGAGCCGTAGTTTTTTTATGGGAAATAACAGCCAGGCCCGCCGGTAGCACAGCAGTAATTGGCAATCCCTTAGTGGAAGACCCCAACTTTACCCCTGATCTTGCCGGCAGCTATACCCTTCAGCTTACCGTGACCAATTCAGCCGGCGCTAGCGATTCAGATGAAGTAGTCATCACGGTAGAGGCTCCCAATTTTATAGTCATTGACCAGGACATTACTACAGCTACCACCTTCAGTGATATCGGTGCAGGAAGAGATTATCTAGTGCAAGGTTTTATTGATATAGATGCAGCGTTGGTGGTAGAACCGGGAGTTACCATTCATTTCGATAGCGATGCCGGGTTCCGGGTAAGTTCTACAGGTTCTTTGAGAGCGGTGGGTACGGCAGCGGATAGTATTATTTTCACAGGAGCCACCGAAACGGAAGGATTTTGGCGAGGTATCATGTTCGTGGACTCGGATAACAACATCAACGAATTCACCTATTGCCGTATCTCCTATGCAGGCAGCACCGATCTATCTTCAGAGCTAGGCAAAGCCAATGTGGGCTTCGGGTACTTCCTTAACCCATCCCGCGTGAAATTTAACAATACACTCCTACGTAATGCGGATGGGAAAGGGATCAGCATGGATCACCGTACCAATGGCCGGTTCCCGGAATTCTCTAACAACAGGATAGCCGATAACAATGAAATCGCTATGGTGATCAATGTGCCTACCGCCGGTGATATGGATGGAAATTCTGTGATCACCAACAATGGCGTGGATGCCGTGGAGATATTGTCTAAAAACAGTACCAAGGCATTAGAAGATAATGCCACCTGGCCCGCCTTAGCAAATGATATACCGTACCAGGTGGAAGCAAACATATTGGTGAGAGCAGACCTTGAGCTTAGCGCCGGGGTAATCCTCGAATTCGGCAGTGACCGGTTCATGAGAGTGGATGACGATGGCTCATTGCTGGCCGAAGGCACCATGACGGATCGTATCCTGTTTACCGGTAAAACAAAAGTACCGGGATTTTGGCGAGGGTTATATTTCGAAGATTCTAATAACGTGATCAATGAACTGACGTATGTCACTTTCGAATACGGCGGCTCGTCTGATCTTACCAATGAACTTCAAAAGGCCAACTTCGCGATCGGTTATTTTCTAAATCCCTCCAAGGTAAAAATCACCAATGTGATCTCCAGGGAAAGTGACGGGTACGGATTTGCCGTGGATTTCCGGTCTAACGGTGAATTGACGGAATTCAGCACTAATCAATTTTCCAATAATGCAGAAGCAGGTATGCGTATCAACCCATTCCAATTGCAATATTTGGACGAGGCTACGCTTTACACGGACAACAATGGAACAGGTTACATCGAAGTTTATCATTCATCTTCCAGCGCTCCTATTGATGATAATGTCACCTGGGTGGCGCCGGCGGATGGCAGCATTTACTTGATGGACTGCGAGGTGCATGTAAACGGGGACTTAACCATAAATGCAGGCGCCAATTTCGAATTTGAAGCTAACCGTGGGTTCAGGATCAATGGAAGCCTCAGCGCCGTGGGTACAAATACTGAACGTATAGTCTTTACAGGCAAGACCAAGTCGGCCGGGGCATGGAAAGGAATGCGATTTGTAGAATCCAATAGTGTGAATAACCGGCTGCATTTTGTAGATATCTCTTATGGTGGCAGTGATGATTTTAACCTGGCCAGGGCAAATCTTAATGTAGACCGATTTTTGAACGGTTCGTTGGTGGATATACAGAATTCAAGCTTTACCAATAGCGCAGGTTATGGAATAGCCATTTCATTTGACTCTACCATAACCCCGGCTAATTTCGCCACGACCAATACATTTTCCGGGAATGCCACCGGTAGCATCTTGGATTGATGATGACCAGGCTGTTCATATTTTGCGCTCTTACGCTTTTTCCACTGTTGGTAAACAGCCAGGACAGGGCTTATGAGGCGGGTGAGAAGGTACTCAATGCAGGAATTTCCCTAGGGTATTATGGCTATGGGTACCTTGGGGATCGTTCAGGGGTGGGGGTGCCCCTGAACGCCTCATTGGAGTATGGTTTTACCGAAGAGATCAGCGCTGGCGCTTATGCCGGCTACGCTCGCTGGAACTATAAGTACAATGCTGATTTTGGTGAAGCAGAATACTCTTGGACCTTCTTCACGGTAGGTATCCGCGGGTCATTCCATTACACCCGTATTCTTAACGAGCTTACAGATGGGGATATCAACGAAGAGAAAGTTGACCTGTATGTAAGCCTGTTGCTGGGTTTGGAATCCAGGTCTTATCGAGACGATGACGACCTCGATGTGTATGATAGTAACGAAACAATGGTTCAGTTTGGACCGAACCTAGGGGTACGTTACCTGCTCGGTAAAAATATAGGGGTATACCTGGAAGGTGGCCGGGGAGCCTTTGGCTGGCTCAATTTTGGCGTCACCGCAAGGTTTTAGTTTTTTCTTCATATTTGGTTTAGGTTAAGGGGGCTGTCAAAAGAGGCAGCCCCTTGTTTTTAAAACCCTATTCTTCATCGCACCTGCTTGACACCATTTAGCACTGGTTTGGAGAGCCTGTATATGGCGAAGTGGCGGGTTGTGAAACCTGTACTTGGTGAAGTTTATAACTAGTCGTCACTATTTTAAAGCCAAGCCGAACTCCCGGTGGATTTCCCAGGCTTTCCCGTTGTGTTTCAACAAGGAAAAGGTATGGATATCGATACTTTGCCGGTAGGGTTTGTCTTTAAACTCTTGCCAGGCTTCGGTAAATTTCTGCTTGCGCAGGTCGCGGAAGGCGACGGTAAGATGGGGACGAAATACCTGGTCTTTGTAATTTGCATTGAAGAGATTCAATTGCGTCTTCATGGTTTCGCCTACAGCGTGTTGAAGCCTGGCTATTTCATTCGTTTTTTCTACGGTTAGGTAGATCACACGGGGTTCGAAAGCCCCGAAGCCGTCGATATCCAATGAAAAAGAACGATGCTCTTTTGACAACAATTCCAAAGCTTGGATGATCTTCTCTTCCTTATGCTCTTTGTACTGAAATGGCATATGAAGCGTGATATGGGGCGGAGATCGTAATGCCGCCTTGCTGCTGTAGGCTTTGGCAAAATACTCTTTTTGTTGCTGGGCAAAAGAGTAAACGGGTTCGCTAGGAACTATGGCTATGAAGTAAAGCTTTTGGGTTTGCTGTTTTTGTTGCACGGAATGTTTTATTCTCCTATCCTACCAAGATTTTAACGGCTTCGCTGACTTCCGAAGATAAAAAAACGTTCATCGATCTACTGGCTGATCAACAAAAATCTACTTTTCACGACTAAAACGCCTGCCTTTTTAAATAAAACTCTTGACCTATCTCAGCTTGGTATTTGCAAGGAATAGAATAAATTTTTAGAAAAAATGATTTAAAAAGACCAAGTCCATGAACAATTTCAAAAGTTAATCGTTTGATTAAATAAATTGATTTATACCTTTGCTTCATGGCAGAACAACATACCATAGAGGTCCAAAGTACTGAAGAAAGAATAAAAGAAGCGGCGGCAAGAGTTTTTGTAAAAAAAGGCTATGCTGCCACGAAGACCCGGGACATTGCAGATGAGGCAGGGATCAATATCGCCTCATTGCATTATTACTACCGTAGTAAAGATAAACTTTTCCAAATTGTCATTGGTGAGGCATTAAAGAAGTTTTCCAAAGTATTGGACGAAACATTCAATAGTGACCGCCCCTTGGATGTCAAAATAAAAACATTTGTGTCCAAGTTCATTGATTTTTTCAAGGACAATCCTTTCGTCCCGTTATTTATTTTGTCAGAGTCTCAGAATAATCCTGAAAAAGTGGAACAAATGCTGGCAGATCAAAAGACCGTGGATAAGTTGAAAGAGCAGTTGGATGGGTTAGCAGACAAGGGGGTGATCCGGAGAATGCACATTGCGCATTTTATGATGAACGTGGTGGGCATGACAGTTTTTCCATTTGTCTCGAAACCCTTAATGATGAGGAAGCTAAAACTGTCCCCGGAAGAATACAAAGAGCTGCTGGAAGAACGAAAAAAAATAGTGCCTGACATCCTTATCCGCTATTTATACCTGGAACCCCCGGGGTGATTTTTTTTGACCATAATTTAATCAAATGATTATATCAAATAATGTAAACGAATTAATAAATCAAGAGATGAAAATGAGAAAAACTGCTGCACTACTGCTATGCCTAACCTTGCCGATCGTTTACTGGCAATGCACCGGCACCTCCGGGAAGGAAAAGGAAGATACGCCCATGACCACCAATATACGCCAGTTCAACACTAAGGTGGTACAGCCTACTGCTCTCAATTATGGCCTGAACATTACGGGGCGAGTGGTTCCCCTACAAAAAATAGAGATCATAGCGGAGGTGCAGGGAACAGCATTACCCACTAAAAAACCGTTGAAGGAAGGCATTTTATTTAAAAAAGGCGAGATATTAGTGGCTATCGACGATGCCGATACGCGGTACAACCTTTCTGCACAAAAAAGCCAGTTTTTAAATGCAATGGTCAGGATCATGTCTGACCTAAAGCTAGACTACCCCGGCCATTTTAATACCTGGAATGCGTACTTGTCTTCCATTCATGTGGATAAACCCTTACCCAGGCTGCCGGAGGTCAACGATATACAATTAAGGTACTTTTTAGCCGCTAATGATGTCTTTAACCGGTATTATAGTCTTAAAAGCCAAGAAGAAACCCTTAAGGATTTTAACATCTACGCCCCTTTTACGGGGGCAGTCACCCAAGCCAACCTGGATCCGGGCAACCTGGTAAACCCCGGGGCGAAGCTGGGTGAATTTATTCGTACGGACCGCTACGAGGTGCAGGCGGCGGTTTCGGTAGGAGATATCCACCTGATCCAACCCGGGCAGGTGATTGAGCTTACTTCCAAAACAGTTCAAGGAAAATGGGAGGCGAAAGTCAGTCGTATCGGGAAAAGTGTTGACGCTTCCACCCAGGCGGTGGCCGTTTACCTGCTGGCCAGTGGGAGAGACCTGAAAGAAGGCATGTACCTGCAAGGCAAATTTGCTTCTCACACCTACCCCGACGCCGTGGAGATCCCCAAGGATATCCTCACACGTAAAAATCAAGTGCACGTGATAGAAGACTCCACCGTCAAACTAAAAAATGTGTCTCCCCTCGAATTCCGGGACAATACGGTTATTGTGCAGGGATTAGCAGCCGGGGATCAACTCATTACCGATGCAGTACAGGCCCCCATTCAAGGGCTAAAAGCCATTTCAAGATAAAAGACCCGGAAAAGATATGCGAAGCTTAATCAAGTATTTTATTCAACATCCCACGCTGGTGAACCTGTTCGTTTTCCTCCTGCTGGGGGTGGGTTTGATGAGACTTTCCCAAACACAAAGTACCAGCTTTCCCAGTCAAAAGGTTCGGTTCATTGATATCAGCGTTCCTTTCCCCGGGGCTAGTCCTAGTGAGGTAGAGGAAGGAGTGACCATAAAAATTGAAGACAACCTGGAGGAGGTTACAGGGATAGACCGTGTTACCTCTACCTCTAAAGAAAACATGGCTACCGTAGAGGTGGAAATGGAAGAGTACGCTAATGCGGACCGGCTTTTGGTAGAGGTGAGAAACGCTGTAGACCGTATCAATAACTTTCCCAGTGGTGTAGAACCCCCGTCGGTAGAGAAGCGTGAGCCTATGGACATGACCTTGAGCTTTGGCCTGGTGGGAGACCTGCCTTTGCAAGCCATGAAAGACTACGCCGAAGAGATCCAGGACGACCTAATGGCTTCCCCGGGCATATCCAATGTGTTCATCGATGGGGTACCTGCCGAAGAGATCGAGATCAGGGTCAAGGAAAATGATCTTAGGGCTTACAATTTATCCATCAGTGAAGTACAGCAGGCGGTACAGAACGCCAACCTCGAGACCTTTGGAGGCACCATTGAAACAGGGCAGCAAAACATATCCATAAAAGCATACAACAAGGGATATTATGGAAAAGACCTTCAAAACATAGTGGTAAGAGCTACCCCCGGCGGCAACGTTGTTTTTCTCAAAGATGTGGCTGAAATTGTTGACCAGTTCAAAGACGATCCTACAGCACGATACTTTGGCGGCGAGCCGATGATCGTGGTTGATGTCTACTCGCTTACGGATGAAGATATCCTTGAAAACGCCGAGTACGCCAAAAATTACCTGGATGAGTTCAATGAAAGTCACTCGGGCGTAAGACTTCAAATATTAGAAGACGGCACTATAAACCTCAAGAGCCGGCTTAAGGCTATGATCGACAATGGTGTTGTCGGGATTATTTTGGTACTGGTAGTGCTGGCGCTATTCCTGGACCGATACCTCGCCTTTTGGGTAGCCTTAAAGATCCCCGTGGCCATCATCGGGATGTTCGTATTCGTGGATATCTACGGTATGACGGTGAATACGGTCTCCCTGTTTGGTTTCATACTGGTGCTGGGTATCCTCGTGGATGATGGCGTGGTGATCGGGGAAAACATTTACCAACAGGCCAAAGAAAAAGGCAAGAGCCCTCTTAAAGCTGCCCTGGACGGTACCACGGAAATGATCACCCCCGTGATCATATCCCTGTCAACCACGGCGGTGGCCTTTACCCTTTTCTTATTCTTACCCACGCAGGCAGGGGAGTTTTTCGGGGAAATGGCCTTTGTGGTGATCGCCGTGTTGATAGTAGCGTTGGTAGAAAGCTTTTTTGTACTCCCGGCCCACCTGGCGCATTCCCGGGGCCTGAGAGGGGATACCAAAGCTTCTAAGATCGAAAAGTGGGCTGCCGACCTTATGGTCTTTTTGAGAGATAAGCTATACCTCCCCATCTTTAATAAGAGTGTCATCGGTAAGAGCTACCCTAAAGTATTGACCTTTATTGCTTTTATTTTGCTACTCGCCGGTTCTATCGGGCTGGTAGGTGCCGGCGTTGTCAACTTCACTTTTTTTCCCAACCTGGACGACGACGCTTTTTTCATCGAATTAGACTTGCCCCCCGGCACGCCGGTAGAGGTGACTAAGGAGAGGTTGAGTCAAATAGAAGTCGGCGCCTGGAAAGTGAACGAGAAGTATAGCGCACAAAGAAAAGACGGCAAAGAGATCGTGCTTTTTGTAGAGCAACTGACAGGCCCGCTCGATAATCAAGGAAAGGTTAAAGTTACGTTCTTAAACGGGGAGGAGCGCGGCATCAGTTCATTCCAGCTCTCGAAAGACATTCGAGAAGCCTCGCCTCCCATGCCTGAAGCTACCCGCCTGATCTATGGCCTGGGAGCGACTACTTCGGTTTTCGGCTTGCCTGTTTCGTTCGCCCTGATCGGGAAAGACCTGGATGAGTTACGCCAGGCTAAAGATGACTTAAAAGCCGCTATGAACACCCACCCAGATGTAAAAGATGTGTCTGATAACGACATGACCGGCATCCAGGAAATGAGGATCAAACTGAAACCACATGCCGAGCTGGTAGGATTGAACCTGTCCTATGTTATGGCCCAGGTCAGGGCGGGATTTTTCGGCATGGAAGCTCAAAGTTTACAACGCCTGGACGAAGAAGTAGAGGTATGGGTACGGTATGCCAAAGACGGGCGAAGCTCCAAAGAGCAACTGTTGGATATGCGGATCAATGGCCCGCAGGGAGAGGCCTACCTGTTGAAAGACATTGCCCAAGTGGAGGAGGGAACCGGCTCATTGACGATCAATCACATAGAAGGTCAACGAGAAATAAGGATAGAGGCCAACGTAGCCAACATGGAAGTCTCTGCGCCTAAGGCCATCGCAGATATCGAAGCGAACATCCTGCCGGGCATCCTGGAAAAATACCGATCCGTGTCTTATTCCGTAGAAGGCCAGAACAGGATGTCTTTCAAACTGATCGGGGCTATTTCTACGGTGGGTCCCATTGTCTTGATCTTTATCCTGGCCTTGATCGTGATCAACTGTAATTCATTCTCCCAAGGATTCTTGGTGTTCAGCCTTTTCCCATTCGCTATCATAGGGGTAATTGCCGGGCATTGGATCCACAGTACTGCGTTGAGTGTCTTTTCGCTGATCGGCACGATCGCCCTGATCGGTGTTTTTGTGAACAATGCGCTGGTCTTCATTTCCACGTTGAATGATCTTTTGAAGGAAGGAAAAGCCTTTAGCGAGGCCATTGCAGAGACCGCCCGCTCGAGGTTCAGGCCTATTGTTCTTACCTCCATTACCACCATCGCCGGGCTAGCGCCGCTTATCTTTTCCGGTAGCATCACCGCACAATTTTTGAAGGGACCGGCATTGGCCATGGCCTATGGGCTGGCCTTCGGAATGTTCAATGTGCTGATCCTTTTGCCGCTTTACCTTTTGGCCTTTAACAGGCTCCGGCGGCTATGGTACAATGGTATCAAAAAACTGGAACTATCAGCGGCCGAGGTAGAGCCGGCTGTAAGGAAGATGAAATATGTAATCAACGATTAATTATTAGCAGGATGGACTTTAAGAAATTATTCTACGGCCTAGGGGTATTGTGCCTGCCCTGGACCGGCTTTACCCAAGAACTATTGCCCCTAGAGCAGGCGATCTCGACAGCGCTGGAAAACAATTATAATATCCAGATGGAAAAATACAATGTGGAGATCAGCGAGAACAATGTCTCCCGTGCGGTTTCCGGCCAGATGCCCACACTACAGCACCAGGTAAGCTACGAGTGGGGCTATTCTAACGCTGAAATAGAAACGCTCAACCAATCACCGGGAGAGGCAAACAGTGAACCGTTGGAACTAGACGGTACCTCGCAAGAGCTTGTCATACAGCCGCAGTTGGACGTGCCTATTTTTGAAGGCTTCCGCGGGCGCTACCGGTATAAACAATTAGAAAATACCTATCAAATGAGCGAGCTACAGCTTACCGGGGTGATCGAACAAACTATTTCCAGCACGGTATCTGCGTACTTAGAGGTGGCCCGGTTGCAGTCACGGCTGGCCATAGATGAAGAAAACATTGTCATCTCCAATGATCGCTGGCAGCGTGTGACCGAAGATGCCAAATTTGGCGCGGCTAATTCCATACAACGGCTACAAGCCGAGGTGGACCTCAAAACGGATAGTGCTAACTACCGGAATTCTGTGCTGGCCTATGAAAACAGCCGTCGTGACCTCAACTTGGTCATGGCGCAGTCTCCTGAAGAGGTTTTCACAGTACAAGAAGATGTTATGCTGAGCAATGACCTGCGGTATGACCAGTTGGAAGAGGAAATGAAAGCAAACAATACCCAGTTAAACCTCTCGAAATTGAGCATTAGTAACGCAGCGTATGATGTCAAGATCAACGAGTCCACTATGTTTCCCCGGGTGAGTGGATACGCGAATTACACCTATCTCGACTCCGAGGACGAAGCCAACTTCTTGCAGGCGAATACCGTGTACGGGCCTAGTGTAGGGGTGAGCTTAAGCTGGTCTGTATTCACTGGGGGTGCCAATAAGATCCAGCGCCAAAATGCGCAGGTCTCTTTAGACCGGGAAAAAACTTCATTGAGCAGCACTACCCTTAACCTCCAAAAGGAATTGAGAAATGCCTATGCCCAGTATACCAATAACAAACAACAGCTGCGGATCGAAAAGTCTAACTTGGCCATCTACGAGAGAAACTACCAGAAGAACAGCGAAGATTACAAATTCGGACTGGTCGATGCTTCAGATGTGCGTACCGCACAGCAGAACCTTTCATTGGCTAAGAACCGTATTAACGATCTCGTCTACAACGTTAAGCAGTCTGAGATCCAGCTGCTGGAGCTCAGCGGGAGGCTTACTCAACAAACACACTAACTTTTAAAAAACAACCATGAAAATGACAAAGCTTATTGTATCCACTTTAATTGTCCTGGCCGCTACTATGGGTAGTAGCTGGGCCCAAGGTACGTTAGATGTCAACGTCGTCGGCATTGAGAGCGACGAAGGAAAAATAATCCTGATGCTCTTTGACCAACGGGAAGGCTTTCCTTCCAAGAAGGAGAAAGCTTATAAACGTATTAAGATCACGGCTAAGAAAGGTGATCTTGCTTATACTTTCAAAGACCTGCCCTACGGCATTTATGCACTTTCCGTGTCCCATGACGAAAATAATAACGATGAGATAGACACCAATTTTGTGGGTTTGCCGAAGGAGCGTATAGGAGCATCCTACCACGAAAAGTTTGGTAAACCGTCATTTGAAAAGTCCAAGTTCAGCCTCTCGGAAAACCAACAGGCGCTAAAAATCGATATGAAGTTTTTAAACTAAGGAGAGCAGCTAAATGGAAAATACAGTGAGTAAAAGCAAATGGAGATTTATATGGGTGGTGCCTATCGCACTGTTGATCATCACAGCTGTACCCAAGATCTTTTCTATCGAATTCATGGTCAATAATATGGCCGAGGCGGGTATGGGCCATATGACATTTTGGGTAGGGCTTATCGAGATGGGCTGTGTGATCGTTTTCCTGGTCCCCAAGACAAGGAATATTGGGTTTTTACTGGTTACCGCTTATGCCGGGGGCATTATTACGGCAGAATGGATAGCGCATAAAACCGTAGTTCCGGGGCTAGTGATCGCCACGCTGCTATGGGCAGGCATGTATTTTGAGAACCCTAAGTTTTTCCAGTTCGTAGAGCCTAGTAAAAAATAGTACTATGAAAACCACTTTTTTATTCGTGTTAGCCTTACTGTCAGTGCCATTCTTTTGGAGCCAGCAGTCGCAGTGGCGGGTAGAGGATGATTATGTCGTAAAATTTTCCGGCACCGGTGCGGAAGGTACTTTTCGCAACTTATCCGGGAGTATTGTATTTGACCCGGCCGATTTGGGAAGCAGTAAATTCGATGTCGCCGTGGATGCCAATACCATCTCTACCGGTAACAAAACCAAGGACAAACATGCGCGAGGCGACAGCTGGTTTGATACTGATAACTACCCCAAGATCCGCTTCGTGTCTTCGAACATTACCCGGTCAAAAACAGGATACCAAGTGACCGGCACACTGGAACTACACGGGGTGCAAAAGGAAGTAGAGATCCCTTTTACCTTTGATCCGCAAGGTGGCTCGGGGGTATTCGAGGGGTCATTTACGGTGGATCGAAAGGAATACGAGATCAACGGGCCGTTTTTTGGATTCATGGTGGGAGATGAATTTGAGATCATGCTAAAAGTGCCCGTGAGGCAGTGAAACTTGCGCATGTTATTGATTTGTTAGGTCGTGCCGTATCCCCATCCTAGGGTAACTCCCAACCAAATAACCTACAACAACAAGCCATGAACTATAATGAAAAAGACCGGATCATTGCCACTACCGTCCATGAGTTAAAAGCCCAGGGCATTAAAGGGACTAACTTGGATGAGTTAGTGAGGAAATTGGGGGTCTCAAAAAAAACCATTTATCACTTTTTCAACACCAAGGAAGACCTGTTGGTAGCTGCTATCGACCACGAGTTTAAAAATAATCTATTTGATCTTAAGATCATCGCAGGGATGAAAATGTCGAGGTACGAAAAGCTGGGATCCAGTTTGCTTTTGATCTCCCAGAGGCTATATGAGGCATCGTACCAGGTCAAGAAAGAGCTTTCCAGTCATACTTTACTGCATAGGGAATTTAGTAAGGGAGTAGAGCGTGTGATTGATCACTTGGTAGCGACCTATTTCCCCGGACGAGCCGAGGAGGATCGTATTCTCCTTCTTTCTCTCATCGATGTTATGATCAAGGGTGCCATCCATGAGATGGGGCCTACGACGGAGAAGCATATAAGAGAGCACGTGATCCCTTTTTACCTGCAGGCCTGGGAAACTCGCGAGGCCGTAAGTAGAACAGGGCTGGCAACTAACAACATGAGGCATGTATAAATTCGTAAAAAAATTTCCTAAACAGATCGATATTGCTTTGCTGGTGGTCGGATTTTCACTGGGAGCCAATTTTTTTGCGTACTTAAAATTCGCGGGCCTCGAAGAGATCGGTGCACAAATATCAGTTGACCAAGTCAAGTTTCATTGGCTTACCCCTTCGCTGGCGGGATTCCTGATCGGTATAGGGTTTAGCTTATTGGAATACCGGGTATTTCCTAAGCTCTCCTCAAAACTATCTCATATCGTGTTGATCTTGTTACGCATGGGCACTTTCTCAATAGCCATTGTTTCGAGCCTCGTCATCGTGCATGTTCTCACGAATGTCATATTTCACGGGCATTCCGTGGCGGTTTCTTTAGGACTCACCCTGCAATTGATCATGAGTTCGTTATTCCCTCCCTTGTTCATTTATCTTATGTTTTTAGGAATGGCTCTCAATTTTGTCAGGGCCATCGGCAACCGTTTCGGGCATGGGATATTGTTCAATTACCTGGTAGGTAAATACCGCGAACCCGTGGAAGAAGACCGGATCTTTATGTTTATAGACCTTAACGGTTCTACTAAAATCGCCGAGCGATTAGGCCATACCAAGTACAGCCGTTTTCTCAATAAATGTTTTAGTGACCTGGCTTCGCTACTGCCCAGGTATGATGCCGAGATCTACCAGTATGTGGGTGATGAGGCCGTGGTGACCTGGAATATGAGGGGCTTGGACAACCACACCAAGCCGGCGTTTTTGTTTTTTGAATACGAAAGGCTATTGCTTAGAAATGAAACTGTGTACCGGGAAAAATTCGGTGTGTTTCCCACGTTCAAAGCTTCTATCAACGCAGGCCCGGTCATTGTAACGGAGCTAGGTCTACGAAAAAAGGAGCTGGCTTACCATGGTGATGTCCTCAATACCGCTTCCCGCGTGCTGGAGATGTGCTCAAAAATGAAAAAACGATTGCTTACTACCGCAGTACTATCCGATATCTTTAAAAAAGATCATAGCCTGTCTGTACAATTCGTTTCAGACCTGGTACTTCGCGGTAAGAATAATACTACGGCGGTTTTCTGTATTGAAGAAGAGGCCCGGGAGGTAATAGTGAGTTACTAGTACTACATTGCCGGGTCAAGTAATTGGAGGCAAGCCATTGAAACCAGGAAGCGGAAACCAGGAACATGAAGAAAACAGGAAAACAATGGCCATCGAAAACTTAACGCCAGTTGAATTTAATAGCTCTTCAGCTCGAAAATTGAAGAGCTTTGGATTTGCTATTGACGTGTTAAGAGATCACATCTTTTGATTTAAATGAAATCATGCTATGCATCGCAACTCAAAAGGAATTCGAACCCTGCACATAGAAGAGATCTTTGATACCTTGCTAAGAGACCTCCCCCCGGGTACGCGTAGGTACCATCGTTTAGTGCAAGTGTACCAGTTAGCCGATCTGCTTCCTTTTTTGATCAAACCTACTACCTTGTATCGAGCAGAATTTAACAAGCTCATTTTTTTGGAAAAAGGATCCTTGCAGCAGAAGGTCGATGGGGTCGTGAATACAGTAGAAGGCCATTCACTATTATTTGTGAAAAAAGGACAAGTATTTTCCCTGGATTTTTTCGGGGAGGCTATCCAAGGGTTTGTTATTTTTTTCAGCCCGGAGGCACTAGGAGAGGCGCTACGGGTAAAGTACCTGGCGCAAGCCGTAGAAGCCAACACCCTCCAGCCCTTGACCCTAGGAGAAACGAGCTGGTTTAAAAATGCCTGCCAGCTCATGCTCACCCAGTTTCGCCAAAGCGCACAAAGTACGTTACCGATCATCGAGCACATTCTTGGGGCGATGATACTCAAGCTGGTCGAACTCTCCGCCAATGATCTAAAAAACTGGTCTAGGAAAGAGGAACTGGCTTACCATTTTAGGAAAAAAGCCTTAGAGAACACAAGGCGTTCTTTTGAAGTCCAGCCCATTGCAGAAGAGCTCAATGTTTCCGTAAGCTACCTCTACCGGTGTGTGAAAGGCATCACGGGCAGGTCTCCTAAAAGATGGCTACTGGAAGCAGCGCTTATGCGCAGCCGGGCTATGCTACAGCAAGGGCGGCTGAGCATTACCCAAGTAGCGCTAGAATCAGGATTCGATGATCCTTCTTATTTTGGCAGGCTGTTCAAAAGGCATTTTGGGGTTACACCGCGAGATTTTCAAAAGGAGGTCAAACGGAAAGTACATTGATCATGTGAGGTTGAAAACTACTAACATCCGACTAAACTAGAAACTATGATAAAATTCCTGGTTTTAAGCCCCTTTTAGATTCTTTTGACCTTTCTCAAAAACACCCCCTGTCGCGGTCACGAGAAGATAGTCACAAGTTTGGACGAAAAGAGGAAATCTGAAAGAGGAAATAGGAAAAGAAAAAGTCGTCAAATTGAAAAGATTTCAATGGTTATTGCCAAAATCGTTAGAGTTAACATTCTTTTATCCCCGATTTCCTACTGTCCCAAGGATTTCCCGGACGCCGCCACTAGTTGAAAGCTTCAAATTGTCATGTTGGAAAATGACGTGTAGACAGGTGAGGATGAAACTCTCGATGAGTCGGCAGTCGGCAAAAAGCAGTAAGCAAAAATATAGGTGAGCCTATGGATTGTCCTGGGCTGATCTCTTCAAATATGAGGCTGAAAAAATATAGTGTCAAATGAGCCTTTGATACAGCGCTAAAAATATTAATTATGATTTAATTCAGTTAAGTTTAGCATACCCATCGCACCTCTCATCCTCAAAGGGACAATCCACTGTGCAGTTGGTTTCCCATTAGGGGATTTAGGGGTGAGCGTTAGCTTTAACGGCATTGATTTAGGATTTCTTAATTGCCGTAAGTCCGGCCAGATCAGAATATCAACACTTAAGTTTATCCGGATCTTGGCGCGAAACGCCTGGTTTTAGTGCCTATTCTTACATGTTTTATTAAAGTAGAAGTTGATGCATACAGCCTTTTGACGGGCTATATGCAAGAAAATATTTTGCATAATGGATAAAAAAAGAGCATTCTCTACCTCCATCGAGATCTACACCCACTTACGAAAGCTACTGGCAGCAGTGGGAGTACCTAAAAGCCATATTCGTGTGAACTCCCATCTACGGGATGATCTGAAACTCAACTATCAAGGCAAGCAGGAATGGATACGGGCAGTAGAAGACTATTTCGATATTGAGATCGACCAGCAAGACCGGGTGAGGATCTTCCGGGTGTCCCACATGGTGGATGTTATTGTGGAAGTGGTCCCGCCGGGCCGACAGCCATGATGGGCCTGGCTGGGGTTTTTATTAAAACCTACAGCTTACCATTTAAAAAATTGAAAATATCAATGGGCAGTTGTTCATGGAATTTTTCCCTGTTAAAGCCTGCCGGGTCAGTTGAAGGTAGAAAACCGGGATTTACCATGCCAGGTGGGAAGGGGCTAATAAAAGAAAAATGCCCTGCATTCTCAATTCTCATCACTTGAACCTTTGAAGGGTTGGTGACCCCGTTCAATATTACGTCTTCCGTCCATTGTTTTGGGGTGATCATGTCTTTCTCTCCAATGACCAGGAGAATGGGGATCGTTACTTTTTCCAGGGCATTCGGAGGGATAAAATACGCGGCCGCCGGTGCCATTAAAATGATAGCTTTTATCCTATCATCGTGTTGCACCTTTATCTTTTGGCCTTCTTTTGTCCAAGGAGTACCCCCGGAAGCTGCTAAAGCAGCGTATCCACCAAAGGAATGCCCTATCATTCCAATTTTGTTCGTTGAAATGTATTCTCCTATCACCTTATCTGCGACCAGGCCGTCTATGGTCAAACTTATGTGTGCGGGCCTGTATTGAAGGTTTAACTCGCTTTTTTCGAGTTCATTATTATGCCGGTTGTTCCCATAATGCTCGATCATGGCTACAACAAAACCCTTTTTGGCTAAGTAAGTGCTGATGGTCCTGTATAATAAATGCGAACCACCGTTCCCATGAGAAATCAATACAAGGGGGAATTCTCCTTCCATTACCTTTGCATCTATCGCCACATCCATAGTGTAGGGTCCAAATCTTGTCGGCCGGGGGTTTTCCAAGGTTGGATATTGAACTAAAACAGGAAAGGACAAGTCGTTTTTCTTGTCCGTTATTGTACGGTTTGTGCTTCCCACAAAAACACCAGTTGTGTAGTCCATATTCTCATTTTTGTTTTGGGAAATACCAAGCACCTGGAAAAACAGCATGGGGAGCCATAAAAATCTTTCTTTGCTGGGGTTGAATGCTGTCATTGTTGCGGTACTTCCTGTTATAGAGAAGTAAACCTAGTTTTTAAATCATTTAGTCTTTTGGCATATCTTGCTAGGGAGGCAAAATTTTTTGAGATGCTTACAAAACCGCCAGGCCTGTACAGCTTATGAATACCGGTGCTAATTTTTCGGATTCTGCACAGTCGTCTAGCTTTTTTATTCAATCGGGATGCATAAGTCCACGGTAAATCTATTTCCGGCACGTGCTCTAAAATCATTGTGATAGATCTCGAAGGGATTTTCTTCAGCCTTTTTATACCCATTTTCATTCATCCATATAAAAAGCCCGCTCCAGGATCTTTCAAAATCGTTAGGGGTTATTTCATATCGCCCTACGATGCATTTTCCTTTTTTGATCTTTCCCTTATGGATTTCACCTTCAGCTACAAAAGGTTCATTGGTGAGTAAGCAAATGCTCATACGTACTTTACCGGCGGCGGTCACCTTAAAGGTATCGTGAAAGATCCTGGCCAGCTTTGCCGAAGGGTTTTCCAATAAATCTTTTGAATTTGCCCATTTTATCAATCTTTCAAAGGCGTATTCAATTCCGTTTACACCGATTTGGGTGATACTGGCAAAACCCAACGCAGGCACTTCTTTTATCTCGATTTTTGCATTCATTTCAGTCCAATTTTTGAGATCATCAATGATGCGAATGTATTTTTCATAGCTGGGATACGCCTGTCCGTTCGTGCCCTCAAGCTGGCGGATCTTACTGAATGTATTTGGATTTTCTTTTCTAAACTTAGATGGACTTACGCCATAGAATTTCTTAAATGCCCGGGTAAAGGAAGCATTATTGTCAAATCCATTTTGAAGGGACAACTCTTTTATGCGAATACTCCTGTTATGTATTAGGACAGATGCGGCTTTCTCGATTCTTCTCCTCGTTACGTATTCGTTCAATGTTTCGCCTGTAATGGTTTTAAATACCCGGTGAAAATGGAAGGGAGAAAAGCAGGCAATTTCTGAAACTACTGCTAAAGACAGATCCGAATCAAGATTTTTATCGATGTGTTCAAAAACCTTGTTTATCCTATTCCTATGGTCGGTTTGCATTTCGGTTTTTAAAATGGGCAAGCAGGGCAATGCTTGACAAGATCCAATATACGCAATTCTTTCCTCCGGCACGGATCATGAAGGAGTGCTAGGTGGTCGACAAGGCAGAAAAAACAGTACGAAATGATACAGGTTTCGATTTTTCCTTCCCAGGGTCTCTCGAAGAGGACCCTGAGACTCGTTCTACCAATTCCAAAACTCCCTTGGTGTATTCTGGTATACAAATCTAAAGTAACGTGAGTTTTGGGTTAATCAACCCACTTAGAATACTTCCCTTCAATGCAAAGTATTGAAAGCCAGCCTTTAACCGCAGAGGACACGGAGTAATCTCTGTGGCTCTCGGCTTGTGCCATGAAGTTAAAGCGAAGTTCTTTAACATGCTGTACTGAAGATGATACAGTTCCACT
>JANQLQ010000163.1 GCA_028280565.1 Fulvivirga sp.
AATTAGCTTCCGTTCTACGACGCAGCAGATTCCGGCTCTCGCCATTAGCCCTCCCACAGCCACCGGCGCGGAATGACGTTCATTTTTTAATCGAGTCCAGGTTAATAATCATTCCCGGCTTTGAGAATATCCAGGGTAGCTTTATCCGTCACACTTAGTGAACCTTTGTGCTTTAGTGCCTTGGTGGCGAAGCTTTCCTGCCCACCAAGGCACTAAAGCACAAGGGTATTTCCTTTCTTGTTTGAACCCGCATATTTTAGATCGAACCCAGGCTTTTACATTTCTCAAAAAATACGCTCATTGGTCTTGGCAAAAATTCTATATTAGTTGTCAACCAATCTGTTTTTCACCACTTTGTACTCAAACCAGTCAAAGTCCACTTGATTGCCGGATCTCGTCCCATTGGAGGTCCCAAACATACCTACATATGCACCACTATAGCCTCCCGCCATTTCTACACTGATCACGGATCCATCCACCGACGGACCAAAGTTTTTAAGGGCATTTCCATCTTCTCCTATTTTGAATTGATATTCCAATCCTTTTGTATGCAGCGCCAAGATCAAACGCTGCGCCTGGACTACCCGTTCCATCAATACCGTATCGATCTTGTGCTTTTGTTTTCTGTTATAACTGTACCTTACCAATTGCAAAACTTTCTCTCCTTTCTTTTTTGTTACTTGCAATCGATATTGTCCATTTTGATTCATCATAGCGATCAAACCGGCAGACTCATGCTCATTCGCCGGATCAAATATGAGTTCGGTCGTTGCTTCAAAATCGGCCTGGGTGATTTTCCGGGCAATGACCGGGATGTTTTTCTGCTCTGTTGTATGGGTTGGCTGCAATTGGATGCTCAAAACACTTTTTTCTGCCTCCAAATCCCACCATTTTTCATGTGGCGTGTGATAAAAATGCCATACCGGGTGAAGGTTTTGGCTGTTAAAATCATCCCTCACCGGCTTCTTTTTGTCTTTCGCCAGGGGAGACCATGGCAAATTTGGGCGCTTATCTAACGATAGCACTTTGCCCCCTCCATCCGGGTTGAATTTTGGCCACCCGTCTTCCCAAACAAAAGAGGTTAAAAATGTCTCCCGGCCCATGATACGTTTACCCTCGATCTTCCTGACGCCTAACATCACGGCGTACCATTCTCCATGTTGGGTTTGTACAATGTCCGCATGCCCAATGATGGATATCTCACTTTCATAGTTATGATGTGTCAAAACGGGATTGTCCGGGCAAGGCAGGTATGGGCCATCCGGATTTTCGCTTTTAAATACGGAAACGTTGTGTGTGTCATTTCCGGTACCTCCTGCCGCTATCAAAAGCATGTACTCGCCACTTTCCAATTTATAAATATGTGGCCCCTCGATGTGTGTGTATCCTTCGAAACGCAGCTCGTCCATGATCAGCTTTTTATCCCCGAGAAGTTTTTGCGCTTCTTTGTCAAACTCCTGGAACCAGATCATGTGATCCTCTGACCAGGTATACCAGACGTTCTGATCATCGAAAAGAAGACTGCCATCTATACCATTGGAGCTATGTAGGTGAACAGGTTTTGACCATTCTTCTGCCGGATCTGTAGCCGTCACAAGCACTGAACTTCCGGCGCTTCTTTGTGTCACGGTAAGGTAAAACAACCCCTCGTGGTACCGGATAGTAGGGGCCCATAAGCCAGACCATACCCCTGCATTCTCCCCGATATCAAGATTTTCCGGGGTCTCAAACGCATGACCGATAAGCTCCCAGTTGACCAGGTCTTTGCTATGGTAAATCGGAACTCCCGGGTACCAGATAAAAGAGGAATTGACCAGGTAATAATCTTCTCCTACCCGGCAGATGGAGGGATCAGGATGCCCCCCCGGGATGATCGGGTTTTGAAACATCGTGGGAGGGGATTGACCCATGGCTGTATGCTGTAATATGATCAAAAAGCCAATACATATGTAACGAAGTGCATTCATAAGTTGATTATCTTTTTTCATTTTGGATATCTTCCCACCTGCCCGGTAGCTCTGTCCTCCATTGCCCGGGGATCTGCTGGCTCATTTCTTTTATGATATCACCGTATTGGTGATTTCCCGAAGCCACTAAATTGGTGAATTCAAAAGGATCGTTTTCCAAATCATATAATTCCTCTTTACCATTAGGATACCTGATGTAGTGCCATTGCTCACTGCGTACTGAAGAATAATTCACACCGTAAGTCATAAAGGCGGGCCTGTCCCACACCCCACCGGGATGGCTCAAAAGTGGTTTCATACTTTGTCCGTCCAGCGTATGATCGGTTTCTTCCAATTGGCAATAGTCCACCAGGGTCGGGTAAAGGTCAAGAAGGCTAACTGTACGGGTGGATACGGCTTTTTTCTTTGCAGGGGTGCGGATCAGCAGGGGTGTATGCGCTGAGTAATCCCATAATGTTCCCTTCTGCCATCTCAATTTTTCGCCCATATGATAGCCATTGTCGGAGCAGATGATAACGATCGTGTTATCGGCATATTTGCTGTTATCCAGCGCTTTTATGACCCTCCCAATGTTCCAGTCGGCAAAAGAAGTGGTGGCCGCATAGCCCCATAGGAACTTCTTCCATGTCGCCGTATCAATAGCGTTGGTTTCATTACATCGTGTCATATTCAACGAATCCACCAAAAGGCGGCCGAGCATGGGGATATCACTTAAATCTCCCTTTTTATAACCGGCAGGGATCGGCATTTTTTCCTGTTCATACAAATCAAAAAATCGCTTGGGAGCCGTGTAGGGCGTATGAGGCCTCCATAACCCATAGAATAGGAAAAAGGGCCTGTTGTGATCTTCCTTTAAAAATTCAATAGCATCATTGGCATTGACCACATCCGGGAAATCGGTATCTGGGTTGGTCCACGGGGTAACTGACTTAAATTTAGACCCGCAATGCCATTCAGACTCATCCGAAGGGAAAGGTCCGAACCCCCCACCCCAAAATTTGTTATCGAACATTGCCTTGATCCGGCCCTCCTTTAAACGAGCGTGAAAGATCTTTCCTTTGCCCCAGGTCTTATACCCGTTACTTTTGAAATGCTCCGGCAGGGAAGTGATGGTATCCAGGATGCCTGAAGTCCTCCAAGGATCCGAACCATTGTGATACGCTCCTGTTTTCTCCGGCGACAGTCCGCTCAAAAAGGAAGCCCGGCTTGGTACGCAAACGGGTGTATTGCAGGTAGCATTGATAAAGTTGATCGATTCATTTCGAAATTTATCGAGGTTGGGCGTTTGGATCGTTGGATACTCATCTCTCGTAGAATAACCGTTCAGATCATCAGCAATAATGAACACCACATTAGGTCGCCTGTCTTTTTGGGCATGCAGTAAAAAGCAAAAAGTCATCAAAAAAACCGATATACTGAGCCTTTTCATCATTTTAAAAACGCTTTAGCGGGTATGAATTTCTTAAATTCTTTAATCTCAATATTCCGGTAATAGATCTCGGCTGTTTCTGACTGGAGTCCTATGATCCCTTTTCCAATAGAAAAATCAGTGGCCATATTCACCACTTCTCCGTTGAGCTTGTGGATGGAATACCGGTCCCCCATTACAATAACTTCACATTGGTTCCATTCGCCATCCAGGGCATGGAAGGGGGCGTCGAGTTTGGCCCTGTGCTCCCCGTTTTTTACGGGCTGGGGTTGTCCGCCATCCACTGGCAGGCTGAAGGTTTCTCCATCGGCAGAGTACCATTGCATTTTGGTCCTAGCCGCCCAATAATCACCGGTATGATTTCTATTCTCCAGGTGATTGTACCGGATTTGATATTCCAGCCCGTAAGGCCAGATCTTATCATTGTATACATGGTAATACATCCCCGCATCGTACTGAAACTGGTTAAAGTTATTCATCACCTTCGTCCCCCATTTGTATTCAAACCGGAAACTATAGCGCTCATATTCCTTTTCTGTATACATCAAGCCATGGGTAAGATTTTTGCCTTTGTTCAAGTTAAAGCTGTCAGGGTGGTTTTTGAATACATGCACCATTCCATTCTCAATGGCAAAGACTTTACGGGCTTCTTCGGGATCTCCACTCCTGGTTGCCAGGTTCCACCCGGTAAAATCCCTTCCATTGAATAAGGGCTTGTACCCATTACCCAGGTTGGAAGAGATAGAAATGGATCCACTCAACATCAAAACGATGCATCCCGGTAATATGAATTTCATGTTTTTACCCAAAGGAACAGAATCGGGACGCTAACACTACGCCCAGGAATATTTATGATTTGTCGTATTGTACCACACTTGATGGAATAGGCCGTCTCTTCTGCGTATTCCATTAACTTAATGAAAATAATGAGCGACTATGAAATCCAGGAGATCATTTATAAGGAAAATGGCAACCGCTATTTCGCTAAGTACTCTTGCTCATACCTCGTGGTCAAAAGAAGCAACGAAGGTGCGGGCAGATCCTTTGCCCAATTTGAAAGGAAGGAAAATTTTGTTTGTATATGGCGGATGGGAAGGACATGAGCCTGGGAAATTCAAGGATTACCTGGTCCCTTGGATGGAGGATTCCGAAGCGATGGTAGAAGTGTATGAAACGGTTGACTGCTATGCGAATGAACAGCTTATGGATTCCATTGACTTGGTAGTTCAAATACATACCATGTCGTCCATCAAGAAAGAGGAGCAAAAAGGCCTGCTCACCGCGGTAAGAAAGGGTTGTGGCATAGCCGGGTGGCATGGTGGCATGTGTGATGCTTTCAGGAACAATCCCCCCTACCAGTACATGACTGGCGGGCAGTGGGTAGCTCACCCGGGAAATGTGATTGACTACAATGTCCGGGTCACCAACCCGGAAGATCCGATCACGCAAGGGATCGCTGAATTTAAGATGACCAGTGAGCAGTACTACATGCATGTGGATCCCAATGTCAAGGTATTGGCGACCACACGGTTTGATGGATCACACCATGAATGGATTGAAGGCTGTACCATCCCGGTAGTTTGGAAAAAGAATTATGGGAAGGGCCGTATTTTCTATACCTCTTTGGGGCACAGCCTGTCCCATATCACGGACCAGCCAGCGGCTATGAAGATATTGAAGCGGGGTATCCGGTGGGCCAGTGCCAGCAAATATGAACCCATTGAGAAATGTGTGCAACCGATGTATCCCTATTAGGGATTTTTGCGGACTACTTGTTTTAAAAATCACCTATTGATATGCACCAAGCCATTCTAAAATTGTTCATCTTAAATTTCCTGCTTTTTTTAATTTACCCATTACAGGCCCAAAAAACAGAAATTGTATCCGCCTACGGGTATGAAAAGTGTATTCGCCTGTCCAATGAAAAAACGGAGGTTATCATCAACCCGGGCGTTGGCGGCCGGATAATGCGATATGCCATTGATGGAAAAAATATCATCCAGGAAAATCCTGCACATGACGGATGGGTATGGGATGGCACGAATATGCCGCCCGGAAAATACCTGGCAGGTGGCCGGTTTGATATTGGCCCTTCGAAATTCAGATCCAATCAACGAAAACACTGGTTTGGCCCTTGGTCCTACGAAATTACGAGTGAAGCCCAAGTAGTCCTATTAAGCGAAAGAGATGAAGAAAATGGCATTCAGCTTAAGCGTACTTTCAAGCTTCATAAGAAATCCAGCGCCCTCAAAATAGAGCAAGAGATCTTAAACATCTCTAATGAAAAACTACGATTCGCTCATTGGGGACGAGCCTTTTTAAAAGCGGGTGGTACGCTATATTTACCCGTCAATCCTATGTCTAAATACCCAAAGGGTTTTGCCATGTACCTCCCAAATCGCGTGGTAAATTTTAATCCAGGGCTAGAAGAAACAGTAACCATTGCAAACGATCACCTGGTCATATCCGGTCCGTTTTCGCAACAAAAAATAGACATGGACCTGGCAGTGGGTAGAGTATCCTATTTCTTTGAGGACCTGCTCTTCAGGAACACGTTTGAAGTGCACCCTGGAAAACCCTACGGTGATATCACAGCGGCCAACTTCTCTACCTGGTACAACGGGTTAAACATGGTGGAAATAGAGCCGATTGGTCCTTGGGAGTGGATTGAGCCCGATGAGTCCATTTCTTTTGCAGAAAACTGGCAGTTGGTCAATGTGCCCGCATGGACTTGCAATGAAGAAATGATTATCCATGCCGCTGCTTTTAGTGGCAAGATGGCCGGCTATGCTCCCGCTTACTTTGATCATACCAGGAATGCCATGGCCGTAAATTCCATAAAGTATCCCAGCCAATATGCAGCAGCGGGAATGATCTTCAATTACCCCGACGGGTTGTATGATGTGTCACTCACTTCTTTAACGGAAACGGATGGTGAATCCAGCTATCAACTTTGGATCAATGACAAGATGATCGGGCAATTTCAAAACCCCGAAAGTGAAATTGATTACCGGGAATATTCTTATGCATGGAAAAGTGTATCTATTAACAAGGGAGACGTCATTCGCGTAGCGTCTATCGCCCACACGAATGGCAAAGTTCCTGAGAAGGATGGAACCGCTTATGCCAGGGGCAGGTGGCGTTCTTTGAGCTTGAGTACTCAATGCAAAAACGATTGAAGTATGCTACTGATGTAACAGCGCAAAAACGGGAAAAACCATCTTACTCTTTGCTTTGATGAGATGGTGTTTCCTTTTTAGCCTGGATTACCCCTTCATAAATCTCGCTGGTGTCTTACCAATGACCACTATCCAATAGGCCTCTGTCCAGGTTTTATCAGGCCATTCAAGCACTAAAACAACTGATATCTATTCTCATGTTGCCATACAAGGTTTTGATCAGATTAAAAATCCTTTAGATTTGGATTGACTAAGGTAGGATATGTGCAACAGGTGTTGCACATAGTATATTGTTACAGCACATTGTCTTCTCTACGCATATCTTCCTGGCGAATTTGACATGAAGTAACTTTTAAGTTACTTTTGTCGTATGGACAAGATCAGGGAGGTCGTTGCTTACAAACACTATTTTGAAGAGTTCTTGAACGACCAAACAACAAAAGTTCAAGATAAGATTTTCAAGATTATTGAAGCAATTGAGACCCTGAAGCGAGTACCTAGTAATTACTTGAAACATTTAACCGGAACTGATGGACTATATGAGGCAAGGATTCAACTGGGATCGAACATATGGAGAGTGTTCTGTTTTTTTGATGGCAATCAATTGGTTATTCTTCTGAACGGCTTTCAAAAGAAGAGTCAGAAAACACCCAAGATGGAAATCGAAAGAGCCGAACGATTAATGAAGGAATATTATCAATACAAAGCGAATGAATATGGAAACTAAATCTTGGAAAACCATAAAAGATGATGTCTACGGGAAGAAGGGAACTTCGAGACGAGATCAACTTGAACGGGAAGTTGAGGGGTTTAAAATAGGATTACTTCTTCGCCAGGCTCGCGAACAAAAACACCTCACTCAGCAGCAGCTTGGCGAACGGGTTGACAAGAAGCGAACCTACATATCCAGGGTTGAGAATGATGGAAGTAATTTAACCCTTAAGACACTTTTTGAAATCGTGGAGAAGGGACTCGGGGGAAAAGTAACCATTAGCATTGACGTATAAAACGACGCTGTAACAGGTACTAAAATGAATATGCGAACGGAGTACTTTGATATGATAAGGCGAACAGCCAGTTTCAGTGCTTCTAGCAACTGGGACGTATACTTATTTTAGCTGGATCGTTAACAAATAAATGACGATACGCAGGAATGGAGCATAAAAAGAGAACCAATAATTCACAAGCGTTTAGCTCGTACGTAGCATGGCGTTCATAGTATACATTTAAGGTGGCCGTATTGAGCGATCAGCATCACTTGCACTCAACCAAAGCTTAAAGGCTTTGGATTCGCCTGCAAAACCTCCCGACTTTTCTATGGGCACACCCCAGCCCTGGGTTCAGTACCCTTGTTTACCAAAGTAAAACCATATGTAGCAGTCACCCGGCGCAGACCCCATGCCTGGAGATGTGCGGATCCTTTCGTTGTTTATGGATCGTAAGGAGTAGTTACCAAGACTGAGCGGGAACACCCTGGCCGATTCCAGGTCGTAGGATTGCTAAACATACGTTTCACTTCGGCGGACGAGTGTACTAAACCTAACAACCAAAGGTAGTGCACCATTGAAAATTCAAATGGCGTGTGGAGGGGAGACATCCAGGAACAGCGCGGCACATTTGAGGCCTGTGGGTAAGCAGGCCATAGGGGTGGGATAG
>JANQLQ010000220.1 GCA_028280565.1 Fulvivirga sp.
AATTAGCTTCCGTTCTACGACGCAGCAGATTCCGGCTCTCGCCATTAGCCCTCCCACAGCCACCGGCGCGGAATGACGTTCATTTTTTAATCGAGTCCAAGTTAGAATGTTTCATTTTGGCAAGTTAAGCTATATTTTTAGGATGTTTCGGGTAATGCCAGTCTTACCATGAGCAGTTTAAGCGGTATTTCGTGGTTCTAAGCCCAGTTTTCATTTTCTTTTGCCTGCCCAAAAGAAAACGAAACAAAAGAAAAAGGCGCCAGCAACAAAGCCCATTTTCCCCTCGAAACACGCTATCCAGCCGCTACAGGCCGCTTACCCACGGGTCCCAAATGTGCCGCGCTGTTCCTGGATGTCTCCCTTCCATCACCACTTGAATTTTCAATGATGACCTAACTAAGCGCTTGTTCAATGGGTATACCGGCAGGATACAGGTATAGCTGTAAATGCGCTTACTTGTCATCAGAAGATATTAACTCCTATGGTGAACCCAGGAGTTAATACGAATAATGTATTGCTCTTTAATTTACCACTGGCAAAAGTGGGCGAATGCCATAGGATTCTTTTCGGTGTAAGGCTATTTGAGCATGGCTAATAGCGTAACAAGTTTACTTTTCAGATTTCTCCGGTCTACTATAAAGTCTAGGAAGCCATGGTCGAGCACAAATTCTGCGCTTTGGAAACCTTTTGGCAGATCCTTTCCAATGGTTTCCCTGATGACCCTGGGGCCTGCAAAACCTATCAAAGCCTTTGGCTCTGCAATGTTAAAATCACCGAGCATGGCATAAGAAGCGGTTACCCCACCGGTGGTAGGGTCGGTCAGTAAACTGATGTAGGGGATTTTGGCATCGCTAAGGAGCGTGAGCTTCGCCGAAGTTTTAGCGAGTTGCATAAGGGAAAGGCCAGCCTCCATCATACGGGCACCGCCGGATTTTGAGATCATCAAAAACGGTGTTTTTGTTTTGAGGCTATGATCAATGGCCCGCGCTATTTTTTCTCCTACCACCGAGCCCATAGACCCCCCGATAAAACTGAAATCCATACAAGCAATGACCAGGTCCACCCCGCCAACTTTTCCGTAAGCCGTTCGCACAGCATCTTTGAGCCCCGTCTTTTTTTGGGAAGCGGCGATACGTACCGGGTAAAGCTGGGTATCTTTAAATTTCAACGGGTCAGTGGACTCCATGTCCTCATCGAGCTCTGTGAACTCATTATTGTCGAATAGTATTTCAAAATATTCTTTGGACCCGATCCGTACATGGTACCCATCTTCAGGGCTGACATAGCAGTTGCTTTTCAGCTCCCGGGTATGAATGATCTTTCCCGAGGGAGTCTTAAACCACAGTCCGTCAGGCGCTTCTTTCTTGGCTTCGGTGGGGGTTTGAATCCCCTTATCTTTCCGTTTGAACCAACTCATAAATGTGTTATATGGATAAAGACCACAAATATCAATAGTATCCTTCATCTTTCAAAAAAAAGAATGTGAACGCCTTCAAAATTTACTTTCTTTGTACCCAGGCATAAACATTTGTGCCTTTGAAGTATAGTCTTAAAACCAAAAATATGTCAGGTTCAGAATTCAAGGCCGGTGTGATCACCGGTGACGAAGTACAAAAGCTTTTCAAGTTTGCTAAGGAAAAGAGTTTTGCCATGCCAGCGGTGAACGTAATCGGCACCAATAGTGTCAACGCAGTCATGGAAACGGCAGCATCGATCAAGTCACCTATGATGATACAATTCTCCAATGGTGGTGCTGTTTTTTTTGCAGGTAAAGGTTTACCTAACGATGGCCAGGCGGCAGCCGTAGCCGGGGCAGTTTCGGGTGCTCATCACGTTCACCATTTAGCAGCAAAATACGGCGCCACGGTAGTTCTCCATACCGATCACGCCGCTAAAAAGCTACTCCCTTGGATAGATGGCATGTTGGATACAGGAGAAGAGTTTTACAAAGCTCACGGTATATCGCTATTTAGCTCCCACATGATCGACCTTTCAGAAGAGCCCATAGAAGAGAATATTGAAACGTGCAAGAGGTACTTGGAGAGAATGAGCAAAATGGACATGACGCTTGAAATAGAATTGGGTGTTACTGGGGGTGAAGAAGATGGTGTGGATAATACAGACATTGACAGTTCTAAGCTGTACACCCAGCCGGAAGAGGTGGCTTATGCCTATGAAGAATTAAGAAAAGTAAGTGACCGGTTTACCGTAGCTGCAGCTTTTGGTAATGTTCATGGGGTGTACAAACCAGGAAATGTCAAGCTTACCCCGAAAATACTCGACAATAGCCAAAAGCACATTCAACAAAAGTTCTCTACCGGGGAGCATCCTGTTGATTTTGTTTTCCATGGGGGATCAGGCTCCACGGTGGAAGAGATCCGCGAGGCTATTTCTTATGGTGTGATAAAAATGAATATTGACACCGACTTACAATGGGCATATTGGGATGGAATACGCAATTACTACCAGGTGAACGAAGGATATCTCCAAGGGCAAATCGGTAGCCCTGACGGTCCGGACTCTCCCAATAAAAAATATTATGACCCGAGGGTTTGGTTGAGAAAAGGAGAGGAATCGTTCAAAGAGAGACTTAAAAAAGCTTGCGAGGATCTCAACAATGTAGGCGTGTTAGCTTAATCGTTTATTGGGTGACCCAATGCCCGGTTGGGCCAATGCATAAGATTTTTAAGAGGCTGTCTCCATTATGAGATAGCCTCTTTTTTTATACTGGTAGCTGTTTTAATTCAAATTATAACTTTTTCGTTTTCGTACTAAACAATGTTTAGCTAACAGAGTTATTGTATTATTCTTTTAAAAAATGAATATCCTTACATAGCAATACGCACTATGGCCCTAATAATGATCTCGAAGAATGATTGGTACAGATTGCGGGTGGATACGGGAAAAAACAGGGTTCATCTAAAGATCATAGGTCGTTGGAATGATGTAAATGATGTGCCTCACTACAAGGAAGATTGGAAGAAAGCCCTGGGCCTTACTTTAAGCAATTTTACGGTTTTTGTAGATGCCTCTGAATTGAAGGTAAGCCCTTCTGCTGTCAAGGCGCTTTTAGTAGAAACTCAAAGGTTGATAATAAACGCCGGGGTTTCGAGAACGGCGGAGTTAGTACATGATGAACTCACAGAGTTGCAACTTGATGCCATTGCAAGACGAACGCGGTTCCCCAAGAAAAACTTTTATATCAAGCATGAAGCTTTATTATGGTTAGATGAGGTAGGGCATCATTCAGCTATTGATAGCCGGACGGTGGCTGGCAGCTCGGCAGGTAATATTGTAAACCTGTTTATCCGTGAAGGGCGTGAGAAGAGATCTCGGGATTTTTCTCGCTACGAGCAGCACTAAACAATACCCAGTCATTTGGGTTTTTTCTTTGGACTTTAGAATAATGGGTTGGAATATAAATAATAAGGAGCATGGCGTTATCAATTTCTGAAAATAGCAAGTATGTGCTAAAGGTAGATACAGATAAAAACAGGATCTACTTAAAGATCATTGGTTTTTGGCGAAATGTAGAGGCTGTAAAAGACTACCTTCCTGATTGGGAAAAGGCATTAAATCTTTCTAAGCAGGGTTTTACCTTATTGACAGATGCTTCAGAAATGAAGACACACCCAACATCGGTCAAGGAGCTTCACCTACAGGCGCAAAATATGATCATAAAGGCGGGTGTTTCAAAAGTTGCAGAGGTATTAAAAGACGATATTGCCGAAATGCAATTAAATGCTGTCGCTCGTGAAACGCAATTTCCAAAAAAGAATTTTTATTCAAGAGAAGAAGCCGAGCTATGGCTAGATGAAGGAATAGCCAGTCCCCCGCATAGTAGCGCCTTAGGCTCATTAACGAGAGAAGAAGAGAACATTTAAAACAAAAAAAGCCATGGGTATCATGGCTTTTTAATTATTACGTGAGATATTACAATTTTTCTTTAATTCTTGCAGCCTTACCTTGGCGTCCTCTTAAGTAGTACAATCGGGCTCTTCTCACTTTTCCTTTCCGTATTAATTCTATTTTCTCAATGTTTGGTGAGAGCAATGGGAATATACGCTCTACGCCTATTCCGTTGGTCACTTTTCTTACGGTAAAGGTTTCTCCATTCGTCCCGGGATTCTTACGCTGGATAACCGCCCCCTGGTACTGTTGTACCCTTTCCTTATTACCTTCTTTGATCTTTACGTGAACGTTTATCGTATCACCGGCTTTGAACGAAGGGAAAGAAGCCCTTCTCTCATTGTTTTCCGCCTCCAGTTCTTTAATGATCTCGCTCATGATATATAGCTATATAGTGTCTTCTTCAAAATCGGACTGCAAATATAGAAAAAAAATGCATGGTAGCGTATGGAGCTTAGAAATTAATTTTTAGTGAGTTAATAGAAGGAAGGAGACGCTTATTACTGGGGTAAAAGAGGAAAAACAGCGAGCAGAAAGGGTTACTCGTAGATCAAAAGATAATAACCCAACCACACAAAAAAGAAGAACACATACGAGGTGAATACGATCAGGACGGCTGTAGATCGCTTCTTGTTAGCCGCAAGGTTAATCCCGTAGATTAAGGCGAACCAATAGATCACTTCAAACAGGTTCAGGGACTTTAAAGGATATATCCACCTCGGGTCCAGCGTATGTCGATCAAACAAGTTTACCAAGGACAGGGGATAAAAGGCGCGAATATCGAAAACAGTCACCTCGGTATCGAAAAACATGAACCACACAATTTTTAATAGTTCTGCCAGTAGAAATATACTTTCGCTGACCGCTGCCACATGCCATGCCTGTGCATAGGTTACTTTGTAACCGTACATAAAGCAACCCACCCATAGTACAAATGCTACGACCGTGAATTTGTAACCATACACCACAGGAATAGAGGCATACTGCAAGGTGCTGATCAAATGAAATAACCCCATGCGACCGCGCTCTTCCAATATTTCGAAAGCGAAGGTTTCGTATTCCACAAATGTCTTTTTGACGATCAGCAGCAGGAGTGTGACAACACATAATAAAAGAAAGTATAGCCATTTGTTAATGTCATAAATCGATGAGCTTTCCTTTTCTTTTGTCATGTGTGGCAATTTAGTGAATGCAAAAATAAAATTGCCACGTTCCGGGGCGAAAAGCCTGTTCTTCACTATGGTCTCCGTTGGCTCACCATACAGCCTTAAATGACGTACCGGGTATAGTATGAGCTATTGATCAGTGGGCAGTGGGCAAAAGGCAGTAGGCAAAAAATATAGGGTTGCCCATTGCCAACTGCCGATTTTAAGACCGGGATTGGAAAAATAGGGTGTTCTTGGAGATTAGCTTTGGGAGTAGAACGTTTAATTTTGTCAATTTAAGTTATGTTTTAAGATGTTCCGGGTAATGCTATCGTCGTAATGAGCAATTTAAGCGGGATTTTGTGGTTTTAAGCCTGGTTTTCATTTTCTTTTGCACGCCCAAAAGAAAAGGGCGCCAGCAACCAAGCCCATTTTCCCCTCGAAACGCGCTATCCAGCCGCTATAGGCCGCTTACCCGCAGGCCTCAAATGTGCCGCGCTGTTCCTGGATGTCTCCCCTCCATACGCCCTTGAATTTTCAATGATTAAGTTAAGCCTCAAATGACGGATCGGGTAGAGGATGAGTATGTTCGAGGTATTGATCAGTTAGCAATAGGCAAAAGGCAGTGGGCAAAAAATATAGGGTTGCCGATTGCGCATTGCCAACTGCTGACTTTAAGACCGGGATGGGAAAAAACAGCTAACCCTACAATTACACTTAACACTAGGTTTAACTCTTCCGTACAATCAACGTTATACACCTGTGATGAAGGTGTTTAGTTACAAAATCATGTTTGTCTATCGAAGACCAGACAGTAACTATCACTGAAAATAGGATAACTTTGTGGTAAAGGATCAATAAAGAGTTTGAAAACGATAGCTATAATCATATTGTCTTGGATAGCGAGTTTCGGATTGGCTCAAGGGAACGGTGGTGGCGCCCCCGGGGAGGAGCAGATCATCTTGATCGCTGACATGCAACTCCAGATCGAGATCAACCAAGCCATGAACGACCTTTACAATTTTAAGTTTGAAAAGGCCGAACAGCAGTTCCGATGGCTCCAGCAAAAATACGCTTGGCATCCCTTACCTTATTTCCTAATGGGGCTGAGCGAATGGTGGAAGATCATGCCTAATTTGAACGACACATCGCATGATACGAAATTCCTGGCCCACATGGATACCGTGATCACTATTTCAGAGGGGTTATTCGAAAAGCCCAAGCATGAGGTGGAGGCTGCTTTTTTCCTGGCCGCAGCTTACGGTTTTATCGGCCGGTTACATAGCAGTATTGAACGTAAAAACTGGAGAAAATCAGCCGTTGCAGGTAAAAATGCGCTAAAATACATGCAGTATAGTAAGGGCAAGCATGAATTAAGCCCAGAACTCCTGTTCGGCGATGCCCTATACAATTATTTTTCAGTTTGGGTGCCTGAGAATTATCCATTATTGAGGCCGATCATGATGTTTTTTCCAAAAGGTGACAAAGACTTGGGGATTCAGCAATTGAAAGAAGTTTCTTATAATGCCTTTTATACGCGCACAGAAGCCATGGTTTTTCTTATGAGGATCTTGAATAACTATGAGAATGATAAAAGAAGAGCATTGCAGATCGGGGAGTATTTACACCAAACCTATCCCAATAATCCTTACTTCCACCGGTACTATGCCCGGCTGCTTTACAGTTCCGGTAAATTTAATTCAACCGAGCCTGTCGCCATGGACATCCTGGCCAAAATAGATAGTGGTGCCTTAGGATATGAAGGCACCTGCGGGCGTTATGCTGCTTTCTTCCTAGGTCAAATTTATGATTCCCGTAAAGACATAGAACGAGCCGAATATTATTATGGCCGCGCAGTGACCTTCGCCGAAGATATCGGGGCTATGGAAACAGGGTATTATCATTATTCACTACTGGCGCTGGCGGAAATTGCAGAAGAAAGGGGCGATAAAAAATTAGCCAAAGAATACCTGAAAAAGGTAAAGAAATACGCCGACCGCAAGGATAGGGTGCATAAGGAGGCGAGGAGTAGTTTGAGAGAACTGTGAAAGATGCCATATGGATATGGAAATAATCTAGGAGTTATTCCTAAGAGTTAATTTGATTGCCTAAATTAAATACCTAGCAAGGATGAAATTCACTTTTTTTAATTTCATCTTTTTAATTCTCGATTTCAAAGCATGGAACTAAGAGATCTTGTAGTTACGCCAATAGTTCTTTTCATTCTTTATATCGCGGCGTACTTCATTCGTCCCTTGGTAACCGATAAAGTAAACAGGAAATATTTTATTCCTGCTTTAACTGTGAAGATCATAGGGGCTTTGGGTGTGGGGTTCGTATATCAATTTTATTACGAAGGAGGAGATACATTTGCCTTTCATACGCATGGTAGCCGGATCATTTGGGAAGCTTTTATAGATGATCCGTTGAAAGGATTAAACCTTTTCCTGGCCAACGGAGAGTTCAGTGGCGATATTTTTAAATACTCATCTAAAATTTGGTATTTCAGGGACCAACAGTCCTATCTTTTGATCCGGGTAACCTTCTTGTTGGATTTACTAACTTTTAGTACCTATTCGGCGACCGCGGTACTATTTGCTATGCTCAGTTTTAGTGGCTTGTGGGCGTTTTACTTAACTTTTTACAGTGACTACCGACATCTTCATTTTCCTTTGGCCCTGGCCATCTTGTTTATTCCCTCGGTTTTCTTTTGGGGTTCAGGTTTATTAAAAGATACGCTGACTTTGGGTTGTTTAGGTTGGATGACCTATACTTTCAAGAGGCTGGTGATCAATCGTGAGATAAACCTTCTTTTTATTGGTATATTCTTATTGGCTGCATTCTTGACCTATTCGACAAAAAAGTATATCCTCCTGTCATTTTTGCCAGCGCTGATCTTTTGGGTGACCGCTCAATATTTCGGCGAAATGAAAAACTTGTCGCTAAAAATGCTCTTAGCGCCTTTCGTAGTTGTATTATGCGGTACTTTGGGGTATCTCACCGTCCAAAGTGTGGGAAAAGATGATCCTAGGTATGCTTTAAGCAACATTGCGCGGACCGCCCAAATCACGGCCTACGATATTCGCTATGGTTGGGGAGCCAGGCTAGGTGATGGCTCGGGCTACTCTTTGGGCGAGTTAGATGGTACTTTTGGTAGTATGCTGCGGTTGGCACCTCAAGCTATCAATGTTTCCCTATTTCGTCCTTACTTGTGGGAAGTAAGAAATCCGTTTATGCTGTTTTCTGCAATGGAGGCACTCGGTTGCCTACTTTTAACCTTATGGGTAGTCTACAAGATATCAATAAGATCTTTTCTTAGGTATTTGACCAAGCCTTACGTATCATTTTGCATGCTGTTTGCGATTGTTTTTGCATTTGCCGTTGGTATATCTACCTATAATTTTGGAACCCTCGCACGCTACAAAATTCCTATGATGCCTTTTTATTTTACAGGATTAGTATTGTTATATCACTACGGAAGTTCTAAGAAGACAAAAACTGAAGGCATTTTGATGCCGTGAGAAAGCTCATTTTTTTGACCTTTTTACCTTTTGTCTATTTTTTTACGTTCGCAAGACCAGGGCTGAGTTAGAATAAATGCCTTACACGGTGCTTCTCGTGATGATAAGGACTTTCAATAGGACAGTGGTTGCTTTTCCTAATTTTCTACCCCGCTCGTGATAATCTTGCACTGAACTACAGCAGGTGATTTTTTGAGCAATTGAGTACTGTAAAAGAACACGAAAAGAGCTTCCCTGGACAAGGATTATTTAGTGATGTCCACTTTGGTTGGATGTTAATCGTCCCATAGTACAAATTCTACGGACTCTCGAAGCAGGTTTTTCGAATTTTGAATTCGGCGAGTGTCTATTTTCTAACAGGTCATCGCAGCGTCATAGGAAGCCTGGGAGATTCTCTTTTTCATATTTGCGGTGTGAACTATTCAAAAAGTGCAAATACGAAAAGAGTTAATTCAGGATGAATAAAAAATAATGTCGTAACTTTCGGCTTTTATGAAGTTTACCAAGCGCTTTAATGGCGCGGTGTAGAATGAATAATGCAAATGGGCGGTTTCGGGAATAGAGAGCCGTCCATGCTTTTTTAGAGAGAAAAACCTGGCCCTGCATGGATACTCGCTTCTTGACAGGAAAAAAGTACTTTTAAGATGAAGGTGTCTAGGGAGATAGGGATTTAAAAAGAGTATTTTCGAGATCATGTACAAACTGGTCGTTGATGCAAACAAAAAGGGGTTAACCCTAAATCTTAAGGAATTATTACGGTATAGGGATCTTTTTTTGATCTTAGCCTATAGAGATTTAAGGGTACGATACGCCCAGACATTTTTAGGGTTACTTTGGGCAGTGATCCAGCCGCTGGCTACATTGATTATTTTCACCATAGTTTTTGGCAGGGCTATCCAGGTAAATACAGGCAATGTGCCTTACCCGCTATTCGCAGTTTGCGGTATGGCGTCATGGAGCTACTTTTCATTTGTCTTGGCACAATCGGGAAACTCGATCATCTCTTCCCAAGAGATGGTTAAAAAGATATACTTTCCAAGGCTTGTCATTCCTTTATCCAAGGCTTTGGTAGGATTTATTGACTTCCTGATAGCGCTCTTCTTCATTGTTGTTTTATTGTTTTTTTACCAGTTCCCACCTTCAGCCAACCTTATCTTTTTGCCCATTTATGCGCTTACCTGTATCATATCTTCCCTGGCCGTAGGGATTTGGTTGAGTGCTCTAACCATACGCTACCGGGATTTCCAGCATGTCGTTCCCTTTTTAGTACAGTTTGGTCTTTATGCTACACCGGTTGGATACCCCGCTGACATGATTATTGACAATCTACCCGGTTGGGCGACGGTCCTGTACTATCTTAATCCTATGGCAGGTGTAGTGGAAGGGTTCCGTTGGAGTATTTTGGGAGGTCAAATGCCAAGTACGTATTCCTATATTTCCTTGGCCATTGTTTTTGTGCTTTTCGTCTCCGGGCTTTTTTATTTTAGAAAGGTCGAAAAAGTGATGGCAGACATTGTTTAGAGTTTAGATAGTATGAGTGATGTTGCGATATCAGTAGAAGACCTTGGGAAAAAGTTCATGCTTGGTCATCAAAAGGCGTCAGATTTCAGAAACTCTTTTGGCACCAAATTGAAAAGACTAGTTGGCTTGGATTCCAACGAGGTAGATATAGAGGAGTTTTGGGCATTAAAGAATATTTCCTTTCAAATAAGACAAGGGGAGGCCGTGGGCATAATCGGTCGTAATGGTGCCGGGAAAAGTACTTTGCTGAAAATTTTAAGCAGGATAACAGAACCAACCACTGGGCGATTTGAACTACAAGGGAGGGTATCGTCATTGCTGGAAGTTGGTACGGGTTTTCATATGGAACTTACTGGGCGTGAAAACATATATCTCAACGGTACTATTCTTGGAATGAAACGAGCTGAAATCAAGCAAAAGTTTGATGAGATCGTCTCCTTTAGCGGAATTGAAAAGTTTATTGATACACCCGTAAAACACTATAGCAGTGGTATGAAGGTGCGCTTGGCATTTAGCGTAGCTGCTCATTTAGAGCCAGAAATTTTAATCGTAGACGAAGTACTGGCCGTGGGTGACGCAGAATTCCAAAAAAAATGTTTGGGTAAGATGGATGAGGTCAGTAAGAATAGGGGGAGGACCGTCATTTTTGTAAGTCATAATTTGGCGGCTGTAGAAAGGCTTTGTAATAAAGGGATTTACCTAAAGAATGGGGCAGTTAATTATATTGGTTCGGCCTCAGAGACATTAAAAGAATATAGCAGTGGTCGATCGTGGCCCGAAAACAAGATAAACATCGATCACGAAATTGTCAGGAGCATAGAGGTCTCCCAAATTGAAGATAAGCTATTGATCAGGGCTTACCTGGATAATTATAACTATTTGAAACCCCCGTTCCTAGGGTTTAACATTTTGGACAGTGCCGGGAATAAACTTTTTGGGAGCAACCCTAAGCTATCGGGCTTTGACCAATCCAACCTGCCTTTCAAGAAGGGTTATGTTGAAACGTTGTTGTCTGATCTCAAATTAAGAAATGGAGTTTATTATGTGTCTGTATGGATAGGGGACGGGGTTTATGATTTTTTTGAGGGCATCGAATGTTTATCAGTACACATTAAAGATATGATTGACAATAAATATCACCCGGAAGTCACCAACCTGGGGCCAGTTTTTCCTGAAGCGAGTTGGAAAATCATTAAAGCCTGATCATCCTTTAGTTGATTTGATGATATAATTATATCGATTAGTAATTTTGCAAAAAGGATGTTGAAATTGTGAGGTTTGTAAAAAGTATAGCTTTCCTGCATTGATTTTTAAAATGAAGAGAACATAATGGATTATTTCATAAAGAAGGGCTATAAAGAAAATGTTAATTCAAATGGAGAGGTGGTAGAAAGGTACTCAGCCCCACCTTTAGATAAGGTTTTCCAGGTTTCAGTTTACAACTATGCCAGGAAACTCTTACTAAAGAACAAATTGAATAACGTTATTGAGTTTGGTACGGGGTCTGGGTACAAGCTGAATAAGTATTTTTCGTCTATATGCGATGATATAGCAGGAATTGATTACCCACATTCAATTACGTACTCGGAAAAAAAATATCCTAACATAAAATGGTTTTCCGAAGATTTTGACAATCTGTCCGATTTTCAACTTGCAGAGAAATATGACCTGGTGATGTCTATTGACGTCATAGAGCACCTAGTGAGTCCCGAAAATTTATTGGAAAGTATGAAGATAGTTTCCCACGAAAATACATATATACTGCTTAGTACCCCTGAGCGAGATCTTGTAAGGGGTGCCGAATCAATGGGACCCCCGGAGAATAAAAAACATGTTAGGGAATGGAATCAAAGTGAGTTTAGAGAATTTATTACAAGTATGGGATTTGAAATCATAAGCCATGAGAACTTGGAAGCGTTCAAGCCCACAATAAGACAAAAGTTTTATCACTTACGGAAAGGCATTAATAACAACACTTGCCAGGTGATCCTGTGTAAACTAAAAAGCCAGTCCTAAATGCCGGTTGAGCAGGGTAGGTTCTCAATTGTTCTGCCTGTTTACAATTCCGAGTCTTATGTCGGGCAGGCAATAGATTCAATACTTGATCAATCCTATGACAACTTTGAGTTGTTAATCTGTGATGATCGATCAACCGATAAAAGTTTGGAGGTCATCAGGTCTTTTCAAGATGAAAGAATCAAGATTTTCACCAATGAGAAAAACATAGGATATTTAAAAACATGTAACATTCTCTTTGAAAAATGCCAGGGAGATTACATTACTTTCCAAGATGCTGATGATTATTCCTCTAAGGAGCGCCTTGAGGTTACATTGAATCATTTTGATGCCCATCCCAACATCTATTTGTTTGGAACCCACAGCAGGTGTTTTGACGGCGCAAACGGGCAAACGATACGCATGAGAAATTTTTTAACACCTTATGAAAGACTTGGAGACCTCGTTAGGAAGTATAATCCCTTTGACGGCGCTACTATTTCTATCAGGCGAGAGGTTTATAAATCAGTGGGAGGTTACAATACGTTTTATGATCGTATTGGAGCGGAGGATTATGACTGGTTGTCCAGGATTGTTGAAAAGTTCGAAGCCAGTGTGATACCGGAAATACTGTACCATGTCAGGCTTACCCATGATTCGGTGAGTCGAAATATAAAATCCCCTATGCAATTGATTTCTCACGATGTAGTTCATTTTTGCCAGCAGCAGAGAGCTCAAGCCGGGGTTGATGGAATATCCGGCGGGGATAAAGCAGAATTAGATCGATTTTTGGAGAAAAAACTGGGGCCTTATCATGAGGATGATTCGCTCGTTCTGAGGAAAAGTGCAGAGTTATATATGTATAACAAGCTCTATCGGAAAGCTGCGGTAAGTGCACTGCTTGCGATTCAGAAATCCCCTTTTAGATTTATAAATTATCGTTTGCTGCTCTACGTTTTGAGAAAGTCCAATGTAAAACTTACCCGGTGATGTGCGGGATTGCTGGAATAGTTCACTTCGACCAACGGCCCGTTCAAAAAAATGACCTGGCCAAGATGACGGCTTTCCTGCAGGAAAGAGGTCCGGATCACACCGGCTATTGGATAGATGATAGCGTTGGGCTGGCACACACAAGGTTAAGTATCATTGACCTTGATCCCCGGTCAAACCAGCCCATGGTTTTGAACGACCCAAAAGTATCTATCTCATTTAATGGCGAGATCTATAATTTCCTAGAATTAAAAGCGGAGCTGCAAAAAGCTGGGGTTTCCTTTCGAACAACCTCGGATACCGAAGTCCTTTTACAAGGTTACTTGAATTGGGGAGTGCCAAAGCTGCTGGGTAAGATCCGGGGGATGTTTGCCTTCACTATTGTTGACAGAAGCAAGAATAAGTTTTTCCTGGTAAGGGACCATTTTGGTAAGAAACCTTTATATTACAGCATCAGCAAAAGGAGCGTCATCTTTTCATCGGACATAAAAAGCGTGAAAAGTATGGTGCCGAATGATCCTTCGCTGGATTTCGAATCACTCGATTACTTCCTATCCGAATTTTCTGTACCTCAACCTAAGTCCATTTGGAAAGAAATTAGCCAACTACCCCCGTCATATTGGATGGAATGCTCCCTGGATGTAGATGATCACAGCATTTCAGCCTATTGGACGGGCCCTGCACCCCCAGCTCACAACTCGTATTCTAACCTTGAGATCATTGATATCACGGAGCAGAAACTTCGAGATGCCATTCGTTTAAGAACCATCGCGGATGTTCCCATCGCTTGCTTCCTAAGTGGAGGGGTAGATTCGGGGTTGATCACTTCCCTGTTGGCCCAAAGCCAACCTGGCGCTGTTAATACATTTTCTGTTGGATTTTCTTTTGAAGAAGAGAATGAGTTGCCCGATGCAGCGATTGTAGCAAAACGCTATAATACAAACCACCACGAACTGGTGTTGGAACCGAACGTCTTGGAAGATTTGATCAAGATCATTGAATATATTGGTGAGCCTTTTGCTGACCCAAGCTGTATACCCACGTATTATATTACCAGGTTTATCGGGAATTCGTTCAAAGTGGCCTTATCCGGGGATGGCGGAGATGAATTGTTTGGTGGCTATGACGACTATGGGTTAGCCTTTAAAAGTGAACAATTCTACCGAGAAAATCCCAATGATTTTACAAGGGGGTTTAAAGTGCTGGCCGATAAAATATCAAGTAGATTCCAAGGGAATCGGGAAAATATGGGTTCTTTCCAAGCCTATTTAGACAAAAAGGATTATCAACGCTTGGATAGGCAAATGGGATTTAGTTTTGGTCAAAAAGATCAATTGTACAGCAACAAAAGCCGACTAAATAATGAATACACAAAAACCTACTTGCAAGCCACATGGGAAAAGCACAGGGCTTCTTCCCTCACCGGGACCCTGTTGAGAGCCTCCCTAAGGACCAGGCTCTTAAACGATTACTTGGTGAAAGTTGATCGCGTATCTATGATGAACTCTTTGGAGGTGAGATCACCATTCTTGGATATTAACCTGGCCGATTGGGCTTTTTCAATACCCAATGAACACAAATTCAATTCGGGCCATAGCAAGTACATCCTGAAGAAGATCGCAGAAAGGCACGTACGACCAGGCATCCTGTCTATCAAGAAGAAGGGCTTCGGTTTGCCATTAGCAAAATGGTTGCAGCAGGATATGCATGAATGGATGAAATCAATTCTCTTAGATCATGGGTCCATCATTTCCGAAATGTTTGACAGGTCTTATATCCACCAGTTGATCAACGAAAACAAGTCATCCAGGCTTCATGGTAATCGACTTTGGGCTTTAATTTGCCTGTCATTGTGGGGTGCAAAATGTCGGTAATTTGAATGTAAAATGAGGAATTATCATGTATGAGTTGCATACTTGCGTTTTGAAAAGCTGACTAGGTGAATATCTTGTTTTTTTCTAGGGCGTTAGGAGGATACACTACTAATTTTATCCACAATCAAGTGGTGGATGTTAGCTTGCATCACAATGTCTTATATGTATGCCTAGAGCATTCTAAAAACGAAGCATTAGGCAAATTAAAGATTCAACAGGTACCCTATGAACAGAACAGGGTTGTAGGCCATTTGAGGAAAAGGCTGGAGCTGCACGACCTTTACATCAACTTTGGAAATAGCTCTTTCCGTAAAAAACTGGCCCGGATAGTGGCTGATTTTAAACCAAGCATTATCCATGCGCAGTTTGGATATGATGCACTGTACCTGGCGGATAATCTTCCTTATATTTCTGCGCCTTTTGTCATCTCTTTCAGAGGTTTTGATGCAAGCCTTAAATTGATCTTGGAGACCTATGTTTCAAGGTTAAGGGATCTGCTTTCAAAACCTAATGTGTATACTACGTTTGTTTGTGAGCATTTAAAAAACAACTTAACAAACAAGGGTATCAAGCTTCGCAACCCGCATTTAATCCTTTATTCTAATACAGACGTAGACTTTTTTAAGCCCCTCGACCCTGGGGTTAAAAACGAGGCTTTTACTTTCATACAAATTTCATCTTTCCGAGAGAAAAAAGGTCATGAATATACGATAAGAGCCTTTGCCAAATTTGTTGAGAAAAACCGGGCTTTAAATTCTAAACTCATATTGGCAGGCGAGGGAGAAGGGCTTTATTGGTCTGCAAAGGAGTTGGTCAAAAAGCTTGGACTTCAAGATAAAGTAGAATTCGTCGGATGGGTAGATAGAATAACAGCCAAGGATCTTTTGGCTAAGTCTCATGTAGCCGTTTTACATAGTGTCACCGACCGGTTGGGGGATCAAGAAGGTATCCCCAATGCCCTGATGGAGGCGATGGCTATGGAATTGCCTGTGCTTTCTACCTACCATTCTGGAATACCAGAATTAGTGGAACCGGGAGTAAATGGATTTTTAGTTCAAGAAAGGGACATCGATGGCTTTGCCCATGCCATGAGTGAAGCACATGCTCATTGGTCGACCCTCCCCCAAAACCGCGAGAAAGTAATTCGCAAATTTGAAAAGAAAAGCCATTTGGACACCTTACTTTCCTACTATGAATTTTGTGTTAATGATTTTCACAAGAGAAAAAGCAATTGAGTGACTGAAGTGAGTAAAAGGATTGTTATAGTGGCATACGAGTTTTACCCAGTCAATAATGGGGGCTCTCATAGGCCTTTCAGAATGGCTAGCTACCTGTTAGACCAAGGGTACAATCCGATTGTGATTACCGTAGATGATAAAGATCAACTAGGACTGTATGATGGATCGCTGGAAAAACGACTTAATAGGACAGGCATTGAAGTGATCAGGACACCCATTAAACCTCCTAATCTGTACACCCGTATTAGTACATCCTATTACATCAACATTGTAGACGACACCTTTAATAGGTGGAAACCTTATCTTATTGATGAGTTGAATACGTTGACCAGGGATGGGGTAAGAGATATCATCATCACAGTTCCTCCTTTCAGTTTAGCTTACTTGGGGTTGATCCTTAAAAAGAAATACAGCTCAGTCCGTATTATCATGGACATGAGAGATGCATGGGCCAATTGGAATATTGCGCCGTATGCATCATGGTTACATTACTACATGACCTCAAGACTGGAAAGAAAAGTATTCGAAGCAGCTATTTATATTTTAGGAACATCCAAGGTGACCATTGAGGATTTCCAGTCTGATCATCCTCATGTCGATCCGTCCAAGTTTTTATTCATACCAAACTCTTTTGATCGTTACCGCGACTTGGAATCCAAAAAAAACAAACGAATTAAAATAGGGTATGTCGGTAGTTTCTATTATGAACCTTCAAGAGAGTTTTTATTGACGGCAAGTTGGTATCAAAAAAAACCTCACCAATGGTTGCAGTTTTTGCCTCACAGGGAACAGTGGATCTACCGAAGTCCTTATTTTTTCTTCAAGATACTCGATGGGTTCTTTTCGCAGTATCCCGGATTCAAGGAAAGCATTGAGATAGTCTTTGCAGGGATGCAGCCTGCTTGGTTAAAACCGATGATCGATGAATGTAACTTGCAGGGCTGTGTTAGGCATGTCGGCAAATTGAATAAACAGGATGTTGAGGACTTTGAACGTTCAGTAGACTATTTGCTTATTACATCGGCAAAAAGGCACGGGAGGAAAGATTACAGTATTGCTGGAAAAACCTATGAATACATGAGCCTTAGAAAACCTATTATTGCTTGTGTTGCTGAAGGTGCACAGAAAGATCTACTTGAACCCACAGGATTAGCGGTAGTTCTTGACCCGGATAAGCTGGAAGAGTCTATTGATGTTTTGAAACAATTAGTGACCCGAGGACCGGAGGTAAGTATGGATGAATCTTATTGTAACCAGTTTCTAACATCTAATGCCTTAGCTCCTTTATTGAAAGTTTTGAATGATTAAAAGATAAAACCATTGTGCCTAAGAGGCCTTTCATTAAGGTTTTAACTTTGCTATTGGATATTGCTAATTCAAACCATACGGACGGGTAGACCTTCGAAGGAATTGTTAAGAGATTGAAGTGTATTTGAAATTTGTTTCTATTATAATGCCTGCCTACAACGCGGAGAGGTATATCCGTGAAGCTATAAATTCAGTCCTAAACCAGTCACACAGGGATTGGGAGCTACTCATTATAGACGATGGAAGTACAGATCAAACCGGTCAAATAGTAAAATCTTATCCCGACCCTAGGGTGCGCTATTTTGAACAACCGAATAAAGGCGTAAGTTCAGCTAGGAATTTGGGACTAAGCAAAATGAAGGGCGACTATTTCTGCTTTCTTGATGCGGACGATATCTATCCCGTGGATAGTATAATTTCTAGGTTAGAAGTTTTTGAGCACTCTCCCCAGGTGATGTTTGTAGATGGAAGAGTGGAATATATAAATGCGAAAGGTACACCTACGGGTCGCCATTTCCTACCTCGTTTCAAAGGGCTTCCAAAGAAGAAGTTGATCAGGCTTTCCAGCTCGTGTTTTTTTGGTCCAAGCTGGATGATCAAAAGGGAACCCGGTGTAAATTATGAATTTGATTCCTCGATGACACACTGTGAAGATCTGTCTTTTTATATCTCTATAGCTGATCGCGGTCATTATGATTACACGGAATCTTGTGTGCTCCATTATCGCACTCATGACTTATCTGCCATGACTCGTCTTGACTCGCTGGAAAAAGGATATACCATGCTGGTTAAAAAGGTGGTTCGAGAATGTAGCCCCGTTTTTTTATTAGATCAACTTTATTTGCGATTTAAGGCTGCAAAAATTATGTTGCTTTCTCATTCTTTTATTGGAAAGCAACCGGTTAAAGGTATCAGGGCGTTCTTTAGATTATTATTTGCATGAAGGGAAACATATTAGTCTTTATCTATAATAGCATCGCTGACCCGATCATTCAAAACCTAATGATCACTTACATAAAGACATTGTCTGATAAAAGAGAAGGTAAGATGGTATTAGTGACTTTTGAGCAGGCAGAGTACCGGCTATCTAACGAGGCGAAAGCAGGGATGAAAAAAGATTTACTAGGTCATAACATAGTATGGAAACCCATGTATTTTCATTCCGGGAGGTTCTTGTTGCTGAAGAAATTGTGGGATATGGTTCAATCTCTTTTGCTTGTTACCATGATCCGGTTAAAATACCAGACGGGGACTATATTTTCGTATACAAATGTAGCTTCTGCCATGGCTGGCGTTTTATCCAAGCTTCTTTTCATGAGGCTTGTTATCTTCTCATATGAGCCCCATTGCGATTTTTTGGTCGAGACCGGACAATGGCAGCCAAACAGTATCAAGTACAAGATACTAAAGTCTTTGGAAATGCATGCCGCCGTAAGTGCCAGCCACATAATGACGGGTACCAAACACATGGTCAATTATTTAAAGACGCTTAAAGTCAGGGCAAAACTTTATTGGACCCCTAATGGTGTAGATGAAGAGAAGTTTGTTTTTGATGAAACCTCGAGGGATCAAAAGAGAAAAGAACTGGGTCTTACGGATCAAAAGCTGGTCGTTTATTTCGGAAAGCTAGGCGGTATTTATTATGAAAAAGAGTTGGTAGAGGGAATTTCAGCACTCAATAACATCTTACCTAACCCTTTCTTTTTGATAGGGACGAATTATGACCATGGCCGGGTTAAGTCATGGATGGATGAATATAATATACCTGCAAATAGGTACTTGGTCAGGGGGTTTATAGATAAGGATGATATGAGCGGGTATTTATCAGCGGCAGATTTTGGCTTGGTAATTATACCCCCTACTCCTTCACAAAAATACCGATCGCCTATAAAGGTGGCAGAATACATGCTTTGTGGCGTACCTTATATGGTATGCAAAGGCATATCAGAAGATGATGACTATGCTTTGGAGTGCCGTATAGGTGTAGTGGTGGAAAAATTTACCTATCAAGACATTATAGGCAAAGGAGAAGAAGTACTAGCCCTTATTCATGAAGATAAGAAGGCTTTTTTGTCAAGGAGTAGGGCAGTAGGGCTAGATTATCGATCAAAACAAAGAATAGACGATACTTTCGAAGAAATATTTTGCAATGAGGCCTAGGTTATAATTTAAAGGTTATATTTTTTATTAAAAATACTATAATTTAATGGGTGAAGGATTTGTAGAAAGGAAAAAATGTCCAGTTTGTGAGGAAGTTAAATCGGAATCCATTTTTGAAGAACCTTACGGCTCACAACTATTGATTCAATATCTTGAGTCATTTTACGGGATACGAGGCGGGGTAGACCTTTCTAAAGTACGAGAGGGTATTTATGAACTGGTTAAGTGTTCATTTTGTGAGCTAATATACCAGCGATACATCCCCAATGATGCCATGATGAATACGCTTTATGAAAGGTGGTTAGATCCGGCAATGATTTACGAGAAGTTTGAAAAAAACCATGCTAAAGAATATTACCTAGGTCTTGCTGATGAAGTGGCAGGTATCATTGGCTTTTTTGACGCAAAACCAGCTGACCTGGAATTTTTCGATTTTGGTATGGGGTGGTCTAACTGGTGCAAAATGGTCCAGGCATTTGGGGTGAACGTATGTGGGGCGGAACTGTCACAAGCAAGAATAGATCATGCGAAAAATCATGGTTTAGAGGTAATTGGGCTAAGCGAATTGAGTGAAAAAAGATTTGATTTCATTAATACGGAACAGGTTTTCGAACATATTTCCAACCCACGCGAAACGCTAGCGTTGCTTGTCAAGGGACTGAAAAATAACGGGTTAATAAAGCTCAGTGTTCCTAACGGTTTTGATATTGAAAGGAGGCTTAAAGTCAATGACTGGACAGCGCCCAAAGGGTCCATTAACTCGCTAAACCCCGTGGCACCCCTCGAACATATCAATTGTTTTAAGACGAAAAACCTGGACATACTGGCTGACAAGGTCGGATTGAAAAGAGTCAAGGTTCAGGTAAACAGGGCATTGAAGCCCAAAGAAAAAATTGATATGAAAGAAAAAATAAAAGGTGTTTTAAGGCCTATCTACAGGTTGATAGTTCCTAACAGTCACCCTTTCGATACCACTTACCTCTTTTACAAGAAGAAATAGGCAATAATTAATGCTTTTTAATTCGTTTGAGTTTGTTGTTTTCCTCCTGGTCACGCTGATCTTATTTGGGTTTTCGCCAAAGAAAATGCGTTGGGTTACTCTTTTGGTAGCCAGCTATTTCTTTTATATGTCATGGCATTGGAAGTACATTTTTCTCATTGTTCTCTCTACGATCGTTGATTTTTTCTGTGCTAGGTTCATATATCGAAGTGATTTACGGAATTTTAGAAGAATGATGCTTTGCATCAGCTTGTTCATGAATCTATCCCTGCTGTTTTTTTTTAAGTATTATGAATTTTTTATTTCATCAGTTCTTAATGTTTCGATAGATAGTTCTTCTTCTCTCTATTTTGATTTTCTTCTTCCAGTAGGTATATCTTTTTATACATTCCAGACCATGTCGTATACTATTGATGTGTACCAAGGGAAGCAGGAGGTTGAAAACAACCTCGGCAGGTTTGCCCTTTTCGTCACCTATTTCCCCCAACTTGTGGCAGGACCTATTGAAAGGGCTGCCGATTTGTTGCACCAGTTGAGGGACGGTCTTTCGCTGAAAAAAGAGAATTTTTTGCCTGCAATGGAGAAAATTACCTGGGGGCTCTTTAAAAAAATTGTTATTGCCGATAGGGTGGCCCTCGTAGTGGATCCTGTTTACTCCAACCACTCAGAGTATGGGGCACCTGTATTGGTACTAGCGTCTGTATTATTCGCTATTCAAATTTATTGTGATTTCTCTGGGTATTCAGATATGGCTATTGGCATATCTAGGCTGTTTAATGTTAAACTAAGCAAGAACTTTGATACTCCTTATTTTTCAAACAGCATCACCGAATTCTGGAGAAGGTGGCACATCACTTTGTCCTCATGGTTTAGGGACTACGTTTATATTCCGCTTGGTGGAAACAGGACGTTAAAATGGAGGTGGTACTACAATATTTTGATCACCTTCCTAGTCAGTGGAATTTGGCATGGAGCCAACTGGACCTTTGTGGTTTGGGGATTGTTTCACGGCTTCTTGATCACCATGGAATCTGCCACCACAAAATTTAGTTTAACGACATGGATCAAGGTGCCCTTGACCTTTTGCTTAGTTACTTTGGGCTGGGTTGTTTTCCGAGCTGATAATTTAAATATTGCGTGGGAGATTATAAACTCTATTTTTACTTTAGAAATAGGAAGTGTGGGGATTAGGGAGCAGCTTATCGCTACAGGCATAAGCAAACTGGATTTAATCGTCAGTTTTGCGGCTATTCTGCTTATGTTACTTTATGATAAGTATTATACCAGGGTCAATTACCAGGGTAAAGTGGCGTTTTATCAACTATTGATTTTCATGATCCTAATATTTGGGATGGGAGGTACACAAGCCTTTATTTATTTTCAATTCTGACGATGAAAAAGCTTGCTTGGTTTTTGGGTATATTTTGTGGGATAAGCGCACTTTTGACGTATGGATTTCTCCATGTGATGGAGGAAAGTCAACTCATGAAGTCAGATCGTGTTCTTCATCAGCAAAAAACAGGTTTTACGGTTATTGCAGGGAATTCTCATACTTTAGCCTTACAACCTTCGGTTTTCAAGAACTCGATCAATATAGCTAGTTACGGGGAAGCATTGCATAACACCTATTTCAAGCTGAAGTTTCTCACCGAGCAAGGCTCTAATCCCAGGCACGTCATCCTGTCCTTTGATTTGGGGGTTCTTACCCGACCAGGTATTGATCATCAGAACTACCAATATTATTGGAATCGATATGAAGACCCCTGGGAGTTATTGCAATTCTCGGCAAATAAAATAGACTTTATTTTTACAAGACTTACCGCCTGGGCGTTTCCCTATTTGGACGGCGAAGTAGAAGTTTTTGACTATTTCTTTTCAAAACCCACCGAAGGAGAGTTGGAAAATCTTCGTGGCGAAAGCATCGCGATTCATCCTGTAATGAGGAGAACCCTGACAGATTCATGTTTTCAAGCTCAAATTTCTCCACTAGGCGAATACTATTTCAAAAAAATAATAGAACTGTGTAACAGGCATGAGATGAGTTTGTTTTTGGTGCACTTCCCGGTGACCAAAGCCTATTACCTAGAACAAAGCCATTGTTTTGACCCAAAAGAGTATAAACGACAAGTTATAGAACGATTTGATCTTGATCAACCAGGTAAGATTAAGTTCATCGACCTGTATGATCTCTATGATGATTCCTTCTTTTATGACCCTCACCACCTTAAAGGAGGGCAGGTTAGAACTGATTTTTCCAGGTTACTGCATAAGAAAATATTTACGGACACTGTGCTAACAAACGAAGGTACAGGTATCTTTTAAGCCAGCTCCCCTTTGATTTGAATAGCTTTTTCTGAGGGCGATAAGATGTAGTCACATTTGTTTAGATCAGAATGGATCCCGAAATCATCTAAGGGTTCCAATTTCGAAAATACTTCGTTGTTTTTGATTATTCTAAAAATAGCGTAATCCGCTTCTTCGATCAAATTTTCTATTTCCTTTTGCCGGGTCCATCTTAATTCATTATCCCGGGAATAGACAGGCAGTACCTCGATCAAAATGATAGGACGGTCTTGCTTTATCTTAAACATTAAACCCCTTAAAACTTCTAGTTCTGCACCTTCTACATCTATTTTAACGAAGGAGATTTTGGAATCCTGTATCCCGGCCTGGTCAAATTCTAATACGGGGACATTCAATTTTTTGACGATCACTGATCCCTCTCTATAGTTTTCCAAAATAGATGCGCTGCTATCCGTTGCAGAGTCATTGAAAAAGTTCAATCTTAATATGCCGTTTTTGGCGCCAATCCCTACAGGGAATATTTCCGTGTTTTCAAAGTCGTTTTCATGGATCAACATTTGAAGATAATAAACACACGCCGGGTTGGGCTCGAAACCAACATATTTCACGGTACTATTGGTAGATTTTACTTTCATCAGAGTTTGCCCGAGGTTGGCCCCTATGTCCACGAAGACGTGTCCTTGCTTTTGAGACAGTAGTTTACGCAATATCTCCACCATCCACGGCTCGCTAGGGTCTAGGTATTGATTTACTCCCATACCATGAATCACTGGAACAGTTATTTGTTTGCCATTGATAGAGATCTTAGGCCTGAAATAAAAATACTTGATGAGCTGGGTCTTTCTTAAAATCCTGATGATTATTCTGAACATCACTGGTGTTGACATTATAAATTTTGTATCAATAGGCGTAGTCAAACTGGTTACAACAAAGACCAAATTGATATTATAAAGGTAACACCAAAAGAGAAAATTTTAAATGAATCTGCTCAAACAGGGTTGGCAGGTTTCAATTTATCTCTTACTGAGTCAATGATTTTTAATATCTTAGAAGGGTCTTTTGATGAGAGTATGAAGTTGTTTTTGATAACTGTGAATCAGTACCTTATCTAATTAAGGCAAGTGAGTTGAACCTGGTAGAAGGATGATTATGAGGATTTGTAGGATTTATTCCCTGGCTATAACGTTTGTCTTAACCGCCAATACCTTATGCTTTACGCAAACACCCAATATAGACATTACGGTGTCAGCTACAGTTTGCCAAGGAGAGGTAGTTGACATCGTTAACAATACGACAGCAGACACGTTTCAATGGGATTTTTGTATCGGTGATTTAGAAACTGCACCTGTTCCCGGCCAGGAAACGGGGGTCAGTTCCGGGGTTTATTTTCACCTGGATATGATAAGGGCCAACGGCACCTGGTTTGCTTTTGCTCTCAATAGAAATACGAATAATATAGTCCGGCATCAATATGCTAATGGTTTAATGTCTGCCCCCATATCCGCCATCGTAGACGGCTCGGAAGGGGAGATCTTTGATCGATCGGCAATTTCAATGGTCGAGGTAAATGGCCAATTTTATGGCTTCGTGGGGTTTGATAACGGAAAAATATACAGGTTGGATTTTGGTACCGACATTACTAATTCAATGCCTAACGCGACCGACCTGGGAAATTTTGGAGCAATATCCGGTTTAGATGGCCTGCAACTGGTCATGGAATCGGTAGATTCATATAAAATTGTTGTTTCTTACAGTACTTCTATTGGCATCATCGATCTTGGCAATGACATAGAGTCTGAATCAGGTGTATTTAGTCGATTTGCAGTAGCTGGGTCAAGCAGGCTATGGAGTGTAGATGTTATACAAGAGGCTGGGGAGTTTTATGGAATAATATCTTCCCTCAATCGCAAGATCTTTAGGATAGACTTTGGCACAGAAATAACGAATACGATCGACCTCGGAACATCAATCGTCGAGTTGCCCAATAACTTTGGAGCCGGAGCTGGGGATGTACCCAGGCACGTTCGTTGGGTAAAAGATGGATGTGATTTTTATGCGCTGGTCAACCTTACTTCAGGAGAATACGTGAGATATAGTTTCGACATGGGTATCATGGATAATAACCCTTTGGTTGAAAATGTAGGGAACGTGAATGGTTTTGAGGGGGCCGTGAATGCCATGGATGTGGCATTTGAAAACTCGACCTGGTATGCATTGGATATTGATGGCCTACTTAATCCTGATGGTTCGGTCAATAGGGATGGTAGTGAAATTCACCAGGCGGTATTTAAAAAATTGTGTGATGAGACTGTGAGCGGGGCGGATTCGCAAGTCCCTAGCGTCAAATATGTTAGCAGTGGGGTGAAACCATTCTTCCTTGAAGCAACTAACTCATTTGGAACTTCCGTTTTATGTGGTGAGATCACGGTTACTACGGATGTGGCTCCGCCGATTTCGTATACATCGCAGAACATCTGCTTGACTTCACCTATCCAATTCACTAGCCAATCCTCGTCTACAGGCCTCAGCTACTCCTGGGACTTTGGTGATACCAACACCTCAACAGCACCCAACCCCTCACATACCTACGGTTCGGTCGGCGACTATACCGTTACCCTCGATGTGTCTGACGGCACCTGTACAAATTCTGTCGAACAAAACATTACCATCTTTGACGAACCTATTCCTACGTTCACCTTGCCGGCAGGTGTTATCTGCACGAACCAGGCGGTCTTCATCGAAAACACCACGACGGGTGATTTTGGAGGTAATGAGACCTGGCAGTGGCAGGAAGATGGACTTACAGTTTCTACGGACAAGGACTTTGTCGGAAGTTTTAACGACGGCGGAATCACAGAGTTTAAGCTCATTGCTTCCATCCCAGGGTGTACCAATGAACTAGCGCAAAACATAGATGTCCAACAAGGCCCTATCCCGTCTTTCACAGTCGACGATGCCTGTCAAGGCGCACTAATGAACTTTTCGAATGAATCCTCTGGGAATATCATCTCCTACCTATGGGATTTTGACAATGGTTTTACCTCTAACTTGGAAAACCCAGCGCTCGAATACAGTTCAGCCGGTAGCTTCGATGTTTCTTTGACGGTAGAAAGTGACGTAGGGTGTGTTACCACTACGGAAAACTTAGTCACCGTATACTCCAACCCCCTAGTACAATTCAGCAACGAGCTGAGCTGCAGCCAGGACATTACACAGTTCAATGATCTATCTACGGTGGATGACGCAAATATAGTTAGCTGGCGTTGGGATTTTGACGATCCGGGTTCAGGATCTAACAGTTCCACCGATCAAAACGCAACTCATGTTTTTTCCGGGCCCGGTAATTTTGACGTAGAGTTAGTGGCTACCTCGGTGTTTGGATGCGAGGATTCCCTTACGCAGGTCATACCAGTATTGCCTGCCCCCGGGGCTGATTTTACTTTTGACAGGGCGTGCATCGGCGAGCCGGTGAACTTCCAGGATACTTCCATCCCGGTAAGCGGTGAAAGCATTACCTCTTGGGCCTGGGATATCGCTGGTCAGTTCAGCGCTGAACAAAACCCTTCTTCTACTTTCAACGTGGCCTTGGATTATAATGTAACATTATTTGTTACCTCTGAAAACCTTTGTGTGGGCTCCACGAGCCGCGTTGTGAGCATAGCGGAAGCGGCCGAAGTGGAATTTGGGACTGATTTTCAATGTGAAAATCAGCCCGTGAAATTTTTCGACCTCACAGCTACCAATGGAGATGCCGTAAACAGCTGGTCTTGGGATTTTGAAGGGAGAGGCCAAGCCAATGACTCTACCGTGTTTTTTGATTTTGGTGAAGTAGGTCAATTTGTAGTGGACCTGGATATACTTACGGTCAATGGCTGTTCGTATTCCTCGCAGCGCGCTGTGGTTGTAAACGCGGCTCCTACCGCGGCTTTTACTCCATCTGCTACTTTTGGCGCCCCACCCCTAGAGGTACAATTTACCAATGAATCCGTTGACGCCAGTACATTCTTATGGACCTTCGAAGAGGGTGTCACATCCACCACTATCGACCCATCTCATATTTATAATGACCTTGGTGAATTTGAAACACAGCTCATTGCAACTAACGATGCCCAGTGCAGGGATACGGTGTCCCAGCAGATCCTGGTTTTACTCCCAGACTTGGAAGTAGAATTAAATGGCCTTTTCGTCGTGGAGGATGGCCAGCAATCGCTGGTGTTGTCATTGACGAACAACGGCACACTTAGGGTAGAAGAAATGGTAGCGCGGGTAGACTTGGGAGGTAACCTGGTCGTCACAGAAATTATTGACCAGCGCCTTGATCCGCAGCAAACCATTAACTATACCTTGAACTTATCCATTACGGAAAATCAACTGTCCTACATCTGTGTTGAAATAATACCGGCCATCGAGGGTTTGGAAGACAGTAATCCGGCGAATAATAGCAGGTGTGAAGACTTTTCAGACGATGGTCTCGTGGTATCTCACCCTTATCCTAACCCGGTAACAGGCGTAATACATATGAATGTTGTCACCGAAACGGGCCAACCTTTGACTGTGAGACTGATCAACAGCACAGGGGGACTTGCTAAATCCTATGACCTACTTTTAAGGGATGGGTTCAATGAAATTAGCCTTAATGTAGATGATCTCACCCAAGGAATTTATTTTTTACAGATCCCTAGTTTGGACCGTGTGGACCAAGTATTTATTAGCCGGTGATAATGTTGACCCATGTTGACCCTGTGCTAGGCTGTTTTTAACGAGTAGGGTTATCCAACTCTAACTCCATTTGTATGTTACATCTTTCGTAAGGACTAGGTGGCCCTACTACCTTTTTGAAACCTAGTTTTTGGTACAAATTGATGGCAGGTGTTAGTTGTGTATTGCTTTCCAGGTAGATCTTCTTTGCCCCGAGCGAGCGAGCTTTCTCCACGATAGCCCTGCCCAGCAGGCTTCCTATCCCTTTTCCTTTTGCCCGGCTCGTTACGGCCATTTTAGCCAGTTCAAAATCATAGCCTGTATTCTTCATTTTGATCAGCGCACATACCCCTACAGGTTCATTCTCATAAAGCGCTACCAGGATATGGCCGCCATTGTCCAAGATGTATTCTTTAGGGTTACCCAGGGTCTCTAGGTCCTCTTTTTCCATTTTAAAGTAAGTGTTGATCCATTCCTCGTTCAATGAATAGAATGCTTCCCTGTAGCGTGGTTCGTAAGGGACAATCTTTACCTTTTTTGATTCGCGTTCCTTTTTCTGCTGTTGCACCCTGCGCAGTAATGATCTCTCGGATAAAAGAAACTCAAACTCTTCCAGCGCTTTCCATAAATTATGATGAGTTTGGGCCAAAGCCTCCTCTACAGCACGGTTCACATCCAAGTATTGATCCTGGATACGTGCTGCGATGCCTCTGCCTTTAGGTGTAAGCTCTAGCCGGTTTTTACGCCCGTCACTTTCATCTTTCCGTTCCACCACGATATCTCCAGCCACCATCTCGCGAACGATCTTACTGACAGAAGGGTGGGAGTGACCAATGGCAGTTGCAATAGCCGTGATCGTATTTTCTTGCCCTGCGGATAAAACATAAAATACAGGAAACCATTTAGGCCTCAGGTCTACCTGGTACAATTGATAGATCAATTGAGCGTCTTCTGTCATCCGTTCGCTAAGCATTCTTAAACGACTGCCCAAGGCCATCTTACCGACTTGATTAAAAAACATAATTATTAATCATTTACGTAACTAGTTACGTAAATATAAACATAAAATTTGAATTCATAATAGCTTCCCATGGTTAATTTGCTTTAAGCTTTTCGGAATTCAGACACCTTTGGCACATCCTACACCCCGCAGGTTATCGTGTACCCGGGCAAAGAATAGGTGGATCACAATTCGTCTAAGGATAAGGTCCTGAATGCTTCGATATCCCATTTCGCTAACTTTGCCCCAGCTTGATAGCAGCTTTCCAGGAAGTCGAGCAGGTCAGCCCTGGGGTCATCGGATTTTAAAAGTTCGTGATAGGCCAGGAATGCCGTAGGGCTGCCATTACTATCTACCCATTGTGCCACGTCCGGCTTTAAAGGCTCTTGATCCAAATTATTAGGAGAGGGGTAGGTGTAAGAATAAAAGGCGGGCTCTTTCACGGTCTCATCACCTGCCCAAAATCCGAAACTGATCACTTCATGCGAATAGGCATCCTTATCTGATAAGCGAGAGGAGGTATTAAGTGGTGGGGCTTTTTTACCTGAAAACCTGGTAATGGCCAGGTCCATATGATGCCAGTAAAGCTGCACAGGACAAGTTTTGCCATAAAAACGTCCGCTGAACTCGTTAAAAACTCCATCTACCCAAAGTAAAATCTTCCAAAACTTTTGAATGTATTCCAAGTCATAATGATGATACTCGGTAATCTCTTGAAACCGTTTGTCGATACCCAAATCAAAGGGTTTATCCACAATGTCTGCATGAATACCCAAACCTGCTAACGCTTCCATAAACTGTTCGTAGAACTGGGCAATGGTAAGTCCATCAATTAGGGGAATAGTCCTAGTCTCTGAAAAACTGGTTTGAATTCGGACCTCACCTTTGTGGACGTCATAAACGATCTCAAAAGTATTCAACCCATCCTGGCAAGGAATATGAGAAGTTGTAAAACCATGTACAGAGATATATTGGGTGATAAACCACCAATGGTTTTTCCGCGGGGTCCGATCCAGCCGGATCTTACCGATCAGCTGTAATATTAAATGAAGTGTGATCCTTGTTTCAATCCACTGGGAGTAAGGAAGTTCGGGAAGCTGGTTTTTTGAGGTCATAGTGAAAGTGATTAAGTGAATGAGTATTGGGTGACGAAGTTCATAAATAACTCGAAAACTTAGCCACTTAATAGATCAACAAAAGTTTAAAAAAAATGATCAAAATATGGAATTTATAGACTGTATTTTGCTGTATTGGCTGTTTGACGAACGATCTAACAAGTATAACAAGAGAAAACCGGGAATATAAATGTCCCTAACACCTCTCACGGTAGATTTTGATAGGACTTAATGACTTTTACAGCTTGACACTTCATAGTCCCGGTTTCCTACTTTCTTTATGGATCTAATAATATTATACTCTTGTTCATAATTTCTTAAGTACACGAAACTGGGGGAGCGGCGCTTTTTTTGTTTTTGTGTAGGCCTCTATTTTTCGTTATACATGTGAACATCTTGCTGGGGATAAGGAATGGATATTCCCGCCTCGTCAAATGCCAATTTCACTTGTTCTTGCAGATCGAAAAACACATCCCAATAGTCTTCTTTTTTCACCCAAGGCCGTACTACAAAGTTTACTGAACTATCCGCTAATTCACTGACCGCCACGGTGTGTGCCGGATCTTTTAAGATCCTCTCGTCACTTGTCAATATACTCACCAATAATTCTTTGGCCTTCTTAATATCATCATCATAGCCAATCCCAAAGACAAGGTCTACCCTCCGTGTAGCTTCGGCTGAATAATTAATGATCGAATCACTGGATAAACCTCCATTGGGGATGATGATTTTGCGATTATCCGGGGTGACCAGGACGGTGTTAAAGATCTGTATCTCCCTTACAGTCCCGGCATGCCCTCCGCCTTCTATGTAATCGCCCACCTTAAAAGGCCTTAAGACGAGCAAAACTACTCCACCTGCAAAGTTTTGCAGTGTGCCCTGTAAGGCTAAGCCAACGGCCAAACCTGCGGCGCCCACGATGGCCACAAACGATGTCATCTGCACACCCAACGTACTCAGCACACTTAAAACCAACAAAACCAATAACAGGTTGTACAACAGGCTTTTCAAAAATGGTTTTAACGACTCGTCAATGTTCCGCTTTGATAAGAATTTACCAAAGCCATTACGGATCCCCTTAATGATCCAGAGTCCAATCACCAAAATAAGCAAAGCCTTAAGGATAGCCAATCCATAGTCAACGCCGTACGTCATAAGGAGCTCTCGTCCTTGTTCTAGATAATCCATGATGTCATTTAAGTATTTGTTGAAATGAAATAAAATTCAATATAAAAATGATCCCGGTTAATAACAGGATATTTAAGGTTTAACTTCTAATCGTTGTATTTTTTAAGCTTGGGCAACGGCTAAAAGCAACGTACAAGCATTTTAGACAATTACCGCCGTAGGTTGGGAGAATATTCCCGGTTCAATGACCCTTGTCCTCTCAACTTTGGCTTGTAATCATTCGTCGATATCTCTTTTTAAACCCCGCTGTGATGAAATTCAATGTGTTCGAAAAACATTTAGGGTATGTTTTCCTTTTGGTAGTTTGGTTTCCGGCCTTTGGTAAAACAAACACTGGGAAATTTCCTAATGTCCTACTTATACAAGCAGACGATCTAGGTTATGACGACCTTTCGCTACACGGGAATCCACATTTGGAGACTCCCTCCTTGGATCAATTAGGAAAAGAGTCCGTGCAATTCAGCCAATTCTACCTCCAGAATGTCTGTGCACCGTCTAGGGCCGCCCTGCTCACAGGTCGCAATTATCTTCGTACCGGTGTCACTTCCGTCCATGCCGGCCGTGATTATATGAACTTAGACGAAACCACCATTGCGGAAGTTTTCAAAGCTAACGGTTACATCACCGGGATGTGGGGCAAATGGCACTCGGGGAAAACGAATGGCTACTTTCCTTGGGATAGGGGCTTTGATGAGGCCTATTATGCTTGCCTTTACAATTATTTTGACAATAAGGGGCTTCTAAATGGCCGTGAGGTCAACACCCCGGGTTTTACAACCGATGCTATTACTGATATGGCTATTTCTTTCATTAAGAAAAATAAGGATCAGCCATTTTTTGCTTACATGTCTCACCTGGCGCCGCATAATCCTTGGCGTGCACCGCGGCACTATATAAACAAATATAGTGAGAAAGGATTGTCGCTACCCCTCGCTACTTTGTATGGTATGATCGATAACCTAGACCATAACGTAGGCCGCTTGGTCAACACGGTGGATTCATTAGGCCTGGGCAGTAACACCATTATCGTATTTTTGAGCGATAACGGGCCCGCGCAAAACAGCTACCGCTTTGGATTGACACGTACCGAATGGGAAGGTAGAAATCCATCCGGTATGAAGGGCTCAAAAGGAAGTAATTGGGAAAATGGAATAAGGTCTACCCTCTTTGTTAGATGGAAGAATAAGCTAAAGCCTGCTATTGTTGACCGATTGTCTAAGATAGAAGACCTTTTCCCAACGTTAGTGGCTATGAGTGGTATCTCCATGCGTGATACACTCCATTTGGATGGAATAGACTTTTCCCAGGAGTTTTATGGCCAGCCGGTCCCGGGTGGCAAAATCTATTTTTCTCATCATAGCCCCAAAGGACATAAGGGTACCATAGAAGCCACCAGGGATATGAGTACTCCCAGTGACCCATTGACTGCAGCGTTTAAAGCTTCTTTTGTATTTGAACACCAAGGACTTGCGGTGAGGGATGGTGACTGGAAATTCATACAAAACCAAGATGGCGAACAGGGAAGATTGTATAACATAAAGGCGGACCCGCGGGAGAAGAACAACCTCCTCCACTTAGCACCCGGGAGAGCAAAATCCATGCAAGATGACTTGTCGGTGTGGTATCAAAGCATCCTTCAAGCTAATTCCTATAACATGCCAGTGTTTCAAATTGGCTACAAAAACCGGGCATTTAACCAGGTTTATGCGTGTTCACCGCGGCAAATAACGGGTTCGTTGGAGAATCAAAACCATTATCTGTCTCACTGGACTACCTTAAAGGATGTCGCTCAATATGCGATCAAGGTGCATACGCCCGGGGCGTACGAAGTTTTTTTGATCCACGAAATCGATGATTTCGAAAACTATGGTTTTAGACTTTCCTCGGGTCATTCTTATGTAGAAAGTACCCTGGTGGATAGCAGAGATCGGGATTTTGGAACCCTCATAGAAGGAGAAAGTGCCTACTGGGAAGACTTTGATCACCAGGAAACCTTTAGAAAGAGTATTGTCAAGTCTTCATTAGGGAAAATTGAATTGACTAAGAACATGACTTACCTAGAGTTATCGGTGACTAAAATCCCCGCTAGGATTCACCTCGAGGCAAGGTCAAGGGTTTTAGCTATTCATCTTGAAAAGCAATGAGAAGTGCATACTATTGCATCTACTTTGAAGGTCAAACTATTTTTAGCTTCCTCTATTTTGCCTATTGCCCTTTGCCGATTGATCGAGAGGTACACATTCTAGCAGTCCAGGATAGGGTCTATCATAAAAATGCGTAGCCTGGTAAGGGTCAAAAACCTTCACCAGAAATTAAAAAGTCATTTTAATTCCAAATCCATCAAGTATTACGGTTCGGGGCCCTACCTGTTGTGCTTTGCCTCTGTAGACGAATAATAGGTTAAACTTTTTCGAACCGCCTTTATTGATTAACTTGTTGCAGTCATAAAAATATACCTACCTCGTCATGTATACCTCCTTCAAACACAAAATTGCACCCAAGAATTTCCTGTTATTCCTAGCGCTTGGTTTTGCATTTTCCTGCCAGCAAGGGCAAGAAAACGTTGAACCAGCTTTAGAACCTGCCAAGGGGCAGTTCCAGTTAGGAATTGAGAATGTTCGCAGTTCTATCGATGGTAGAGCAGAGCAAGACATTATACCCACGGCCATATTGATATCATTAAAAGATGAGAATGGTGATTTTGTATATAACCTCGAAAAATTTACGTTGCTAAAGATTAGTGACTCTTATATTACCTCTCCCATTGTGTTGGATGAAGGTTCCTATACGGTTGAAGATTTTATCGTAACGGGTGAAAAAGACACTTCTATCTACATAACTCCGAAAAGTGGTTCAAAATTTGAGAACCTGGTCTCCACCCCCTTGCCTTATGGTTTCGACATATTTCCCGATACGATCAGCACGGTTGCTTTAGATGTAATCCCGTCATCACTGGGTACGGCAAAAGATTTTGGATATGCGGAGTTTACGTTTAATGTGGTGGATCTACAGGAAGGATTAGTTGCATATTATCGATTCAGTGGAAATGCGCTGGACGGGAGCGGGAATAATCTTCATGGCAATGTGCTTGGCGCCCAGTTGACCGAAGACAGGCATGGAAGAGCTGGCAGAGCCTACAGCTTCGATGGAATTGATGACAGGATAGAGGTGGATAATGACAAAGTCCTCGAAAATCAAACGTACTCACTATCCGCATGGTTTAAAGCTAGCGATAACACAGGAGGCATAATTTCTATGTCAGGCTTTAACCCGGTGAGGAACAACTCAGGTTATTACCTCAGCCTAAAAAATGGAAACCTGAGAGGGTTAAGTAATACTAGTATTGACAACTGGGTGCGCAATGTGGATGATAATATAATTACACTGGAAGAATGGCACCATGTGGTATTTAGTTACGATGGCAAAGCTTTGAAACTGTACAAGGATGGCGTGCTGACTTCCACTTTGGAGTTTCCACATATAGTGAATTACTCAGAGCATAATCCGCTTCAAATAGGGAGTTATTCAACCCAGGCCGGTGCTACGATTTATACGGGAGACTTGGATGATATCAGGATCTATAATCGAGCTTTGAATGCCCAAGAGGTAAAGGCCTTATATCGAGAGTAATGCCTCCCTGTATCTCCTCATGAGTTTTTAGAGAGGAAAGTTTTTAGGTAGAGACAGCCCCTATTTAAGTTAACCATACTGGTTGAAGGTTAAGCGTAGTCCCCCGACCTAAACCCCGGAAGAGCGTCCGCTCGATCTGTCTCATCAATGCCGTCTTTTTAAAAAGGATGGGATCATTCTTCCAACAACGAGTTTGCCGCGAAAAACAGTGGCCATGAAAATTTGAACGGGAGGATTGATTTGGAATTAATGTAGCAGCCTCCTTGCTTGTAAGTGCACGACCCAAGTCCATTTACGAGCGGACGCTCTCTTCATTCATTGAGTCGTAGGACCGCTACGCTTAACCTACGACTAGGGTGGAGTGGGTGGGTCCAAAAGAAAACGAAATAAAAGAAAAGGGCGCCAGCAACCAAGCCCATTTATCGCGCTAAAAGCGCTATCCAGCCCCTACAGGCCGCTTTCCCACAGGCCTTCAATATGCCGCACTGTTCCTGGATGTCTTCCCTCCATACGCCATTTGAATTTTCAATGGTGCCCCGGTTAGAGGTTAGAGGGCACGTATTAAGAGAAGCAATGTCTTTACTCTGCCCGCGTAATGTTTGCTCCTAGTGCCCGTAAACGCTCTTCAATATCTTGATACCCGCGGTCAATCTGTTCTACATTGGAAATTATGCTTTCTCCATCGGCAGAAAGTGCGGCGATGAGTAACGATACACCGGCGCGTATATCAGGGGAAGACATTTTGATGCCCCTGAGGTTCTGTTTCCTGTCCAGCCCTATGACGGTAGCGCGGTGAGGATCACAAAGAATGATCTGTGCCCCCATATCGATAAGTTTATCTACAAAAAACAGGCGGCTTTCGAACATTTTTTGGTGTACGAGTACCGTTCCCTTAGCTTGTATGGCTGTGACCAATACAATACTCAGCAGGTCTGGGGTAAAGCCGGGCCATGGAGCGTCGGCCACGGTCATAATAGAGCCGTCAATAAAAGTCTCTATTTCATAGTTCTTTTGCTCGGGGATGATGATGTCGTCGTCCTTAAACTCCAGCTGGATGCCCAAGCGCTTGAAGATCTCGGGGATCAGGCCTAGGTGGTCTACCCCGGCATTTTTTATCGTGATCCGGGATTGGGTCATAGCGGCCAGTCCAATAAAACTACCTACCTCGATCATATCCGGCAGAAGCGTATGCTCCGTGCCACCCAACTGCTGTACCCCTTCAATGTGAAGAAGGTTAGATCCAACCCCGGTAATTTTAGCGCCCATTCTATTCAGCATATTGCATAGCTGCTGGAGGTAGGGCTCGCAGGCGGCATTGTAGATCGTAGTTTTTCCTTCTGCCAAAACAGCCGCCATGATGATATTGGCAGTGCCCGTAACGGACGCTTCGTCCAGGTGCATGTAGCATCCCTTTAAGTTAGAGGCGTCGATTTGATAGGACCCTTCATTCTTGGAATATTCGAATTTGGCCCCAAGGTTTTGAAAACCTATAAAATGCGTGTCTAGCCTTCTACGGCCTATTTTATCTCCGCCCGGCCTAGGTATTTTGGCTTGTCCGTAGCGTGCCAGCAGCGGGCCTAAGATCATGATCGAACCTCTCAGCGAGGCTGCCTTGGTTTTAAAATGATCACTTTCCAGGAAATCTACATGGATATCTTTGCAGGTGAAACGATAGCTTTCGCTATTGAGCTTTTCCACCATAGCCCCCATATCGCCTAAAAGTTCGATCAGCTTGTTTACATCCAAAATATTGGGTACCCTATGGATGGTAACAGGTTGATCCGTAAGCAGTACGGCGGAAAGAATCTGCAACGCTTCGTTTTTAGCGCCTTGTGGGATCACCTCCCCGGAAAGAGGTTTGCCACCCTGGATAACGAACGAGCTCATTTAGTTTCTCCTTCTTCGGTTTCTTCCGCCTTTTCGGTTATCAGGCTTACCCTGCTGGCGGCCAGACTTTCTCTTATCCTTGTAGAGCCGCTCAAAAAGGTTGTCTTCTTTTACCCTTTCCAAGTCAATGTCCAGGGCTCCATCAGATATCGCCT
>JANQLQ010000246.1 GCA_028280565.1 Fulvivirga sp.
CAACAGGTGAGTCAGCTACACTGCTTACGAGCGTTAATAGTCGGGGGATCGCTTCACGCAAACCCATGAACCCGCCCGCTGGGTTCGCGATGACGAAAATGATAGTTTTTTAAGCTTGTTATACCCAAAAATGGATTTTGTAAAATTTTGATTTTCATCACTTTGAAAAAGTATGTCATAGGTAGGCTGGCGTGGCCGGTGGGCGCGTTACGAAGCTGCCTCCTTGTCGTGTGTGATCGAATGTGGTCTTGGTCTATTTGCGCTGCACGACTAGGGGATCGCTTCACGCCCCACTGAAGACAACCCGCGTTGTTCGCGATAACGGGCAAAATATATTGTTTTAGTTTATTTGAACATTCTTATCCCGGGTCCAGGTTAATAACATTATTCTAACTATGAAGAACATATTGAAAACGTATATTAAAAATGAGCAACATGGTCTTTTTTTATGGTGTATGATCCTGCTGGCGAGCTCTATTGCCGTAGGGCAAGAGAATTCACCCGGGAGCGATGGAAAGCCTAATGTAATCCTTATTATGGCCGATGACCTGGGATATAATCATTTGGGGGTATACGGCCAGGAAAAGATCAAAACCCCTCACATCGACAAGCTAGCGTCGCAAGGTATGCGATTTACCCAGTTCTATGCCGGGGCCAGCGTTTGCGGCCCGTCAAGGACATCCTTGATGCTAGGCCTGCATACAGGTCACGTTCCTTATAGGGACAACGGCGACGATCACCTTGCGGATAATTACGGACCTATTGGGAAATTAAAGACCTTGGGTGAGCTTTTCAAGGAGGCAGGCTACCAAACGGGCTATTTCGGTAAATACGGTTTAGGAGGAAGCGAAGATCGGGAAAATGGTCAAAAGCCCAATGATCGGGGATTCGATGAGTTTTGGGGCCTACTGGAGCACGGGCATGGGCATTTTCACTTTTCCTCCTACCTATGGCACAACAAAAAGAAAGTGTTACTGGGGAATAAAGTGAGAAAGTTAGAAGGACGTTCTTTTGGGCTGAGTAGCCTGGATAGTAACGAAAGGAAAGAGCACACTGATGATGCGTTTTCATCCAAAGCCATCGACTTCATTCGCAGGCAGGCTAAAAGCGGGACCCCCTTTTTCTGTTATCTTTCTTTTTCCCTTCCTCACACGGAGATGTTACCCAACGAGCGCTTTGCGCAGAAGTACCGTGAGCTAGGTTGGGAAGAATATGATTCGAAAGACAATGGATACCATGTCCCCGTCTCTACACCAAGGGCAAACTTTGCGGGTATGGTCTCACAAGTTGACGACTGGACAGGCCAAGTGGTAGCGGCGTTGGAAGAAACAGGTATTGCCGCCAATACCATCATAATATTTACTTCGGATAACGGGGGACAACTCAGGGAAACATGGGGAGATGCTCCCTCCCGGTTCTTACAGGCCAATGGGCCATTGAAAAAGGGGAAAGAATGGAATTACGAAGGAGGCATCAGGGTGCCGATGATCGCCAGGTGGCCGGGCAAAATAAAGGCAAACACGCTTAGCGATCATATTGGATACTTCCCGGATCTCATGCCTACATTGGTAGAATTGACCGGCTCCCATAAGCCTAAAAAAACAGATGGCCTGTCCCTTGTTCCTACACTATTGGGTAAAAATGACCGCCAGCTACAGCATGATTATCTCTATTGGGAACGCCCGCAATATAACCGGGTGGGTACTACCCGCAAGATGCACCCCACAAAATGGAGGCAGGCCGTGCGGTTTGGCAAGTGGAAAGCGACCCGGGAAGATACGAAAGGAGAAGTGGAGCTTTATGACCTGGAAACGGATCTAGGAGAGCAGATCAACCTAGCTGGTAAGTACCCAGGCTTGGTAGAAAAGGCTGCTGAATTAATGAACGCAGCGCATTTTGAGCCGTTGGAGCTTCCGAACACAGAATAACATAATGATTTCCAGTCGATTTTAACAAGATCATGTTACCGTTATAGGGTGGGCAGGACAGTTCTAAAACCTCGACAGGTAATCAGGGAAATAAACTATGCATGTTTTGGAAAGTGTTCATGTTGATCCTTACATTTGGAATACCGGGATCATTCCAACGTGTAAAGCAAACCCTTCAAAATTTGTACTCAATAAAAATACCGGGTATGATCAAATCAAAATATATACCGGGGGTAATGATGGCTTGGAAAATACTTTTTCGGGCCCTGTTGCTCTCATTGTTTATAAACCTGCTTAGCTTTAAAGCCTTGGCTCAAGCACCGGTTGATTCTTCCAGGGTAGTCCGTGTATTGACCTTCAATATTTATCATGGAGAAACTATGAAAGGTGATTTTGACCTAGATCGGATTGCAGACGTGATCAGGTCAACTGACCCGGACCTGGTAGCCTTGCAAGAGGTGGACTTTAATACGAACCGGGCCAGGAATATGGATTTGGCAACGGAGCTAGGTATACGGACCGGGCTTGCACCACTTTTTGGACAAGCTATGCCTTACGATGGGGGTGAATATGGAGAGGGGATATTATCCCGGTATTCATTTTTGAATACGAAAAACCATGCATTAAGCGCCGGGCAAGGCAAAGAGCCCCGGGCAGCTTTAGAAGTCAATGTGTTATTGAAAAGTAAGGATACCATTCGGTTTATAGGAACTCATTTGGATCACACGAAGGAAGAAACGGATAGGATCACCCAGGCTTATGAACTTAACCGGTTCTTTGCAAAAGATGACAAGCCTTCCATCCTGGCAGGAGATCTCAATGCTACGCCCGGAAGCCAAACAATGAACATTCTTTTAAAGGAGTGGAAAAGATCGTCCTCTAAAGATGAACCCACCGCCCCCGCAGTCAACCCCCGTGTGAAAATTGACTACATTCTTTCCAGGCCGGCACACCGGTGGAGAGTACTTGAAACCCGTGTCATCAACGATGAGATAGCCTCTGACCACCGTCCGGTATTGAGTGTGTTGGAGCTATTGCCGGGAAAATAAAAAGACAATTTTCAGAACCGTAAGCGAATTAACCCCCTAGGTAAATGGATAACTCACAAAAAAACTACCCACGAAAAATGATGACCAAGTCACAATTCATGCTATTACTTCTATTGATTTTGCTACAATCTTGCACGGACTCGCAGAACAAAACAAACCTAGCGGAAGATAAAGAGCGCTATGAATTTATCAAATATTCCGAACCGGCAGACCCGGGCATAATGATAAACGCTTTGTGGGAAAATGTACCTGCATCCTTACAAGGCAGCTTTGGAAGTATTGATAAAAGATATCCCAAAAGCAGGCCTCCGATCCTTGAAAGAACAAATACGTGGAAGCAAACCGTTTGGAGAGGAGAAAGAGCCAGCGCCCAGGTCGTACTTTGGACATCCGGCGAGGTAGGTGACATTCGTTTCGAAACCGGTGAGCTTAAGAGCATCTCCGGGGGTAAAATTGATGCTGCTCAAATCCGCATGCGTTTCGTACGGTACCTGCTTACCGATGAATTTGCTGGTGGCTGTGGCTACAGGAAAAAGGAAGATTTTGCTGTATCGCTGGTGGCGGATGCTATAGATGAAGTAGATAGCTTGGCCATGGAGCCAAAAACCACCAGGCCGGTATGGGTAACCATTGACGTCCCACAGGATATTGAAGCAGGTGTTTACAACGGTAGAATTGTGATCATCCCAGGAGAAGGAAATGATCTCACCTTTGATGTATCGTTAAATGTGCAAAGGCATATTTTACCATCACCGGCACGTTGGAGCTACCACCTGGACTTATGGCAAAACCCCTATGCAGTAGCGCGTTACCATGGAGTGGAGCCATGGAGCGAAAGCCATTTTGAATATATGGAACCCCTTATGAAAATGCTTGCCAATGCAGGTCAGAAGTGCATAACCGCGAGCATCATAGACAGACCCTGGAACGGCCAGACAGAGGACCCTTTTGAAAGCATGATCCGTTGGACAAAGAGGGCAGATGGATCGTGGCATTATGATTATAACATTTTTGATCAATGGATAGAGTTTGCACAAAAATGTGGCATTACAAAGCAGATCAATTGCTATACCATGATCCCATGGGAATTGAGCTTTGTCTATTTTGATGAATCGGCCAACGCTTACGACACACTTAAAGCCAGCCCCGGCACTGAAAAATATAGCGCATTTTGGAAACCCTTCCTGGAGGATTTCAGGAACCACCTGCAAGAAAAGAAATGGTTTGAGAAAACGACCATCGCCATGGATGAACGTCCCTTGCAAGTAATGCAGGAGGTGATCAGGCTGGTCAAAAGTGTGGAACCTGGTTTTAAGATCACTTTGGCAGGAAATTATCATGAAGAAATAGCAGCGGATATTTACGATCTTTGCGTGGCTTCCAGGTTCACCATTCCCGGAGAAATGATGGAAATGAGGTACCAGGAAATGATGCCCACAACATATTACACCTGCTGTACCGAGCCTTATCCTAACAACTTTACTTTTTCGCCCCCGGCCGAAGGCACCTGGCAGGGCTGGCATGCTGCTTCGAAGGGATACTCGGGATACTTGCGATGGGCCTATAACAGCTGGGTCAAAGAGCCCCTGCTCGACTCCAGGTTTAGAGCGTGGCCGGCCGGCGATACTTACCTGGTCTACCCGGAGGCAAGGACTTCCATTCGTTTTGAAAGATTAAGAGAAGGTATCCAGGACTATGAGAAGATCAGCATATTAAAAGCAAAACTGCAAGAGGCAGGAAACACTGAAATGTTAAACCGGCTGACGGATATCCTGTCAGAATTCGAAATAGCGAATCTTGAAAAGCAGCCGGCGGAAGAGATGGTGAACAAAGGCAAAAGCTTTATCAATGAGCTGTCATCGGTTCTGTAGGTTTTTACTAAAGCTCAAATTAACATTAGTGTCCAGTAAAACCTCAACGGGCTTATCGAGTACAGGACGAGCGATATTCGAAGTATTGATCAGTGGGCAATCGGCAAAAGGCAGTAGGCAAAAAAATAGAGGGTTGCCGCTTGCTCCTTGCTAACTGCCGACTTTAAGAACGGCATTGGAAAAAATAGCGAACCGTCCAATTACACTTAACTTAACACGAGTACCCTAAAACAATAAAATGAAAAACCGAAAATGTGAAAGTATACACTTGTCTGTGCTGGTATTATGTTTAATGATCGCAACACTTCCGCACCGTGTATTCTCTTTTAAAGGACCCGGCCAAGATAAGCCTTTGCTTCGTATTGCTATGGAAGACAATGATCTACAGGGACATGAGCTTTATGGAAGAGATTCTGCCATAGCCGGCATTAGTGGAAAGGCTAAATATTTTGCTGCCAATAAAGGAAACCCCTCTTTCTTATTGCTGGACGACCAAAAGCCATTACAGGAACTATGGGACAGCCTGGATTTCTCAGTCGAAGTCTGGGTTCAAACGACAGCTGTAAACGAGGATCACCAGGTCATAGCGGCCAATAAAGATTGGAATTCCGGGGAGGTCAAAGACTTTACTACAAATCATGAATTTGGGATCAGCCGAACTAGCGGCATCCACAAGGGGTGGGCGATTGTTTGCCAGCCCGATGGCAGCTGGGCATGGAATATCGGGGATGGTAAATCAAAATTGGATTACAGGCCCACAGCCCCGCGTCAGCAGATTAACGATGGAGAATGGCACCAAATCGTGTTTACCATCCATAGGGCTAAGAGGGAAGCACGAATGTATTTTGATGGGTTGAATGTGGCCATATATAACACAGGAGGGCTGAGAGATATGAATAGTCTTTTGCCTGTAGGGATCGCCAATGATCCTCTTAGGCATAAAAAAGCGTCAACATTTGAAGGTGCAGTGGATGAATTTCATATATACAATTACGTTTTAACGGCCGGCCAGGTAGCTGAAAAATACAAAGCGCTGGTCCCTGCATCGAAGAGATACCAGGCCCCAGTCCAACCTGTTAAAACGCTTAACCTTATGGCGTGGAACATCTGGCATGGAGGACGCAGGCACGGGAGAGAGATCGGCCCCCGGCAGGTAATTGATTTTATCAAGGATACCGGCACAGATATAGTGATGATGCAGGAGACCTATGGTTCCGGCCCTCTCATTGCAGATGCCTTGGGGTATTATTTTTACTTGGCCAGCACTAATATTTCCGTTATGAGCAAGTACCCGATCCTGGCCACCTGGACCGTCTACGATGCTTTCCGGTGTGGTGTCACAACCATCCAGTTAAGCGAGGGACAGGAAATCAACCTTGCCAGTTTATGGATACACTATCTTCCCGACTGGAGAAATGACAGTGCCGCCCCGGGAGCCACCGCTGAAAAACTAGTGGCAGGCGAGGCAGAAACCCGGCACAAAGAGATCGAAGAAATCGTCCGGATATTGGATCCCCATATTCAAAAGGCAGATGCGGTCCCGTTGATCATAGGCGGAGATTTCAATAGCCCTTCTCACAAAGATTGGACAGCAGAAACCGCCCGCTGGCATAACGGGCTGGAAGTAGAATGGCCGGTAAGCAAAGTAATGATGGAAGCCGGCTTTACCGATTCTTTCAGGGAAATAAGACCCGGCATCAATTATGCGTCTCCTACCATGACGAAGGAAAGGCTCACCTACCGGATTGACTACATATACTACAAAGGAAAAGAGCTGCAAGCGGTCGATTCCGATATGCATTTTAACTATAAAGGGATATGGCCCAGTGACCATCCGGCAGTGACCACAACTCTAGCGTTTAAATGATGTTTTTTTACAAGAATTGGATACTACCTGGTCGTGGACCAGTAAAAACAAATATCCTAACCTATTGTAAGCGTTATCCGATGTGTATAATTTTTTAATGTCCCGATCAATCACTAGAAAACAGGTATCTATAGACTTACCGATATGAAACATATTATCTTTTCCAATGGATGGTCGAGCATGTTATCGACAGTCTTATTTTTTTTGAGTGCATGTTTTGTTCATGTCCAGGCGGCGGATCCTACAGGGGCTGGTACCCTAAAGGTCATTTCATACAATATTTGGAATGGTTTTGAATGGGGTAAAGATGAAGAACGTAAACAAAACTTCATCAAATGGATGCAATCCCAAAAACCGGGTGTGGTGGCCTTACAGGAACTCTGCGGATACACCCGGGAAAAATTATTGGAGGATGCTAAAAAATGGGGGCATTCGTATGCCGAGATCCTCAAAACCTCCGGCTACCCTGTGGGCCTTACTTCCAGTAAACCTATACAGGTAGTTGAAAGGGTTTTAGAAGATATGCACCATGGGGCGCTGCATTGCAACACATGGGGCGTTGATTTCTTGGTGGTACACTTTTCACCGTTCAGTTTTCAGAAAAGGCGCCAAGAATCGACCATTATTTTAAAGAAATTAGCTGGGATTGAAAAAACACAGGATCAGTTTATGGTCCTGGGAGATTTCAATGCTGTTTCCCCTTTTGATGCTGACCTGTATAAAAACAATCCCGGTCTTTTGGACGCTAAAAAACAGTCTGAAAAACAATACGATCATGTACGGAACCTATTTCATGGACAACTCGAATATGGTGTCTTATCATCTTTTCTCGGCTTTCCTTTAATTGATGTAGTTCAAAAGTTTACCTCGGGCTGGGACCAACGGGTGAGTTATCCTACACAGGTTTTCGAAAAAAAGAAGGGAGAGGAGAGAAGTAAGAACTCAACACGCATAGATTATATCTTAACCTCTGCCATTTTAGGAAAGAAATGCATCCATGCCAGGGTTCAGAACAATGCAGAAGCTTTTTATTTGTCGGATCATTACCCGGTCATAGCAGAGTTCAGGCGTTGAATATTGGTCGGTGCAGTCCAGTTTTAAGACATACTTGAAGTTAGGATGACTTGATAAAAAAGAGGGTTGTCATCGCGAATAAGCACATTTTCATGAAAATGCTTGGAGTTGGAATGACAGGCTAAAAAACGGATCGTCATGGCGAGGCTGGCGATGCTCGTGCAGGGGCTACGAAGCCATCCCCTCCACGAGATATACCGCATAGACTTTGCTACCGCTTCTCGAGCAGGGGATTGCTTCACCGCTAGCTCTCCAAACCAGCGCTGGGTTCGCAATGACGATAAGAACAGGGTTGTCATAGGTAGGCTGGCG
>JANQLQ010000178.1 GCA_028280565.1 Fulvivirga sp.
AGGGTGAGCGATGCGCGAGAGCAGGAATCTGCTGTGTCGTTGAATGTGAACCTTTTTTTTAAGTGTACTGGGTTTTCGTTTCACGACTTCGCAGATTCCTTGTCACGCCTGGCCCAACGCACAGGCTGCAAGGAATGACGATGTTATAAATAAGGAATGACCTTCTTAGGTATAGGTTTTTGGATGGATTTAGAACAGGACGTGGATCATCCATCCTTTGCAACTCGCTGGCACTAGGTTTGAAACTAAAAACTTCATTATCAATGACTTAAATTTGAAAAAGTAGTCCTAGTGGATTCCCTGCAACGCACAAGGCAAACACAAAAGCTGAAAGAAATGAAAAATACTTTTATGGGTTAAAAACTTTGGGAAGAGCTGAATAAGGATCTTCCAGTCCATCTTAAAAGAAAGTACTTTTTTTACACAAAATTTAGTTTTATACTTGAACCTCGATCCAAAAGCAGGTGATCCTTCCCTTCCAAATCCTGCGTGATCGAGAGGAGTCTTTTCAAAAAGTGGCGACTGGAGCGGTTCCGACAACACTTCACTGATCTACCAGGAAAAAGTTTTAGTTATTTCTTAGACCTCAGGAGCTTTAGCTTCCTGGTAAACCCATAAAAAATGAAAAATCTACTGCTATCAAGTTATCTCTGGATGATGGCATTTATTGCCCCGGCTTTTTCACAGCACGTTACGTTAAATCCCAGTTGGCATTTTATCAAGACCGACCGGTCATCTCCCGAGGAATTAAAAGACCTCACAGGGTGGAGTCCTACAAACTTACCCCATACCTGGAACCGTGAGGACGTCAACGACGAAGAAAAAGGATATTACCGTGGTACGGGCTGGTATAAAAAAGAGCTTTTACTGCCCAAAGCGACAAATAACCAACTCTATTTGGTTTTTGAAGGAGCCAACCAGCATACGACCGTGTTTGTCAATGGCAAAAAGGCAGGGGAGCATACCGGGGGCTACACAGCTTTTGTCGTAGACATTACGCCTTTTGCACGTTTTGACGAAGTCAATACCCTATTGGTCAAAGTAAATAATCGTCATGACCGAAATGTGCCCCCGCTTTCCGGTGATTTTTCATTTTATGGTGGCATTTACCGTGACGTTTGGCTGGTCCGTAAGCCCGGCCTGCATTTTGATGTTACGGATGGAAGTACGAAAGGCATTTATGTAGGTACACCGGCAGTCACCCGGGAAACTGCCCGGGTACAAGCGAGGGCCATGATCAAAAACATTACCGATACGAAATATAAAAGGTGCGAGGTAGTGGCCAGGATCTTTGACCGCGAACATACGCTCATTACTGGAAAGAAAGAAAAGCTTACAGTTAACCCCGGGGAGACCTTAAGCATTACCATGGAACTGGAAGTACCCCAACCCCACCTGTGGTCTCCTGCTGACCCGTATTTGTACACCACAGAGGTGCAGTTAGTAGACAATAAAACGGGCAAGATCTTGGATAGCTTTAGCACAAAAACCGGACTGAGATGGTTTGAAATGGGCCCAGACCGGTCCTTTTACCTCAATGGGCAGCCCATGAAACTGATCGGCGCCAATCGCCACCAAGATCACCCGGGGCTGGGTAATGCAATGGATAATGCGCTGCATCGCCGTGATATCGAGATTCTGAAAGCCATGGGCGGTAATTTTATCCGGATCGCCCATTACCCACAAGACCCGGCGCTTTTGGAGGCATGCGATGAGTTAGGAATACTGGCTTGGGAGGAGATCCCCATTGTCAATTCCATTACCCTCTCCAACGAGTTTACGGCCAACGCTCAAAACAGGGTCAAGGAGATGATCCGCCAGCATTACAATCACCCCAGCGTGATCATGTGGGGATTTATGAACGAGGTACTACTTAAAGTGAATAACGGCCTGCAAGATAACCCCGGTGTAGATAAAGAAACCTATATCAACGCCGTGAGCACATTAGCACAAACCCTTCATGACCTTTGCAAAGCCGAAGACCCCCAGCGCTGGACCACTATTGCTCATCATGCCAACTACGGATTGTACAACAAAGCCGGCCTGAACGACATCACTGACATTGTAGGCTGGAACCTATATTTCGGGTGGTACGGTACGGATATGTCTAAGGCAGGCGATTTCCTAGACCGGTTCCACCGGGAACACCCGGGCAAAGGGATCATCTTAGCAGAATACGGCGGAGGTAGCGACAAAAGGACCAGGGCCACTACCCCAAAAAGATTTGATTTCTCCGTCGAATGGCAAACGGCCATCCACGCCAGCTACTATCGGCAGATCGAAGAACGGCCTCACGTCATGGGAGGCACGGTGTGGAACTTTGCCGATTTCAATTCTGAAGGCCGCCGGGATGCTGTTCCCCACATCAACAGCAAAGGCTTGTTAAACCAAGACAGGAGCCCAAAAGATAGCTATCTCTTTTACCAAGCCGCCTTGAGCAAAAAGCCATACCTGGAGATCGGCAGCCTGGATTGGCGCCATAGAAAGGGATTTGCCAATAAGCAAAACAAGCTGGAACAGCCGGTTTTTATTTTTTCCAATCAGCCTACGATAAACGTAAGGTTAAATGGCAGGTCAATCGGTGAATTCACCATTAAAGATCATCATGCCCTGGTACCCGTACCCTTTGAAAATGGGCATAACACCTTGACAATTGCTTGCGTAGCCGGGGGCCAGGCCCTCACGAAAGAAGGTCTTTTTAAAGTCGAGGTTATTCCCGCATCATTATCCTCTCTTACTGCCGGGCAGATCGATATTCATATGAATTTAGGTGCTCATTTTTATTTTGAAGATGACATCACCCATGAAATTTGGTTGCCCGAGCGTGAATATTCCGAGGGTTCGCTAGGATACGTAGGAGGTACCCGGCTCACGACTTGGGACGGACAAAGGGTAGGCACTGACGTAGAAATATTCGGCTCAAACAATGAACCCTTGTACCAAACGCACCGGGACTCAATCCAGGGCTTTAGAGCCGATGTTCCGGACGGCTGGTACGAAGTAAGGTTAGGCTTTGCCGAGGTCTATTCCCAAAAAGCCCGGGAAAAATTAGCGTACAATTTAGGTGCGGAAGGCGATGATCACCTGCAAAAGGCTGATCGCTCATTCCAGGTACTGGCGAATGATCAACATATTTTAACCGTAGCCCAATTGGATGAATTTCACGCGAACGAATACCGGTTCAGGCTTAAAACAAAGCCCAATGAAGGGATACACATCATGTTCAAACCCCTCAAGGGAAGCGTTTTTTTAAGTTTTGTTTCGATAAAAGGGCTTTAGTGATGGCTATTGAGTGATAGCTGGCCGGTAACCGGCCGAGCGTAGGTCTTCCAAACCTGTGCCTAGCAATATGCAGGTGCCTTGAACCTGCTAGGCTAACCCCAGTAAACTTGCCGGGGATTTTATTATTTACAAGGCCCAGGGCACCTGCGCCATCTTCGGCAATGCAAGAAAAGGTATATTTTGTTATTTTTAGGTTTTAACCTCCACCTCGACGAAAAAATAGTAAACCTAAGCATGATGTCATGAAAAAACTTATACCCCAATTTCTAACGGTAATACTTACACTAAATAGTATTGCACTACAAAGCCAAGACCGTATTACCGGCCACAATTTTGCTACGCGGTCTGAAGTGATCGCCAAAAACGGGATGGTGGCTACCAGTCATCCTTTGGCTACGCAAATAGGTCTTGATATCCTAAAGCAAGGCGGTAATGCCATAGACGCGGCCATTGCAGCAAATGCAGCGCTTGGGCTAATGGAACCCACAGGCTGTGGTATTGGCGGCGATCTTTTCGCTATCGTTTGGAGTGCCAAAGACCAAAAGCTATACGGCTTAAATGCCAGCGGACGTTCCCCGTCAAAGTTGACTTTACAATACTTTACCGATAAAGGGATGGACAAAATACCATCTCACGGTCCATTGCCGGTGAGTGTTCCCGGGGCAGTAGACGGCTGGTTTGAATTGCATGGCAAATTTGGCACCCTGGAAATGGACAAGGTCTTAGCGCCGGCCATTGCCTATGCCCGTGAAGGTTTCCCGGTCACCGAGCTTATCGGGTACTACCTTACGGCATCAGCCCGTCGCTTTAAAGACTATCCTAATTTCGCCGATACCTACATGCCGAACGGACAGCCTTTAAAAAAGGGGGATGTATTTAAAAATCCCAACCTGGCCAACACGTATGAGAAAATAGCCAAAGGGGGAAGGGATGCTTTTTACAAAGGGGAAATTGCCAAAACCATCGCGGATTTTATCCAATCAGAAGGAGGTTTTTTGAGTAAACGTGACCTATCCGATCATAAATCGGAGTGGGTAGAACCCGTTTCAACGAACTACCGTGGTTATGATGTGTGGGAGCTCCCCCCGAATGGCCAGGGGATCGCTGCATTGCAGATCTTGAATATCATGGAGGGTTATGATGTAAAAGCCATGGGATTCGGCAGCACAGACTACATCCATTATTTCACAGAAGCTAAGAAACTTGCCTTCGAGGACCGGGCCAAGTATTATGCCGACCCGGCGTTTAACCAGCTACCTGTAGCCCAATTGATCTCAAAGGAATATGCGGAAGAACGCAGGAAACTGGTATCCCCGGACCGCGCCAGCCGCAGGTATGATGCCGGTAAGCTAGAGCAAGGCAATACCATTTACATGACCACGGCGGACAAAGAAGGGAATATGGTTTCCTTGATCCAAAGTAACTACCGAGGCATGGGCTCCGGCATGGTGCCTCCCGGCCTCGGGTTTATGCTGCAAGATCGTGGAGAGCTATTTTCATTAGAAGAAGGGCATTACAATGTGATAGAACCGAGTAAAAGACCTTTTCACACCATCATTCCCGCCTTCATTACGAAAGATGGCAAGCCTTGGGTCAGTTTTGGTTTGATGGGTGGCGCCATGCAACCCCAAGGTCATGCCCAAGTAGTGATGAACCTGGTCGATTTCGGCATGAATCTACAGGAAACCGGTGACGCTCCACGCATGCAACACACCGGCTCTTCCCAACCCACAGGCGGCACCATGACAGATGGTGGACAGGTGCTGTTAGAGTCAGGCATTGATTACCAAGTGATCCGTAACTTGATGGGCAAAGGGCATAGGGTAGGTTATAGCCGGGGGAGCTATGGAGGCTACCAGGCCATTATGTGGGACGCCGAAAATGGGGTGTACTACGGGGCTTCCGAATCCAGGAAAGATGGACAGGCAGCCGGGTACTAGCGGGGTTTTATCTTTTTTGCTTTTAGTAATTGTTACTGGGTATTGAGTCATGAAAAACTCAACCCCCCAGTAGTCCATCCAGCACACGTTCCATAAGGCACCCTATGGAGCGGGTTTTCCAAACCCGTGATTAGGAATGTACAGGTTCTTTGAACCTGGTACTGTTTAGATCCACCGTGAAGTATTTTATTCATAAATACTTCAGGGCACCATTGAAAATTCAAATGGCGTGTGGAGGGGAGACATCCAGGAACAGCGCGGCACATTTGAGGCATGTGGGTAAGCAGGCCATAGGGGTTGG
>JANQLQ010000187.1 GCA_028280565.1 Fulvivirga sp.
ACTGCTCATTGCGAGGTTTGCATTACCCGAGACATCTTAAAAACAATGCTTAATTTGCCAAAATTAAACGTTCTCCAGTCAAATTCAATTTTCAAGGACACCCTACTCTAGTACCTAAAAACAGGGAGTACTTCTTGCTAAAGAAAGCCCTAGGGTACCGGCTCTCAATCCCCACTTTATTTTGTCTTTTGCCCAGTCAATGAAGTGACTTTAATCCCCAAAATCCCGAAACCTGCTGTGAGCATCACAAAGATCCCCATGTAGTTGAGCAAAAAAAGGATGATGGTAAGCTGAACCGCTACCGGGGAAGAGCTTTGAATGACCTTGTAAACATCGTCCCGGCCCCATGCTTCTACCAGCCTCAATTGGCCCCCATGCATTTGAAGGCCTTCTGCCAGCTCTCCATCCGGCCAAATCGGAAAGAGAAGATCAGCCGTATGTGGGATCTCTTCTACGTAATAGCCATAAAGGAAAAGGTATGAAATGAATAGGGTCACAAAAGCGATCCCCAGGATGATTGTATATTTTGTGATCAACCGGGTGGCAAGCCGCTTGATCTTTTGTTTGTTGACCCATAGCGTTAAAAGGACTAATACGCAAACAGACTCAATGGAAGCTCCAAAAACCACCTGCGAAGCTCCCGGGGGAACACCCAGGTTTGTGACCAGGATGGTCATTCCCGGTATTAAGGCGAAAGTTGCTGAAATGCCTGAAAATACTTTGCCTAATTCTTTCATTTAAAACTGTATACTTACGGATTGCACCGGTTCGATCGACTGGGGCTGTGGGCGATGGATGATGGTTCTAAACTTACCATTTACATGAAAAACGATCTTAAAGACCGTTTGATCGATGCGCACAAATGTATCCGTAACAGACGTATTTACTTTGTAAAGTTCCATGTCATCGATGCTGTTTTCCAACTCGGTACCCTCGAAACGTTTATCCCACACCCTGATGGGCACCAGGTAAACCTCCGCGCCTGTGGGGTTCGATTTAATTTCAAGCTTGATCACGCTCAAAGCCACACCCCCGTAGGGAATCTCAACCGTTCTCTTATGCTTAGGGAGTAGCCAGTTCCACATCCCATAAGGCCTTTTGGCAATCCCTATACACTCCAATTCATCCACACTTTTTGAAATCTCCACGGGGACATCCACTTTGATCAGGAACCTGGTCGTTGAATCTTGCTGCAATGGCCTGATCCGGCCCGATTGCCAATCTATGGGAGCACTTGTTGGAGTCTTAAGTGTAAAGCCCAAAATTTCGTAATCACTCAGCGTGTCACTCTCCACGTATATAAAAGAGGAAACCACCCGGGAAGTATCTGCCTGTGCAACAGCCTGTAAGTACATCGTACTTAGTAGAAACAAGAATGTATACGCCTTTTTCATTAAGATATTATTCGATATCACACGGCTTTTATTTTGTTGACCATTTCAATTTTAGTGGCCAATATGCTTCCACAAACCTTAAATTAGATAAACCCTTCTTCAATTCATGAGCCGTAAACTTAAGAAATGATCCAAAAGGAGTTTCTTTTCCATCAAATTTATTCATCTTGCTGGTAAGCCGACTAGTCTTAGGTTTTGACTTCCCATCGGCGTAAACAAATAGTAACTCGTGGTCCACTGATCAAATAACGACCTCGGCCTTTTGCAACGCCTGGTAGCTTTTTGGAGTCTCCCCGGTGTTCTTCCGGAAAAAACGCGCGAAATAGGAAGAGTTGTTAAAACCTAATCTATGGGAGATCTCAGACATTTGAAGATCTGTATGAAGAAGGTAACTTTTGGCCTCTAAGATGGTCTTTTCCGTGATATGGCCCACGGCCGTCTTACCGGTAAGATCCTTGATGACAGTTCCTAAATAAGCGGGAGTTAGGGCCAAACGATCGGCAATTGTACCGACAGATACCTGCCTGGTCTCACGGCCCTCAGCCAGGTCTGCAAAGTATAGGTCCAATTCTCTTTTAAAATTATTGTAGATAGAAGTACTGTTGCGTATCACCGGTGGCAATTCTTCCTCACTCTGTTTATAAATACGGTGGATCATGATAAGGTATTGAAACAGCAAATATTTCAACATAAGTTTCCGGTCCGGAGCGAAACTTTCGCCCTCTTTCAGCATTCGCTGTACAATAGGCTGGAGCTGTTCTGCTTCTTCTCTCGTTAAATAAAGGAGTGATCTTCCTTCAAAATTAAAAAAAGGAAACGCCTGGTCTATGGATTGGGATTTGTCGTAGCCCTTGGAAAACTCCTCGTTGAAACATACCACGTAGCCCTTGTTGTTCGGGTTGGCTTTCCAACTCTCTAATTTCCCCGGGTAGGCAAAGTAGATACACTGGCTAGTAGCAGAGATCCTTTGATTCGGGAGATTCCATTCTACCTCCGAATCCACCAGGAAGATGATCCTGTAAATGTTACTCCTGAAAAGGGGAACCTCGGTACGTTTATTCTTGGGTTGATCTTCGACCCGCGTAACCGAGATCTCTTCTCCCGTGGGCTCACCAAACCGGAGCAGCCTAAAAAAATCTCTAATGGTATGGACTTGGGGTATGTGCGTGCGCTCAGCCATAGTACGAATTTACTTAATGCCGAGCTATAAAACATATCACTATCTTCAACCCAGGTCTGTCCCCACAGCCAAAATAGCTGCGTTTCCCAAGTTCACCCAAGGACTAATTATTTAGGCACAAATGACAGCCATTCGCTTTCATCTCCTAATACCAATGTGTCACTTTCTAAAAGGAATATGTTAAGGGTATCTGTTTGATCAATAATAATGGAAGGATCATCGCGATCACGCTCGAGGGTCCATACAATAGTAGCTTGGTCGTTAATAAAGCGCCACTCACCCACCAGGTTCCGAAAATCACCACAGCTGTTTTCTTCCGGTCCTTCAGTGATCTCGCCATTGTCCCATTTCATCATTCATTTTTTCTTTTTCCTTCCACCACCGATCTCCACACCGGCTTGCATAGTCAATAAACCGGGTAACTCATTGGTCATGAACTGGTACATCATAGTCATTTGTAAAGGTCCAAAAGTGGCGCCTATGCGAGGTGCTATAAGTACCCCCGTCCTGTCTTCATACAAGATCTCTCCCCCTAATACCCCGTTATTCGTAAGGAATGGACGTTGGATCGTTTCAAAGGAGTGAAAGACCGTACCCAGCATCAGTCCATAAAAAGTCTTGGGCCGCCCGAGGCTGGTATACTTATCCAAAACAAAAGCGGTCGAAAAGAAAGCGGCGGTCTCGGATGAATTGATATTGGGGTTATCATTCGAATCGTCATCTGACTCCATGATGGCCAAATAAATACCGAGTGAGAGGTCATCTTTCAAGCGGACAGCCGGCTCCAAGTAAAACCCTCCATAATAGTCAAACTGGTCCGACGTGACAGGAGCAAATGGAATGCCCAGCGCAACTTTGAAGCGGCGAAAATCTTGGGCTTGGGTGGTGACGCTTGTCATCCAAAATAAGAGTATGATTGTGGAGTATCGGGTCATCGATGAAAAAATTAAATAAGAAGGACCGTTGACTGGCTGTTATTTCTTAGGTCTTTACTTTGGCGAAAAATAATTAAGGTTGTTGATTCGAGTTGTAAAAAGCATGAAGTATAAAAATGTTTTGTAGGTCTCTTGTAAAAAATGATTTATACACAATGAAAGCGTGTCACGATCCTAAAAAAATAGCCTCATAGGCAGGATTCTATTAAAAAATTTTGATTAAAGAGTAATAAAGTCAGTCGTGTATCTGCCAGGGCAGTTAAAGGTAACCCTAAATTGATGAATGATAATTACGAGGTCAAGATCTTGAATAATCAACGTTCTTAGCACTTTACTAGGCCAGTTTCTTTATCTAGTCAAAACAAGTAGTCCTGCTAGTTAATCTTCATATCTAAATAATTTCAACTAAAAATTGACAGGCTAAGCTGTCGTATTCACCCCTTCACAAACTGCGCCAAAGCCATAAACCCACTCTTCACGCATTTCAATCGTATGCATTCCCAAGCACTCGACAAAACACTTTCAAAAGCTGTTTTACCAATAAATGGATAGAAACACAACCTTATAAATGTTACCTGGAAACCTGACAAAAGACATAATTATTTATTAGGTTCCTCATCAAATTTGCGCCTAGTAATCCACAGGTAAAAGATAACTGTAAAGAAAGAAAAAACATGGAGTTGAACTACATTGAACACATCGGGATAGCCGTTAAAGATATGGATGCGGCTATTAAGTTTTACGAAGAAACATTGGGCTTAACCTGCTATTCTATCGAGGAAGTGCCCGACCAAAAGGTGAAGACCGCTTTTTTTAAAATTGGGCAAACGAAGATCGAACTCCTTGAAAGCACCTCCCCGGATGGACCTATTGGTAAATTTATCGAGAAGAAGGGCGAAGGCATTCATCATTTGGCATTTGCAGTCAACAATATAGAGCAGCAGCTTTCCGATGCCGCTTCTAAAGGGGTAAGACTGATCGATGAAGCGCCTCGCAAAGGGGCAGAAGGCCTGGACATTGCCTTCCTCCACCCTAAATCCACCAATGGTGTCCTTACGGAGTTATGTGAAAATAAAGGATAACGTTCCCCACCCAAACACTAAACATTAGCACAATGTCCACCAATACTGAAAAGATAAAAGAACTCGTTGATAAACGAGAAGAAGCCCGGTTGGGTGGAGGTGAAAAGCGAATTGAGGCCCAGCACCAAAAAGGAAAACTCACCGCCCGGGAAAGAATACAAATTTTGCTGGATGAAGGCAGCTTCGAAGAGTACGATATGTTTGTAACACATCGTACTTTTTCATTTGGCTTGGACAAACTTAAGTATTATTCCGACGGGGTGGTCACCGGCCGGGGAACGATAGACGGGAGAGTGGTTTATGTATTTTCCCAAGATTTTACCGTTTTCGGCGGTTCACTTTCCGAGACTTTTGCTTCTAAGATCTGCAAGATCCTGGACCAAGCCATGAAGGTAGGCGCCCCGGTCATTGGGCTGAATGACTCGGGGGGCGCTCGTATCCAAGAGGGTGTACGATCGCTGGCCGGTTATGCCGAGATCTTTCAACGGAATATCATGGCTTCAGGCGTAGTGCCCCAGGTATCGGCCATATTCGGGCCTTGCGCCGGTGGAGCCGTATACTCGCCGGCACTGACAGATTTCATCATGATGACCGAAGACACCTCCTACATGTTCGTTACCGGGCCAAAAGTGGTGCAAACGGTCACAGGAGAGGTTATCAGCACGGAAGACCTCGGCGGGGCCAATGTTCATGCCACACGCTCCGGGGTGTCCCATTTCTTAGCTGAAAATGAAGAAGAAGGCATCCTGCTTATCCGCAAGCTTATGTCTTACTTGCCCCAGAATAACCTGGAAGACCCGCCTGAGATCGAATGTACCGACCCGATAGATCGCTTGGAAGATCAGCTGAACGAGATCATCCCGGATAATCCTAACAAGCCTTACAACGTCAAAGACGTGATCCGCGCTACGGTGGATTATGGAGAATTCATGGAGGTACAGCGCAATTATGCTAAAAACATCGTGATCGGGTTCGCGCGGTTCAATGGTAAGCCCGTGGGCATTATAGCTAACCAACCCATGTTCTTGGCCGGTGTGCTTGATATTGACGCCTCGCGCAAAGCTGCCCGATTTGTAAGGTTTTGCGATGCTTTTAACATCCCACTTGTTACGCTAGTGGATGTACCCGGGTTCTTACCCGGCAGTGGGCAAGAGTACGGCGGTATTATACTGCACGGCGCAAAACTACTCTTTGCCTATGGTGAAGCTACCGTACCCAAAATTACGATCACCCTCCGGAAGTCCTACGGCGGCGCTCATGATGTCATGAGCTGTAAACAGCTAAGAGGAGACCTGAACTATGCCTGGCCTACGGCAGAAATAGCCGTGATGGGCGCCAAGGGAGCCATCGAAGTGCTGGAAGGAAAGAAAATCGCTGCAATCGAAGATGAGCAGGAAAAAGAAAAGTATATCACTGAAAAAGAGCACGAGTACCTAGAGGAGTTCGCTAACCCCTACCAGGCAGCAAAATACGGTTTTATCGATGATATCATAGAGCCTAGGAATACAAGGTTCAGAATTACCAGGGCGCTAGAAACCCTTTCCAGCAAAAAGGAATTTAACCCAGCGAAAAAACACAATAATATCCCATTATAGATAACATCAGCATCATGATAACACTGATCTTAAATGCCCAATTACAGGAGGGGATGGTGATATTGATCGTGGGGTTATTGATCATTTTTACTTCCTTGCTTTTGCTGTTCGCTGTATTTCAATATGCGGTGCCGGCGTTATTGACCTATGTGATCAATCGCCCGGTACCAAAAAAAGAAAAGGAACAGGGAGAGGTGCAGCCATCGGTTCATACAGGAGAAGAGATTGCGGCGATAGCGGCCGCAATTCATGCTTACTTAGATCAGATCCATGACGAGGAAAACCCTATCCTCACCATCCATAAGTCCAAAAAAGATTATAGCCCTTGGAGCTCAAAGATCTATACAACGCATAATCTCCGTAAGAGGAGAAGTTGGAATTAACCGAATCAATGAACCAGCACCATCAAGTATCCTATCTCCATACAGAACATGGAGGAGAATATGCCCGGGCTGCTAAAAAACAAAAAACACCGTAATGAAAAATTACAAATTTAAAATACATGGGAACGAATACCATGTAAACATCAAGGAAACCGAAGCCAATATTATCCGGTTGGAGGTGAATGGGTCGAGCTACGAGGTGGAAATGGAAAAGGAAGTTAAAACGTCTAAAACCCCCGTCCTGGTCAGGGGCGGGACCAAACCTGTGCAGCGGGTTGATAATCTAAGCACAAATGCCTCTACAAGAAAGATCTCTGCTCCCTTGCCGGGCACTGTTTTAAAGATCTTGGTAAAGGAGGGAGACGAAGTCAAGACGGGAGACGCGCTTATGATCCTGGAAGCCATGAAAATGGAAAATACCATCTTAGCAGAATCCTCCGGCAAAGTACAATCCATTAAAGTCCAGGAAAACAGTACCGTATTACAAGGCGACCAGTTACTGGAAATCATTTAAATCCTATGATTATAAAAAGATCTTATCCAATAATCGCTGCCTTATTTTTGATCCTAGTAGTAAGCGGTTTTGCCCTAGCCCAAGTCTTGAACCACGTACCCCTGCAAACCGATGCCAGTACGGGTAATGCCAGTATGGTGGAAAATGCCATCGAAGGTATCCGTACTTTCCTTGGATATACGGGTTTTGCCAACCTTACCCTGGCCCATTTGATCATGATCGTGGTGGGATTGTTTTTCATCTGGCTGGCTATAGAATATAATTATGAGCCTTTGCTCCTGATCCCTATTGGCACGGGAATATTGATCGGTAATATCCCGTTTGTGGCCGGAAACCAAGTTGGGATCTACGAAACCGGGTCGGTCCTGAATTACCTGTACTTCGGTGTGGTAAAAGGGATCTACCCGCCATTGATCTTCCTGGGGATCGGGGCCATGACCGATTTTTCTTCGCTGATCTCTAATCCAAAATTAATGTTGCTAGGGGCCGCCGCCCAAATTGGTGTTTTCTTAACCTTTATTGGGGCGATCGCATTAGGATTCAGCCTGCAAGAGTCGGGAGCGATAGGCATCATCGGTGGTGCAGACGGTCCTACGGCGATTTTTCTTTCTTCCAAACTTGCCAACGGGCTGAACAATACGCAAAACCTGATCGGCCCGATCGCCATAGCAGCTTATTCTTACATGGCACTGGTACCGGTGATCCAACCGCCCATCATGAGGCTATTGACCAATAAAAAGGAAAGAGCGATAAAAATGAAACCTCCTAGGGCCGTATCAAAAAAGGAAAAGATATTCTTCCCTATCATTGGGCTATTATTGACCACATTCATCGCACCGTCAGCCTTACCCCTGCTGGGAATGCTGTTCTTTGGTAACATTTTAAAAGAGTCCGGGAGAACAGAACGGTTAGCGGATACGGCAAGGACCAAAATGATAGACATCGTTACCATATTACTCGGGGTGACGGTGGGAGCCTCCACACAAGCCGATGTATTCCTTACATTTGATTCCTTGAAAATCTTTTTCCTCGGGGCAGGGTCCTTTATTGTCGCTACTACAGGCGGGCTCCTGTTTGCCAAATTCATGAATTTGTTCCTTAAGGGTGAGAATAAGATCAATCCTCTCATTGGTGCAGCCGGTGTATCTGCCGTACCGGACAGTGCCCGCGTAGTCCAGCATGAAGGATTAAAATACAATTCGAGTAACCACCTGCTCATGCATGCTATGGCTCCTAATGTTTCCGGGGTAATCGGCAGCGCGGTGGCCGCGGGTATATTACTCAGTTTTTTGGGGTAAACCTATGATCTTAAGTAGGGCATCATTGAAAATTCAAGTGGCATAAGAAGGGAAGACATCCAGGAACAATCCGGAACATTTGAGCCCTGTGGGTAAGCGGCCCATAGGGGCTGGCAGTGCGTTTTGAGGGGATAATGGGCTTGGTGACCGGCGCCCTTTTCTTTTATTTCGTTTTCTTTCCCCGAAGGGATGCTTATGGCATGGGTGTGCAAAAGAAAATGAAAACTGGACTTAGAACCGCAACCCCCGAGTATATTGCTCATTTTGAGGCTCCCATTACCCGTACCCGAAACATTTCAAAATATAGCCTTATTGACCAAAATCAAACGTTTTCTGATCAAAGAAAATTTTCAAGAGCGCCCTTACTATTGCCTACTGCCTTTTGCCTACTGCCGACTTATATCAATCACCTAGCGATCAAGTTTCCGCAATTAACTGCTTGAGTAAAGTTCGCACGGCTTTCGGCTCTTGGATGCTGAACTTAGCCGCAGACCGGTTATCCCCCACTTTGATGGTGTAGGCATGCTCTGGCATAGCTTTGAAAGTATCTTCGTCCGTGGCGTCGTCGCCGATGGCCAAGATAAAATCGGTATTATTAGCATTAATTACCCATTTGGCGGCGGCTTTGCCTTTGTTTATTTCCAAGTTTTTAATTTCTACCACTTTATTCCCCTCCAGCACCTGGAGGTTCATGTTTACCGCCAGGTATTTCAGGTGGCTGATGATCTCACGTGAGCGAAGTTCTCCTAACCCGGCTTCCACCTTTCGATAGTGCCAAACGATAGAGTAGTCTTTTTCCTCTATAAAAGAGCCTGGCGTCTTGTTTACATAGATCTCAAGTACCGGTCGTATGTCATCTTTCCAGGAATTGTCAAGGTTATCGCTGGTTTTCCAAGGTTCGTCTTTACTTTTTAACCAGACACCATGCTCCGCAACAAACTCCACCTTATGGCGACCAAGCCAGCTTTCCAGTGTATTCCTGTCGCGCCCGCTGATCACTACCACCTCGGTATTCTTCTTTTTCGACAACGAATCTAGTATCTCGTGGAGTTCTTCATCGGGCACAGCCTCTTTAGGATCTGAAGTGAATGCGGTCAAGGTACCGTCATAATCAAGGAAAAGCAGCTTGTTATTACTGCCCTGGAAGGAATCCACCAGCTTCTTTTGAGCTGTAGTATCAAGAATTTTCGTCGTCATTTTCTGCTGTTTATCAAATACATCCACCAACCGTTCCATGAATAGCTTTACCCAATGGTGAATGTTATATCTTTTGAGCGTGGCCTGCATGATCTCCATGTGCCTTACCTGCTCCTCTTCCGTCATTTCAAGCGCCCGCTTTATGGCATCTCTTACTTGGTGCTTATCATTCGGGTTCACGATGATCGCCTCAGAAAGCTCTTTTGAAGCCCCGGCCATCTCACTCAAAATGAGCACGCCACGCTTATCCAGCCGACTTGCTACATATTCTTTGCATACCAGGTTCATCCCGTCACGCATAGGGGTGACTAACGCGACATCCGCCATACGGTAAAAGGCAGACAGGTCATGGAGAGGGAACGACCTGTAAAAATAATGAATAGGGGTCCAGTTCACCGATCCGTACTTCCCATTGATACGCCCTACCAGCAGGTCGATCTCTTCTTTGAGATCACGATATTGACCTACACTATCACGGGAAGGGACCACTACCATCATCAAAGATACCTTGCCCAAATATTGAGAATACTTATCGAGGAATAGGTCAAAGATCTGTAAACGTGCGGGTATTCCCTTTGAGTAATCCAGCCGATCTATGGACAGCATCAGCTTTTGATCCCCTAAAGATGTCCTGTATTTCACCTCCCGGCTCAAGGTATCCGGGGAGGCTGACGAGCTGGCGTACTTTTCATAATCAATACCCATGGGAAAGGAGTCCACCTCTACCGTTCGTCCATCCTTATTGAGCTGGCCATGATGATTACTAATGAAGCAAATACGGCTTACGGCACTCAGGAAGTGGCGCATATCATCGTAGGTATGAAAACCAATAAGATCTGACCCCAGCACACCGTCAAGTAATTGACGGCGCCATGGCAGGAGCCGGAATACCTCGAACGATGGGAATGGGATATGAAGGAAAAACCCAATGCTCACGCCGGGAAGCTTTTCGCGGATCAGTCCCGGCAAAAGCAAAAGCTGGTAATCGTGCAGCCAGATCGTATCATCAGCATTGGCTACAGCTACTACCTCATCACAAAACTTTTGATTTACCTTTTCATACGCTTGCCAATACGACTTTTTATACAATGCATATTGAGCAAAATAGTGAAAGGTAGGCCATAGTGTTTCATTACTAAACCCTTCATAATAAAGCTCAATTTCATTCTCTGTGAGGGTAACGGGCTTCATATTCTCAGCCTTGAGCTTTTCCGCAGCTTCTTTTTCCTCCTTTTCATTATCGAAGTGGATGCCCGGCCAGCCGACCCATATATTATCACCCTGTTTGTAAATGGAGCCAAGACCTGTGGCTAGGCCTCCTTCGCTCGGCTTGTAACGCAGCCCGCCTTTTTTATCGCGGGTCACTTTTACTGGCAGCCTGTTAGACACTATTATGGTTCTTCCCATGGTGTCCATGAAGATACCAAATGTAAGAATGAATGCAAGTGTGGACCGTGATAATTTCACATTTCGTGAATCTTCACACTGGTAAGGTTGACATAACCGCTCTCCTTTGTAGTATTTGTCCACATAGTGTTGACAAAATCTACAGAATTGCAGGGTCAATGAAAAATTGAAAAATATGTAAATCATTGAATACCAACTATTTACTAATAAATAATGATTGTGGCACGCCTTTCGTCCTACACCTTACCAAACAATAAATTATGAACTTATTAAACCTAGAAACCATGAAAAGAATGTTCTTCTCCCTAGTAGTTGCTCTTACGGCTTTAACATTTTCAATAGAAGGTAATGCGTATGTACAGGACCCAGCCAAAAAGGAAATAAAGGCAGAAGAGTTGCCTAAGGCGGTACGAAATGCAGTTGGCACCAGCGAGTATGCTGCCTGGGCCTTGGTAAAGGTGTACGAAGTGCCAAGCGAAACGACGGAAGGAGCCGTTGACTACCAAGTGAAGGTAAAAGATAACACAGGGAAAGCGCTTCTATTGATCTACGACAAAGACGGCAAACTGCTCGAAACAAAAGAGGACAACTAAACCACTGCGACCTTACCCCCATTACCCTTTTAATTGACCTAAATACTAAGCCGAAGAGGTATAACGAGTATGTTATACCTCTTTTTTTTGAATCAAACCTATTAAACTGCTGTATATCGAAAATAAATTCAAAAAACCCCACAGTATCTTCAATTTTACTATACAGTTAAGTAAGCGGACCAAAAAACCCCAATTGCCCTTCTTAACACGACAAATTTGTCCTCGTGTATCTCTTGCAATAGCCGGCCAGGTTATTAGGATTACAGGGATGAACTGAAAAATTAAGATCGAGGCTTTCGAGGTATAAACGTATATCCGCTTCGGTCTACTCTTTGATCAAAAAAGCGTTTGCTTATATGAAGAACCTCTTGGTAATTGATGATGATAGTTCGTTTAACTTAATGCTCAAGACCTTCCTGGGTAGATTTTATAAAGTGGATTCGGCTATGAATGGGCAGACAGGTATGGCAAAACTTAAAAAAAACCACTACGACCTGCTCCTCACGGACCTTAGACTTCCCGACCACTACGGAACCGACCTTTTAAGAGAGGTGAAACAGACCCAAGTCGATCTGCCTGTGATCTTAATGACGGGATATGGCGATGTAAAATCAGCCGTGGAGGCTATGAAATCCGGTGCAAAAGACTATATCAGCAAGCCTATTGACCCTGAAGAACTGCTGGCTGTCATCAAAAACACGCTAGAACCACGGTCGAGTACTTCCCACGAAGTGAAAAGTGATTCTTTTGTAAAAAGCCACAGCGCCGCCGCCCAGGAAATCGAAAAATATGCCGATTTAGTAGCTCCCACCGAGATGTCGGTGATCATAACCGGCGAAAGTGGCACTGGAAAAGAATACGTGAGCCGGCTGATCCATAACAAAAGCCACAGGAAGGATCAACCCTTCGTAGCTGTTGACTGCGGCGCGTTGCCAAAAGATATAGCCGGCAGTGAGCTGTTCGGCCATGTAAAAGGAGCATTTACCGGGGCATATGCGGACAAGACAGGGTGCTTCGAAATGGCTAACGGCGGCACGTTGTTCCTCGATGAGATCGGGAATCTCTCCTATGAGATCCAAGTACAATTGCTGAGGGCCATCCAAGAACGATCCATACGAAAGCTAGGAGGCACACAAAACATCGAAGTAGATGTAAGGTTAATTGCAGCTACCAATGATGCCCTAAAAACCTCTGCCGAAAACGGAAGGTTTCGAGAAGACCTGTACCACCGTCTCAATGAATTTGCCATCGAGATCCCTCCCCTCCGGGAAAGAAAAGAAGATATAGATGCATTTGCCTACCATTTTCTCGACATGGCCAACAAGGCACTTAACAAGAACGTAAAAGGATTTGGTCCTGTGGCTTTGCAGCATCTCCGGCAACATCACTGGCCGGGAAACCTCCGGGAGCTTAAAAATGTGATCAAACGTTCCGTTCTCTTTGCTTCCGGTGACCTGGTAGCCTTACACGACTTGCCACAAGAACTTTTGGAAAAAAGTACTAAAAAAGATCCCACCGAGGCCCAGGCACCAAGTAAAAACCCTTTTGACCTTAAAGATATAGCGGCGAGCAAAGAGAAGGAAACCATACTTTCAGCCTTGATGGAGACTCGCTACAATAAATCAAAAGCTGCTAAAATACTAAACATAGATAGGAAAACGCTTTATAAAAAAATACGACAGTTCAACATTGAGCTGTGAGCCGTGTTGATTGCGTAAAATCAACGTTTGTGTGTGATTGACCATCGGGTGGAGCTAGGCAGGTATCTCTGCCAGCAGCTATCCGATGGTTGATTTATTCTGCCTCACTGGGCGCTAACTCACTCCTTAGCTCACTGATCTTATCTTTGACCAATAGAAGAGTCTCTTCTATCCTGGAAGATAGGTCGTTCATGATCCTAGAATAGTCATGCACGCCCTGGGTCCAATTCTTTTCTATGGATCGTAACAGGTGGACCACTTCGTGGACTTTCAACTGCCCAAAAGAGGAGATCATTTTATGCGCTTGTTCTTTAAGATCATACCAACGTTCATGGCGATAGTGATCTTGCAACATTTTTAAGTCATCCGTCACATTATCGTGAAATGCCACCAGTAAGTTGGTCATTACCTGTGGATCACCTGCGGCAAAAACGGAAATAGCTTGCAGGTCTAACGTTGTGACTGCCCCATCCTGCCTGGGTTGCTCGTTTTTTTGTGCCGTAAGTTGGCGAATAATGACCAGCAAAGACTCCTGCTCAAAGGGTTTCGTTATACAATCATCAAAACCCTCTTGGTCTATCCACCACTTCTTTGACCGGGTAGCATCGGCCGTGACGGCAATAACAGGTATACTTTGATCATACGCGGGGTGCGCCTGGATCTTTTTCAGTAAGGCCTTTCCATCCAATCCCGGCATATGAATATCCGTGAGGATAACGTCGTACTTTTCGGACGACATTGCCTTTAGGCCTTCTTCCGCGCTGTAGCAGCACTTTACTTTCTTAACCTTATCCAAAAGTATGGTTTCAAGTAGCGCACGGTTAAAAGTATCATCGTCTATGACTAATATACTTAGGTGATCCAGGCCATAGTGTTCCTCTGCCCTATCGTCATGCTTGCTGCCCTCTGCCCTATCCACTCTCGGAAATCGAATTTTAACATGAAACGTAGTGCCATGCCCCACCTTGCTATCTACCTCGATGTCTCCCCCCATCGCATGCACTATTTTTTTAGCAATGGGTAGCCCCAGGCCGGTCCCGAGGTGCTTTTTATTTATGGTGGAATCCCCTTGGTAAAAGCTATCAAAGATCTTATTCAATTGCCGGGAGGGAATGCCCGAGCCACTGTCACTAATAGAAAATGACACCGCCGAGAGATGCATTTGCTTTTCACCAGGATCAACAGCGATACGGATCTCCCCCTTATCCGTAAATTTTACCGCATTATCCATAAGATTAAATAGCACCTGTTTTAAGCGTGTACTATCTCCAAAAAGCAAACCTTCCATATCACTAGGTATTCCTTTGGTGAACAGGATCCCCTTACGAGCACATTTAGCCTCAAACACCTGGCAGATCTCTTCGAGGACCTGCAACAGGTCAAAGGGACGTTCATTGAGTTCAAATCCCCCAGCTTCCATCTTGGACATATCCAAAATGTCGTTTACTAGGGAAAGCAAGTGCTTGGAAGAATTATTGATGATCGACAAATAAGAGCTTTGCTTAGGAGAAAGTTCCGTCCCGGACAGTTGCCCGGTGAAGCCTGCAATAGCGTTAAGAGGCGTACGCAACTCATGGCTGATATTGGCCAAGAAGTCTTCCCGGGTTTTCGCCAGTTTTTCCGCCCTTAACCTTGCTTTTTCGAGGCGCTTTTTATAAAAATTGCTTTTAGAGATATCGCCGAATATAAGCAGGATACAAACAAGGCACCCTAAAAAGGACAACACGATCACCACTACGATCACGGTAATGTGGTCGTTGACAATGATCCTGGCCTGCTTCTTTTGCGTGAGGTAATAGTTATTTTCAGAATCCTCGAGGTCTCTTATCAAAGCCCTGACCTGGCCAATGATCTCTGAATTTGCCTTCAATAGCTCCATTTCACGGAGGGACTCAACACGGTAATAATGGTACTCCTCATTCCTGATGGAATCCAATAAGCGCTTTACTTCATCAACGATCAGCGTATCGGGCGGTAATATCTTACTTGTATCGTATTCATACTTGGTCTCATGCGTAATACGGGTTACCGTATCTACCACGGTAGTCATCGCCGTTTTTTTAGAAAGCAGCCTTTTGATCTTGTTTAGGAATCCATGGGCTTTATCCCTGTCTTCCACGGACCTAGGCACCAATAGCGTGTCTATAGAGGTGCTTTCCGTAGACTTGATAGTAGAAACTGTAGCAAAGGTCGTAGTATCCGGGAGGTTACTATCCAAGTGCTCGAGTACTTTTTCACTGTAAAGCAGGCTACTCTTCCCCTTCTTTTTTACGAAGCCTTGTAGTTTATCAATTTTCTGGTGCAAAAGCACGGACACTGAATCTAGCTTTGCTGACCCAACTTTATAGCGTAGATCCGAGGTCAGTAAGCTATCGGCCAAGGTATTCATGTGACCAATCTCTTCAATGTACCGGGAATAGTACTTTTTATTTTTCGAAATGGAGTAGGCCCTGATACTACTCTCTGCTTCAGAAAGATGCATTACCATAGCGTTAATCCCCTTAGACCGGTCAGCAGGTTCTGCTACCTGGTGGATCGCCTGCAAAAGTTGATCAAAACTAGTATAGGCTAACAGCCCCAAAGCAAAAAAGGTACATATAGCCAAGCCAAAGGATAAGATGACTTTTGCCTTGATGCCGGAAGAACGATCTTTATTAGGTATCATAGCGCTCGGGAAATTCTAGGCAATGGATTAATGCACCTCGGCAGGTTTTTAACAAACGTATAGCCCAAAATTTCCTAAAGTATCCCCTAAGTACAAGGCAATATCGTTGGATGTACTTATGTTTATTTCAAGTGCCGAAAGCGCTACTTCATTGTCAGCTTGAAAAGAAAATCTATCGTTTTACCATCGCCACTTGTATGGGCGGTAAGTTCTTCGCCCTTCAAAGTATATTCTATTTTCTTTGGGAAATCGTGATCGGGGTTTGTACAAGTAAAGGTGCTATCCCCTAGGAGGGTAATCTTGAAATAAACCGGGGCCGCGTTATGCGCTACGTCAGCTACATAGTACCAGGAACCTTCTTTATGAAGGATTTTCAGCTTTTCTTTAAATACGGTATCCTTGCCTTGCAGCGTAACCCCGATGCCTGTGAGGGCATCATCACTTGCTCTCACCCAGCTTTCATAAGCTTTTCGCCCAGGTTTGACATTTACCCGCTCCCAAGTATGGCAGAGCCACTCAAGTTGAGAAAGCTCGCCAGCAGGGTCTTGGCCAACTGCCGGTACAGCCATTAATACAAGAACGGAGAGAAACAGGGCTCGCATGTCATATTTTACTATGCGCTGAATATAATCAATTTCTATGGATTATCATGGCTTGTAGCCCATAGGTTTAATCCTGGCTATAACGATAAAGAACCAGGCGAAAATTTCAAAACATGATGATTAATACGAGTAACTCCACGGCTCCAATCAAAAAAGTAATCAAATGACGAGGCCACAGCAACGATCTTCTTACTACGGCCTCGTCCATTAAAGGTCAGTACTCCTAAGTCTCTTAAAAAAATCTAAGCAGCAAGTTCACCTTACATTTTCAAGCTCTATTTCGTAGACCAACGTCTTAAAAGGTAAAATTTGATTGGTCACTTGTTTGTAAGGCAAAATTTCATTGGTGATCCGCCTATCCGTGAGCCAGCTTTTTCTTACCTGGCCGGGGACTACATCCACATTGCCACCGAATGCCAAATGCGAGGGGACGATCAAAACAGCTTTTTCGCCTTCTTCCATTAATTTAATGCCATCATTAAAGCCATCGATGATTGTCTTATCGCCTATGACAAAGCTCATAGGTTTGCCAGCTTCAGATTTATTGAATACAGTGCCGTCTAGATAGGTGCCTTCATACGTCACCGTGACCCTGTTCCCATTCCTCGGCTTCGAACCCTCCCCCGCATCCATTACCTTATACGCCAGGCCAGATGAAAAACTCACTACATCGTCCCAGTTTTTTTCAGCAATGTATTCCTCGATGGCCGCTATTTCTAAGGCTTTTTGTTCATCCCTGGTATCAATTTTCACGATCTCTACATCCAATATGAAATTCGCATTGGCGGGGATCACGGATTGGTAAGAAAAGGATCCAAAAGCTAAGTAAGAGGGGATGTAAAGTCGAAAGGATTCACCTTCTCTCATGAGTCCTAAACCAATATTTAACCCGGCAGGAACGATCGTAAACCTATCGGCATTATAAAATATCTTCACCGGGGGACCGGTAGTTTCATCCACCACAGCAATCTTCGTTCCTCCCAACAATGACATTTCGTAATGGAAGGATACGATATCCGAGTTTTTTACTTCTTTCCCGGCATCAAAGGCATCCGTCTTTTGATAGTAAAAACCAGCATTAGCCCGTTCTGCACTGATATTATTATTTTCTAAGTATTCAGCTACCAGCCTATCATCTTCTTTTCTTTGTTTTTCAATATCTGATTCTTCATCATCTAAACACCCAAACAAAATCAAAGAACATGATACAAGGATCGCCCTTCCTATGAACGGAATATTCATGGAAAATAGGAGCATTTTCATAATTTTTAAATAAGTTGAACGTGATGTACGGCCATACCATTAAATTATAGGTGATCACACAGCTTTAAAATGAATATATTCTCCTGGTTAAGACACATGAATTGAAAAGAGGGTTGTATTGTGCAGGAACAAATTTGACCAGGAGACCTGTTTACCCGTTTGCAGGTAGACACAAAAGAGTCAAAGAAATAGGAATAGATCTAACAGATCTCTATTGATTTACGAACGTAGGTGCCAGGGAAATAAAGGACAAAGCTACCCGTGTAAAATACTAAAAAGCTAAAGTTGTAGAAAGGAAACCAACAGCAGGAAAATAGGTCCAGGGTATTGGATAATTTTGATCCTTATCCCAAAGCTCATCCATCTTCAAGTAGTTTAACCTATCGGAATTCGACGCTAGGCTGGAGATTTTATGTACATCTCTATTTTATGACACCTTCGAGGCCGTTCTTCAAGATTTCAACGAAAAATATCTTAGTCCAAAGCTTCGAACAAGGGAGGATGAAAAGGGATACGGTTACAGTATGAGTTAACCCGTTTGACCCTCTTTCAGCTTAACGATTTCCTTTTGAAGATCTAACACAATAGAGGCCAATTGCTCGGTAGAGACTTCTTTATTTTCACTTGCGTCTGGAAATTGGACACTAATATATGCCTTGCTTGACCACACCTCTAGTACGTCCTCCACATCCACTTGGTAGGGTGCATATTGGCGATTGTCAGAGACTAAGAAGAGTTTGCCATTCTCTGAAATGTAGTTAAACACGCGTTTGTACACTATTCCTTCGGATTTCGTGACCAAAACATAAGTCTTACCATTCTTTATATCCCTCACATCTTCCACAAATTCGCCGATGATGATCGTACCAGGTAAGATAGGAAGCATGGAGTCTCCCGATATTTCAAAAGCACGGTAGGTTGCATTCGTCGGTAAGATCGGCAATTTGAACTTTGGAAGCTCCTGGATGTACTCTGGATCAGAATAACCATTAAGATATCCCGCGGCTGCTTTTTGAGGCACGAGTTCTACGTTTTCGCGGCCTTCTTGGTCGACGGTTATAGCCAGTACCTCTTTGCCACGCTTGAACTCGCTCGTTACTAACTCCGCCCCGGAAAGCTTCATTACATCCTTACTGATGAGTATATCTACCGAAGTGCCGAATAAGGTGGCCATCTTGATCAAATTGCTAATACGGGGATCAGCCCTGGCCTCTTCATAGGCTCCGACCAAGGATCTTTTAATGCCTATACTTTCAGCAAACTGTCCTTGGGTCAAACCCATTTTCTTCCTAAGAAATTTGATATTTTCACTGATCAGGCTCATGAGTTTTGCTGGTTAAAAACCAAAATCTGCTCTTCCACTACCGGTTTTTTTGCTAAATTATACAAATGTTGATGAAATTTATCCCCTGCCTCTTCCGATCGTAGTCGCTTTTCGATCTTATCTACCACTTCTTTTAAAGTTGTACCGGCTTCGGTTAAAAGGTATCCATAATAATGCTGGCGCTCTTCCGAAGAAACAAAGAATTTGATCTGGCACTTTCCAGATCCTAAGCGCTTGCTCTTTAATTTAAGCTTGTAAGGTCTCATTTACTAAATAAAGTAGTAATTGCTACCAATTAAAAGATTTAAGACTAAAAAAACAAACTTATACTAAAAAAATTAGTAGGTCATAGATCATTCTTTTATTAAAGGGAAAATAATAATTTCGCGAGAGAATGATCGACAGCTACAAACATAAAGGAATGCGCCGCAGGCTTGTTAAGATCCTCATGGAGAAAGGGATCAGGGATAAAGCCGTCTTAAACGCAGTGGAAAAAGTACCCCGGCACTATTTCTTTGACAATGCGCTATTAGCACATGCCTACCAGGATAAGGCCTTCCCTATTGGCGAAGGACAAACTATTTCTCAACCCTTTACAGTGGCCTACCAGACGGAAAAACTGGTCATTTCACCCGGTGATAAAGTGCTTGAGGTAGGCACCGGGTCAGGATACCAAGCCTGTGTTTTGCTGGAGATCGGGGCAAAGGTGTATACGATAGAGTACAATAAAGTTTTGTACCACCGCACGCGAAAGTTTCTGCCCACCATGGGCTACCAACCCCACTTTTTTCAAGGAGACGGGTCCAAAGGGCTACCCAGGCATGCCCCATTTGACAAGATCATTGTCACTGCCGGTGCACCTTCTATCCCGGCTAGCCTCGTTCAGCAGCTAAAACCGGGAGGGATCATGATCATACCTGTCGGGGATCACAAAAGGCAAAAAATGCTGCGCCTGACCAAGGTAACTGATAAAAAGATCAAAAGGGAAACGTTTGAATATTTCAGCTTTGTACCTTTACTGGGTGAAGAAGGCTGGAAGTAAGAGGGCCGAAAGCCGGGAGTTTTGGGTTGGGACCTGGAAGTTGTGGCTAAACTTATGAAAGGGATTTAATGTCGAATGAAATTGGATAAGACAAAAAGATATTTATGCGCACAATTTAGATTTGAGAAATATATCTCGCATGATGAATGCACAGCACATCATGAATAGTCATTTAACGTAATGGACAATGATGACTGCCTTTAAATCTAAATTAAACTCGTTCAAGGAACCGGGACCTCGCTTCCCCTGGCTTCTTGCTTAACGCTTAACCTAAAAACATGACGAAGAAAAAGAAATATGCGAAAGACTCTTTCGTCACTATGACGGAATTAGTACTTCCTAACGATACGAATACGCTTAACAACCTCATGGGAGGAAGGCTTATGCACTGGATGGACATTGTGTCGGCCATTTCGGCCCAAAAACATTCCAACCGGATCGTGGTGACGGCCTCTGTCGATAATGTATCTTTCAGCAAAGCCATTCAACTGGGAAATGTGGTTACCCTGAAGGCCCGTGTGACCCGGGCCTTTAGCTCTTCTATGGAAGTAAGGATTGACGTTGAAGCCGAAGATATCCCGAGTGGAAAAAAATTTGATAGCAATAGCGCCTTTTTCACTTTTGTGGCCGTGGACCAAAGTGGCAGGCCCATCGATGTACCGGGAGTGATCCCGGAAACAGACGAAGAAAAAGAACTTTATGAAGGTGCCCTCAGGAGAAGACAACTACGCCTCGTACTGGCAGGACGCATGAAACCAGAAGATGCCAAAGAACTTAAATCTTTATTCAACCTTACTACCTCTTCCAATGACCAATCTTGAAGCATTAAAACACTTCATTACCGAAGAATTGTACATCGTCCCTGGTAAAGACCCGGCAACTACTGCCCCAGCAGCTGTTGAGAAAGAGGTACAGGAACAGGTACCGAAAGTGAATGTAAAAGGAAACCCTTCGGCTAAGGTACTCATTGCATTCCATGACGATGACAATGAACACCTTGTTACCGGTAATGAACAATTTCTTCATAAAATACTACAAGCTGTACATGTAGAACCCGGTGATACCGCACTGGTCAATACCGCCCAGGAAGGGGTAAACGAAGATTTCATACTTACCTGTGATGCTTCGAAAATACTGATATTCAACCTCGACCAGGCAATAATGAATACGCCTGTTACAGTGTATACCCCGACAGCACACCAGGGAAAAACATTCCTTATTTCTGATCGACTGGACGAGTTACAAAAAGACCAAAACAAAAAACGGCTCTTGTGGAAGTCATTACAAGAAATGTTCCTAGGGCAATCCTAGTACTTTGTTAGATTTAATTATTTGATAGACATGGATTTAACGAAAAGGGAGTCCATTCAGCGCTCTCATCAAAAACGAAAAAACTTCCTTATCATCATTCCTGCCAGCCTGGTAGAGTGAGCTATGCACGGGAGCAGGAATCTGCTGTGTCATTGAACGTGAACCGTTCTCTTTGTGAGTGTACTGGGTTTTCGTTTCGCGACTTCGCAGATTCCTTGTCACGCCTATCCCAGCACACAGGCAGCACGGAATGACGTTCCTAGGTAGGGGTTTTGGATGGATTTAGAGCAGGATGTTGATCCCCATCCTTTGCAATTCGCTGGCACTAGGTTTGAGAATAAAAATCTTATTATCAATGACTTAAATCTGGCTAAGTAGTACCAGTGTCTAGTCCCTTTCTCAAAGTAGGCAGTCTGCAGTAAGCAATCGGCAACCCTACATTTTGCCTGCTGCCGGTCATCATTGAAATTAAGAGACGTATGGAGGGGAGACATCCAGGAACAGTGCGGCACATTTGAGGCCTGTGGGTAAGCAGCCTATAGGGGTTGGGTAGTGCATTTTGAGCGGAAAATGGGCTTTGTTGCTGGCGCCCTTTTCTTTTGTTTCGTTTTCTTTTGGGCGTGCAAAAGAAAATGAAAACTGGACTTAGAACCACAAAATCCCGCGTATACTGCTCATTGAGAGGATCGCACTACCCGAAACACTTTAAAATGCAGCCTAATTTTCCAAAACTAAACGTTCTCCTATCAAAGCTAATTTTCAAGGACACCCTTTTATAGGATCATGAGGCACAAACGACAACGCCCGGATTACAAATCCTATTGCCTCGATAAGTACGCATTACGCTACGCTAAATGCGCACTAGTGGAGTGTTTTTTTGGACATCATAGAAAATTCAAGTGGCGTATGGAGGGGAGACATCCAGGAACAGCGCGGCACATTTGAGGCTTGTGGGTAAGCGGCCCATAGGGGCTGGGCAGTGCGTTTTGAGCGGAAAATGGGCTTTGTTGCTGGCGCCCTTTTCTTTTGTTTCGTTTTCTTTTGGGCGTGCAAAAGAAAATGAAAACCAGGCTTAGAACCACTAAATCC
>JANQLQ010000311.1 GCA_028280565.1 Fulvivirga sp.
AGCTCACGCATGTGTCTTATTTTTCTTCCCAGGTTCACGGGGCGGGGTTTTGTTGTATGTTCCATAGATCAAATATATAGACTCGGCGGGGAGTTACAAAGGGCCTGGCCGGCATTGGTGAAGATACCAATTTGGCTTGTAAAAATACCAACTCATTACAAGTACGGCGCCGAACGAGAGTCCGTATTCCCACCTAGCGCCAGTCTCTGACTTGCGTTTTAAAGATGGAAACGAGAGTCTCCGACTCGGCAAAATTAAGACGAAACCAAAAAATCTGGGTACAAAAGGCAAAATACAACTCGAAACCCAACTTCACTTTATAACCTTTGCCATAGTAGAATGAGGGTAGTTTTAGTGAAAGTTGGCCGGGTTGAAAACCCTGGGGATCATTAAAAAGGCACAAGTTGCAAACTTGCGCCATTTGGGGGGGCATTTTGGGACCGTTTGAAGAATGATCCATTCTTTTTTGAATAAGCTATCCTTGACGAGAAAGATCGAGCGGACGCTCTTGGTTATTTGTGGGTCTTAGGACCGCTGCGCTTAACCTAAGACCAGGGACAGTGCGCTTAACTTAAGACCAGTGGTTAGGCATTTCTACAGCCACCGCGGTCCTTCACCCGGTAATCTCATTTAACAGGTCCGTGCTCTTTTCTTCTCTTACGTCCTGTTGCTTTTCTTTGGCCTCTTTCATAAACTCGGTAGGGCTCATGCCGTAGTGCTTCTGGAAACACTGGCTGAAATATTTTTGGTTTTTAAAACCGGTCATGTGGGCGATCTCGGATATATAGAGGCTGCTGTCTTGCATTAACTGGGCGGCGCGTTTTAATCGTATTTGTTTGATAAGGTTAACAGGCGTTTCTTTTAATATTTGCTGCACCTTTCGGTATAAGTTGGCGCGGCTCATACCAGCCTCCGATGCGAGGTATTCCACGCTCAGCAAGTGATCGTCTATTGAGCTTTCAATGATCCTGACAAGCTTCCGGATAAATTTTTCGTCGTGGGATTCCTCGTTTACTGCCGATGGCTCCGCGGTAATTACCCTGCTGTATTTTTCCTTTAACTCACGCCTTGTCACCAAGGTGTTCCTGGCTTTCCATTTTAAGAATTCCAGGCTGAAGGGCTTTTCAATAAAATCGTCGGCGCCCAGCCCGGTACATTGCATCCTGGCTTCCTCGGAGCCTCTTGCGGTCAGCATAAATACAGGTGTATGCTTCAGGTCCGGTTGCTGCTTGAGTTTTTTGAGCAAAGTCACACCATCTTCTACCGGCATCAGGATATCGCTTATGACCAGGTCCGGTTTTTCAGCACAGGCCATCTCGAACCCTTCGGCCCCGTTAGCGGCTGTGATGATATGATAGTCGGCAGAAAGCTCTTCGCTGATCATCTGCCTGACCTCGGCATTGTCTTCTACGACCAGGATCTTTGTGGCGTTCTCTTTGCCATTGTACGATGGGGCAGTAAGCGGTCCGGGTGATCCATCGGCCGGGTACATCACCCGGTCATTTTTATGCATTCTTTGATTTGCCTTGCGCTCTTTCTTTTTATAATGCTCCTTTTCAATAGGCAGGTAAAATATGAATTCAGCGAATTTGTTCTCTACGCTTGTTACCGATATAGAACCATAGTGGAGCTCTACCAGTTTATGGACCAGCTCCATGCCGATGCCGGTACCCGGCACCTGGTTAGTCGGTAATTTTGTGGATTGATAGTAGCGATCAAAGATGTGTGGAAGATCTGCTGCCGGGATGCCAATGCCATTGTCACGAACGGTACATTTAATATATCTTCCTTTTTTAAAGGACTTTGTGGTTATGCTTATCTCATGATCCAATACTTCTTCCACACGGATCTCTATCTTCCCTCTCTCCGGGGTGTATTTGAAAGCATTGGAAAGTAAGTTGAATAATATTTTTTCTAAAATCTCGAAGTCAAACCAGGCCATGATACTAGGGTGATGTGATCCTAGGTGGTAGTCGATGTTATGTATCCGGGCCAGGTCATTGAAGGCACTTTTTATTTTATGGATCCCCCCAATAATGTCCTGTTTTTTTACTGCGAGTTTAAATTCCCCCACATCATGTTTCCGGATGTCCATGATTTGATTGATTAGCCGGTTCATTCGTTGGGAGTTGTTAAAAATACGTTGTGCGCCCAAGGGGCTTAATTTGTAATTCTTTTCCCGGATCACCTTCTCGATCGTGCCCTGTACCAGGGTAAGCGGTGTCCTGAGCTCATGGGATATATCCGTGAAGTAGACCATTTTCATTTGATGATGCTGCTTATCCTTCTCGTGGCTGATTGTCTCCTTTAAAAGATTCTGTTTGAGCTGGTACCATCTCCTGTAGAGTACAATAGCCACGGCAAATAGGGCCAGCACAATAAGGGTATAGACGAGGTAGGCCCACCCGGTACGCCAGAAGGGGGGCTTCACGGTAAAGACTACGACGGCCGGGTCATGATTCCAGACCCCGTCGCTATTCGAGCTTTTTACTTCAAAAGTATACCTGCCTGGCGCCAGGTCATTATAATTAGCATAGCGATTTTCTGCCGTGGTATAGGTCCAATAGTCATTTACCTTTTTTAACCGGTAGGCGTACTCATTCTTTGCGGGCGAGGTGAGGTCCAGCGATGAAAAAGAGATGGAAATATTGTTCTGGGAGAAGGGAATAACAATGAGGTCCGAACCCAAAGGTGAAATGTAAATGTCCTTTTCTTTTATACTGGGTTTATCGCTTTCCTTGGGAGGGGTTTGTGCTAGTAGCTTGAACCCGGAGATTATCGTTTGTGGTAAGCGTTTTTTTCTTGTGTATGCCGCGCTTTTTACCTTATGGAACCCGTTGGTACCCCCGAAAAAGAGGTAGTCGCCGTTAACGTCCGATGTGCTTGAATTATACTTGAAGTCGCTTTCTATTACCCCATCGGATACACCAAAAACGGTAAAAGCCTGGGTACCGGGGTTATAAACGGCTAGCCCGTTGCCCGTGCTGGTCCAAATATTGCCATTAGAAGCCACTTCAATGGCCGACACCGTGTTAGAAGGTAGTCCATCCTCTTTGGTGAAGGTAGTAAGCTTTTGGTCGGGATAGTTAAAAAAACTAAGTCCGCCACCGCGCGTCCCGATCCATACATTGCCGTTTTTGTCTTCCCTTAAGCAAAGAATAGCATTTGAATACAATCCCGATTCCTTGGAGGGCTTTATCTCATGAAAGATTTCATTTACCAGGTCGATCCTGAACAGGCCATTGCCCCGGGTACCCACCCACATCGTGCTATGGCTATCGTACAAGAGCGTAGACACATGACCGCCTTTCAGCCGCTCGATCAGCTGTCGCTTAAATGGACTAAGCTCATTCTTACTATTGATAATATCAATACCCCCGACCCAAAGCCCTAACCATATTTCATTGTTATTGATCTGTACAATATCCATAATACCAGGGCTTTTATCCTTCAGCAGCTTTATTTGTGGCATTGCGGAACCTGGGTTTTTCATTTCATACAAGTTTCCGTACCCTGCTACTAGGAGCCCGTCCCGTTCATAATTATGCCGTGCACATGCTATCCTGTGGTCAAAAAGGTTCATTGTCAAGTAAGTATTTTGCTTTATATCATACCGGTAAAGGCCGTCGTTTGTGCCTGCCCAAACAATGTTGCCTTCCATCACGATAGAATGGATCCTGTGGTTCAAAGGGTTGTATCCATTGTTATCAATGGGAAGAAATTGGTGGAATGAATTCCTTTCAGCAAGTTTATTGACACCCCTTTGCGAGCCGATCCATAAATTGCCGGAGCGGTCAACGACCAAGGAACTTATCCTGTTGCTTAGCAATGAGCCATCCGCCCGTTCGTGTTTGAAAAAAGAATCCCACTCGTAATGGTTATCTATTCTTTTGCCCCGGTAAAGACCATGATTAGTGCCTACCCACAAGGTATGATTGCTATCGGTCACCATAGTGGTTATGTCCACCCTGCGTTCATGCGCGCTTAGAAAAGACTCGTAAGATTCCAGTATTTCAAGATGATCCGAACTTTTGGTATACCCTAGCCGGTATATGCCATCGGCAGAGGCTACGAGAAGGGTATTATTACTGCCGCTGATGATTAACCGGGTGTCTTTTTGAAACCTCGTGGGTTTAAGCCGGAATCCCGGGGCTAACAAGAAAATCCCTTGGGAAGTAGCCACCCACTGTCTCCCGAAATCATCTTCATACAAAGAGTTGACCTCACGGTGATTGGATGGAGGGGGTATGATATGTTCAAAGCGTGCTTCAAACGTTGTTTTCTCTTGGTCATCGGGAGGATGTATCTTGAAAACCCCGGTTCTTGATTTTGTGCCCCAGGTAGAACCATCTCGCCCCTTAGCCAGGCATTCAATAAAACTATCGCGATGATAACTCCTGAACTTCTCCTGCTTCCTATCAAAAAGGACCAGGAAACTTTCCGTGCCTATCCAGAGGTTTTTGTCATCGTCCTCAACAATAGAATTGATGGTATTGTTAGGAATAGAGTTTTCATCAAATACGTTAAATTCGAATGGTTTTAAGCTATGCCCATCATAGCAGTACAGGCCCGTGTTGGTCCCTATCCATAAAAAACCAAAACTATCTTCATACAGCGTGTTGACCCGCTGATTGAAAGGTACTCCCTTTACATCCAGTTCATGAAAAAAAGCGTTACCATGCTGCCCCAGGGCTGTAGTATACTGTAGTAAAACAGATAGGATACCACCTGCAAGCAAGATCTTGGAAAATGTAACTAGATTCATTGAAATGGGCATCTTATGATTCACAAACGTTTGCAATAAATAAATATACCGAAAATTACATAGCTCGTGGTCGAGTAGTTGCCGGTGGCACTTTGCCTTCTCTGTAAAAATCTTAAAAAAAATAATTATAGTTCAAAAAAACCAAAAGCTGCAACATTTGAGGAGCTATTATGAGACATTTTGAAACGTCTTGAAGACTATCTTGGCTCCAAATAACCTTGGTAACGATTGCATTTGCCTAGGAAAAATAAATCCTTATTTATAACAGCCTAATTCATATGTGTATGAAGATATTGATTACTGTTTTTTTATTTTGTTGTGTCTTACCAGTTGCACAGGCACAACAGTTGATTACCGGTAAGGTTGTCGACGAGCTTGACGACCCGCTACCCGGTGTTAATATCCTGATTAAAGGTACCTCCACCGGTACGGTTTCGGATGCCGATGGAAACTTTACATTACAGGCCTCAACAGGTGATATCCTGACCTTTTCTTTTGTAGGCTATTCCAAGAAAGAAGTGACGGTAGGCGCTCAAACTACGATCTCCGTGTCTATGGAAACGGACATTTCACAATTGAGCGAAGTGGTGGTCATTGGCTACGGTACAGCCACTAAAAAAGACCTGGTATCGGCAGTAGCACAAGTTAAAGCGGAAGAAATTCAAAATCAACCGGCAGTACGTGTTGACCAGGTACTGCAAGGGCGTGCCGCCGGGGTGGAGGTTACTTCCAACAACGGTTCGCCCGGTGCAGGCGCCACTATCCGGATACGGGGGAATAGCTCCATCAATGGAAATAACGAGCCTTTGTACGTGGTAGATGGCTTTATTACCGGTGCTAATTTTGACCTGAATAGTTTAAACATCAACGATATAGAGTCTATCGAAGTGTTAAAAGATGCAACAGCGCTCGCTATTTACGGTACAAGGGGAGCAGCCGGAGTAGTACTGATCACGACTAAAAATGGAAGTGGTATGCCCACCGGGAAACCTACGGTTACGATCAACCAGTTTTACACTACCCAAACGGTGGCCAATGAAATAGAGATCTTAGGAGGGCGGGAATACATCGATTACATCAACGAAGCCTCACAGTTCGTTCCCGGGCCCCTGGTCACAGTGGGGGATACCGAGCTTGCTTTAGGGATAACAGACCCGTCGTTGCCCTTGCTATTTCCTGACCCCTCCGCTGTCCCTACTACGGACTGGCTAGACCTGGTCACACAGCGGGGCTATATCAGCAATACCGACCTTTCCATTTCCGGAAATTCAGAGAATGTCAACTATTATGTTTCTGTCAATTATTTTGACCAAGAAGGTGTGATCCAGAATTCGGGCATAGAGCGTTTGACGGTACGTACTAATTTTGATATTAAAGCCTCGGAAAAGTTCAAAACCGGGCTCCGCCTGAATTTGTCGTCCCTTAGGAGGGAGAATAACAAAGTAGCTTTTGGCGGTATCGTAACAAGCGTATTGCCTATAAGAAGTGTTTTTGACGAAGATGGCAATTTTACAGATTCTAATCCCATCAGCGGTGTTCTGCAAAGAAATCCTGTAGCAGATATACAGCTTCGTGTCGACCACAACCTGGTGACGAATCTTATCGGGAATTACTACGCGGAGTATGAAATTCTTGAAGGATTGAAATTCAAAACTACCTTGGGGGGAGAGTTAAGTTTCATCAAGGCCAATGACTATAGACCCGGGGCCCTGCCGGAAAGATTGGCCAATAACCTGGGAGGGTTCGCCTCTATCAACAATATTTTCAGGAAGAATTTACTCAATGAAAACACGCTCTCGTACGAGAAAAACATAGGAAGCCATGGACTTAAGTTACTGGGAGGCTTTACTTGGCAAAAGGTCACCTCTGAATCTTCTTTTAGCTCTGCAGAAGGATTCCCTAATGATGTAGTTTCTTTCAATAACTTAGAATTGGGCTCAGACCCGGGTACGTATGTAGTAAACTCGGGGTATAACCAAAGAACGTTAGCCTCGTTTTTGGGACGTATCAATTATAGCTATGAAGGAAAATACCTGCTCACCCTAGTAGGAAGGTACGACGGCTCTTCCGTATTCGAACCTGGGAATAAGTGGGCATTTTTCCCTTCTGTAGGGGCGGCTTGGAACATAGACCAAGAGGGTTTCTTCAATGCGATTGGCGGGGCCTTAAGTAGCGCTAAGTTAAGAGGTAGTTATGGCGTAGTAGGTGAACAAGGAGTGGTACCTTATAATTCCATTGATATCTTTAGCCCGCAAAACACCTACTTTAATGAAACTTTAGTAGGGGCCGTTATCCTAGACCGGCCGGCAAGTAATGGGTTAAAGTGGGAGCTTACCAAGCAATTAGATATTGGCCTTGAACTTGGCTTTTTAGATAATCGCATAAGCTTCGAGGTAGATTTTTATAACAAGGTCACGGACGACCTTCTCCTTACGCGGGATCTCCCAAATACAGCAGGGGGTACACAGCTACAGAATATAGGTTCTGTAAGAAACAGGGGTTTTGAATTTTTGGTGAGTACCGTTAATGTTGACCGTGATAATTTCCAGTGGGAAACTACGCTTACCGTTTCGGCGAATAGGAGTGAAGTGCTGGACCTGGGAGGTGAAGAGTTTATCAACATTCAAAGTACAGGTAACCAAGGAGGACCCTCCGGGCGTATCATTGTAGGGCAAGAACTGCCTGTATTCATAGGGGCTGAATACCTGGGCACTTATAAAACACCGGACGAGATCATAGCCGATGGCCGGGAAAACATATCTTTCCTAGGCAGCCCTAGGTTCAGGGACTTAGATGGGAATAGTGTCATTAATGAAGAAGATTTTGTCGTCTTAGGGAGTCCCCAGCCTGATTTTTTTGGCGGGATCAGGAACAAGTTTATGTATAAGGGAATAACCCTCGATATTTTCTTCCATGGACAATACGGTGGAGAGATCTTCAATATTTTTGCCCAGCGGGGCTTTTTTGGTAGAGGTAATGAAAACCTGCTGCCGGAAGTAGTAGATCGCTGGCAAGAAGGAGTCAATGAAAACTCTGACATCCCTAGGGCGGGTACATCTTCCGGTTTGTTCAACCCGAATAGTTCTGTTAACGTGGAAGACGGTTCATTCCTACGCTTGAGACAACTATCGATCGGCTACGATCTGCCCTTGAATAAACTCGGTCTTAATAATGCTTTCGAAGGGATCAACATCTACGTGTCTGGTAACAACCTATGGTTACTTTCTGATTTTAGGCTAGGCGATCCTGAAGCAAACAATTTTACATCCGGTAGTACAAACAATAATTTTGGTTCTATCTCCCAAGGGTTCTCACCGGGGGTTTATCCTTACGCCACAAGCTACACTGTTGGAGCCAAAATAGTATTTTAAAAGATTTTAAGTATGAAAAAATTCATTTTGTATAGACTATGCATCTCGTTGCTTGCGGTATTGATGGCCACCGGCTGCGAAGAATTTTTAGAGGAAGATCTGCGTGACCAAGTAAGTACAGATAATTTTTTTAACAACGATGCTGAAGCCCAACTAGCAGTGAACGGGGTATATCGTATCTTACGTAGGGGCTCTTTATACAGGACTCGTGGATTAGACAATTATCTCCAAAATGGCGCTGACGAAACAGCTCCTAGCAGGAATGTGAACGGCAATATCCACAATTACCTCATAGCAGAAGGAACTGCCGATGGGAATGGCACATGGGGTGCTCTTTACGAAATTGTGCGTAATACTTCTTCCTTTCTCACCAGTATTGAAGGGAACGAAAGCTTGAGTGAAGAAGGCAGGAATCAAGCCACCGGCGAGCTGCTGTTCCTCCGTGCGCTGGCTTATTTCCACCTGACCAATCTTTGGGGCGATGTGCCTTATTTTCGAGAGTTGTTACCTTTAGAAGAGCTAGGGGTCCTTCGAAGGGTTTCAAAGGAACAGATCCGCAGTGATATGAAAGAAGACTTGGCCCGGGCGTTTAGCCTGCTACCCAACACGTATACAGGTAGTAACCTGGGCAGGGCGAGCAAATGGGCGGCAGCCTCCCTGAAAGCAAAATACCACCTGTTTGATAGGGAATGGCAAGCAGCCTTAGATGAGTGCCAGGCCATCATTGATGATGATACCCATGAACTGCTGGAAAACTTTGAGGATGTATTTGATCAAAGCGACCCGGCAAATCAATACAATGATGAACAGATCTTCGTGGTAGATTTCACCAATGATAACTCGGTCTTTGGAGATGCAGTAACCTCACGTACGGATGACTATAATCCTAGGCTGAGAGATGAACCCAGTAGCAGGAATCAAAGGCCTGGTGGTCCAAACACACCCACCCGCTGGCAGTTACTGCAAGATACATTGGATACACAAGGAGAAGAGATGAATGGTTTTGGCTGGGCCATCCCGGTACCCGAGCTGGCTGACCAAGCGAATTGGCAGCCCGGGGACCTGCGCTATGAAGCCACTATTGTACAAGAGTACCTAGGCTTTGAACTCCAGTTCCCGTACTTCCGGAAGATGTGGAATTTGGATAGGATAAATTCCCCTAGGTCTCTACACCCGGAGAACTATGTCGTTTTTCGCCTGGCCGATACCTACCTGATGGCGGCAGAGGCGGAAAATGAGCTCAACGGCCCTAATAATGCTTACGAGTATGTAAATATTGTGCGTGAAAGGGCTTTTGAGCCGGACCAGCCCTGGAGCGGTATGAGCCAGCAAGAGTTTAGGGAAGCACTGTATGACGAGCGTAAGTTCGAGTTGTGTGCCGAAGGCTATCGCAGGATGGACCTTATTCGCTGGGGGATCTTGCTAGATGTGGTCAGATCGGTAGAGCACCGGCCTTGGAACAACCCGGGAGACAATATACAGCCATATCATGTACTTTTACCGATACCTTTGGAAGAAACCATTTTAAACCCCAACCTTTTGGAGGGTGACCCTTCCAATAATGGTTACCGGTAACAATTGAATATGCTATTCGCCAGGCGATCTAATCTAAAATGAAAAAATACCATTTACTTCTCTTGCTGGCTTTAACAGGGTGCTATGCCGGCACTATTGAAAAAGAAGCGCCGACCTATCCTAACATTGTTTATATCATAGCGGATGACCTCGGCTATGGCGACCTGGGCGCCTATGGCCAAGAAAAAATAAGTACTCCTCACATTGATAAACTAGCCGAAGAAGGGATGCTATTTACCCAGCATTATTCGGGCAGTACGGTTTGTGCGCCTTCCCGGTCGGTTTTGATGACAGGGCAGCATACAGGTCATACTGCTGTAAGAGGCAATAGGGAAGTGAGGCCAGAAGGTCAGTATCCCCTGGCGGATAGCGTTTTCACCCTTGCTGAGTTGCTCAAAAAAGCGGGATATGTCACAGGCGCCTTTGGGAAATGGGGCCTGGGCTATCCTTCCTCGGAAGGTGACCCGCTAGCCCAGGGCTTTGATACCTTCTTTGGGTACAATTGCCAGCGCTTTGGGCATCATTACTACCCGAGGCATTTATGGCATGACAGGGATTCTGTTGTGCTACATAAGAACAGCGGGAAAAATAAGGGGAAATATGCTCCCACGTCGATACATGAACAAACGCTAAAGTTTATTGAAGAAAATAAAGACCAGCCTTTCTTTTTGTATCGTCCTACCGTCATTCCGCATGCGGAGCTGGCGGCGCCTAAGGAGAATATGGACAAATACAAGGGGAAATTTGGAGCGGAAACTCCTTATGCCGGTTATGATGAAGGTACCGATTACCGGAATGGACCCTATGAGTCACAGCCGGAGCCTCGTGCTGCATTTGCGGCTATGGTAGACCTGCTGGACCAGCAAGTAGGTGAGGTCATGGATAAGTTAGAAGAGTTAGGCATCGACGATAGGACCCTGGTCATTTTTACTTCGGATAACGGCCCGCATCGAGAAGGAGGAGCCGACCCGGACTTCTTTGACAGTAACGGTCCGCTAAGAGGTTACAAACGTGACCTATATGAAGGGGGCATTCGTGTGCCCATGATCGTGCGCTGGCCCGGCCAAGTAAGTCCCGGGAGCAAGTCAGGCCATATTTCTGCATTTTGGGATGTATTCCCTACCTTGGCAGAGCTCACCGGGCAGGCCTCTCCCGCGTACATCGACGGCATTTCATTTTTACCCACTTTGCTGGGTAAGCCTTCGGAGCAAAAGCAGCACAAGTACCTGTATTGGGAGTTCCACGAGAGAGGCGGGAGGATAGCGGCACGGATGGGCAATTGGAAGGCCGTAAAATATAACGTCCTGCGAGATCCAAACGCGCCTATGGAGCTTTACAATCTCGCGAGCGATGAAGCAGAACAAAACAATGTGGCAGGAATGAACCCTAGCGTAGTCCTTGCAATGGAAGAAATATTTTCATCCGCCCGTATACCTTCACCGGTCTTTACTTTCCAAGAGGGTACTTACCTGGATTCGAATTAGTAAAGGTGAAGTAAATGGGAGTTTGTTTTCCAGGCAAAATATTCAAGACGTTCCGGGGTTTTAAGGCCTTTTTATAAAAGCCCTGGAGAGCTTGATCGTGTAAGTTGAACACAAAACCATAAAAAATACACAACAAGCAATAAGTTTAAACACCGAATACGACCAAAACACCCACGCAATGAAAAAAGAGACCTACTGTTTAGCAGTCCTTATCCTACTTACTCTTCCCGGTTTTTCGCAGTCGCCAGTAAACTGGGATAGTCTTCGCGGACTTAGATGGAAACCCGGTTCCCCTGCAAGGGATGTGATTGTGACGAAAACCCCTTATTTCCCTGCAAGTAAAGGGCAAAACTGGGCAGAATCTAACATAACGAATGAAATAGGGGCAAACTACATTACCATAGACCTCACCCCCGCCAAAAAGCTGGTCAAAGACAAAGAAGGCACAGCTTGCCGGGGGCAAGCGCCCAGTTCGGATTGTGTCATTACTTGGAAAGCAGCACAATACGATGAAGTAGCTGATTTTATTAGGCAAACTTCTTTCAATGTGTTATTACATGCCCGGGTAACTCCCCAGGGCATCTCCACCATTTCCGGCAATGGCGAAACGGATTTTGCGAATGACATGATCGCTGTGATCAGCAGGCTCCAAAATCAAGGAGGTATAGAGAAGTTAAAAGGTGTAATGATCGGCGAGCATGAAACCAAAAGCCGGAAAATGCTTAAAACAGCCATACGAATTTCGGATAAGATCAACCAGGGAACGAATAATTGGCTGAAAAATCACGGCGTAGTTACCTTACACGGGGGAGGCTTTGGAGCAGAATTCCGGAACATCCACTGGCAGGTAAAGGATTTTGAGGAAAACACGGCAGGGGATCAAAACTTCCTGGTGGATATGAGCACCCGCGCTAAAGGCTTCGCCTTTACTTTTAAATTCTTTAAGGGCAACTTAAACTTTGTGCCCGATACAGTCACGCTTGATACCACCGAATGGAAAACGTTTTTAAACACGGGAGAGGTCACCAAAAATGGCAATACTTACAAATATGGCTTTAAGCTGGATCATGTAGAAAGACTATTCTCAGACCCGGTATTCAACGGGGGAGTTAGCCATGACTTTAAGAATATCCTCTTTGTAGGAGATGACGCTGACGGTATTGTTAACCTCTGGAAGCCCAAAACCTTAAACTCCTATTGGGCATTGCTGGATATATTTGATAGCCGGGATTGGAACGGGTTTACCTTCGGGGTGCCCTTTAGCTTAAAAGAGAAGACCCGCATGCTGTCCGATAGTACTGGGTTCGAAATCCCTACGTTGATCACTGGGAATTACACAAAAGTGGACTTATGGCAGGAGTGGGAGAGAACTATTAGGATAGATAGCAGTGGTGTTCCCAGTAATAACCGGCTTGGAGAGAGGCTTGCTACTGACCTGGTAAAAAGCTCTTACCGGTTGTATCCTAACCCTGCCAGCAACGGGCATATTTTCATCGATATAAAACCTGTTGAAACGGTTCACTTATCCCTGTTCAATTCCATTGGGATAAAAATGGAGGGTAAGGTGATATTGCAGGGGCAACAGGTTAAAATTGACCTGTCGGGATTGATGCCCGGGTACTACTTTGTGAGGGGAGCTATCGGGGAAATGCCATTCAATGAACGTGTTATGTTAAAGTAACGCTGGGAATTGTTTTGAAAAAGCCAAAAAAATGTACGGCAGGGACACGAGAATATAGTACTTAAAGCACGTGTATTCTCATACAAAAACAAGGGTATTTTAAGAATAGAACAGCACAACAGACCATGCCACAAGATAATGTGATAATTTTCAAAAAAAGCAACGCAATACCTTTTGGGGTAATTTCTAGGATAGAAGGTTTTTTTAGAAAAACTGGCTTTCACATTATGACCCTGCGCCCTGGCAAGCTGTCTATTCACCATTTTTTCGACCAGCCAAAAGCGTATAAGGCCATGGTGCAGCCCCTGGCCCGCCGGTTAAAGGCCCAGTTAAGATCATCCTGCTGTTTTTTCCAGCAGTATAGTAAAATATGACAATATCAAATCAATACGAAACTTAAAAAATGCATATTAAAAAATTATCTGCCTGGTCGTGCCTCGTAACGATCGTGTGGTGCGTAAGCTCATGTAAACAAGCTCCTCCCGATACGGTATCGCAGGAAGAAGCAAGTAAACCCAACATCATATTTATCTTAGCCGATGACCTGGGGTATGGGGATGTTGGCTTTAACGGGGGTGAAAAGATCAATACCCCTGTACTGGACCAGCTAGCGGGAGAAGGGATTGTCTTTACCCGGCACTATGCAGGTTCTGCGGTCTGTGGTCCCTCCCGGGCGAGCCTGGTGACGGGTAGGCATACCGGTCATAGTACAGTAAGAGGTAATCCTAGGTGGACAAAATCCGGCAAGCCGGTGGACATTTCAAAAGACGAAAATACTGTCGCAAAAGAGCTGAAGAAAGCAGGGTACCGGACAGGGGTCGTTGGCAAATGGGCCTTGGCGGAAAACCTGGACGAGGCCAAACCCAACAAGCAAGGCTTTGACTATTTCTACGGGTTCAACCGGCACGGTCCAGCACATCACTATTACCCCGAAAAAATATGGGAGAATGATAATCACCTGGTCCTTGAAGGGAACGTGATGATGGATAAAATAGGCCAGTACTCCCAAGACCTCTTCACCCAAAAAGCGCTGGACTTTATTGACAGGGAAAGCAAAAGTCCATTTTTCTTATACCTGGCCTACACCATACCTCATTATGAACTGACCATACCGGAAGAGCAAAAGGCCGAGTATTACAAAAAAGACTGGCCACTAAGAAAAATGAAAATGGGGCATTACCGTAACGATGAGAATGGCCACGTTACCTACGCCTCTATGGTCACTAGGATGGATAAAGATATCGGCCTTATCCTATCAAAGCTGGAAGAGCTAGGTATTGAAGAAAACACGCTAGTGGTCTTTACCAGTGATAATGGCCACGAATACGATAATGTGAAGGACGAGTTTTTTAATAGCAACGGCATCTACCGTGGTAAAAAAAGGGACCTATACGAAGGAGGGATCAGGATGCCCTTTGTAGCGAAATGGCCGGCTAAGATAGCCCCCGGTACTAAAACAGATCATGCTTCTGCCTTTTGGGATTTCTTGCCTACCGTATGCGATATCTTAGGGACCAGTCCTTCGGCTTCTACCGATGGGATTTCTTATTTACCGGCGCTCACGGGCCAAAAACAACCCCAACATAAATACCTATACTGGGAATTCAATGAAAAAAGAGGGCCTGTCCAAGCCCTGATGCAGGGAGATTGGAAGCTTGTTCATTTTGTAGGGGAAAAATATGAGTTATACAACCTCCAGGATGATCCCGGGGAATCAAATGATCTTTATACTGTCGATCACCCGGAGGCTCTAAAGCTTAAAAAATTGCTTGCATCGGCGAGGACGGAACACCCGGAATTTCCACTCGTGAAAAGGGCGAAATCTAAGGATTAAATGAACCAAATTATCCTAAGATGGAAAAACACCAAAACATTGTAACCCAAAACTCATCCTCTTTCGTAACGAGGATGCCAGTATCAAGCAGGACGAGATCGAAGCATTTACAATGCGGTTTTTTACGACGGTATGAACATATCCTCGAAAATGTACAATCTTGTTCTTGTAGCAAAGACGTGCGTTACAAACGCACTGCCCGGGTGTCCTCGTTACAAACGAAGACAAGAGAAGTTTTTTTGGTCCAGGCTCGTCCA
>JANQLQ010000189.1 GCA_028280565.1 Fulvivirga sp.
GGATTTAGTGGTTCTAAGCCTGGTTTTCATTTTCTTTTGCACGCCCAAAAGAAAACGAAACAAAAGAAAAGGGCGCCAGCAACAAAGCCCATTTTCCGCGCTAAACGCACTGCCCAGCCCCTACAGGCCGCTTACGCACAGGCCTCAAATGGGCCGCGCTGTTCCTGGATGTCCCCCCGCCATACGCCTCTTGAATTTTCAATGATGTCCTGGAACTGTCATATCCAAAATTCACGTTAACTTACACAGTTATAAGCAAAATGGCCATAGAAAGCCGGCCTGGGATCAGCAGACCGGCCACTATGGCTCTTGGCTTATTCTTTCATCACCCTTCTTGTGAATTCTTCATTTTTGTTTGTAATCACTCGAATTAAATATAACCCATTGGGGACCTGGTCAAGATCGACCCGGTTACCCTTTCCTTCCATGATTTTGACGCCTTGTGCGTTGGTCACTAAATATCCAGATACATTTTCACCCACAATTTCTATCCAGCCGGTAGTTGGGTTGGGGTAGAAAACTAGGTCGGTGTTGTTGTCCTGGGGCTCACTTTGCCCTGTATTTTGGGGTCTTTCCAACGCCCCTTTCCTGGCCCCCGGACTACTCGTAAATGAGAATTGAACATTGTCACCGGTACTGGAAGCCACGGCTGTCCTGACATCGTAACCGGTACTCGACTTGGCATGCAGTTTTCGTCCTGACCTTTTGTGTATGATATAGGAATAGGTACTGTTTACAGCTTCGATCCTCCACTGCACATTGCCCCCCGAATTGCTAGTGCTGCGCAGCTCCACCTGTGAGCCGTCATTGGAAGCCCATAGCCTCAAGTTTAGGCCGATATTTTCAATGTAAACATATCCTGATCCCGCGTCTATCAGCTCCCAGTCCGGGTTAGAAGCGCTGGCCAGGCTGTTTAATTCTGCGTCGCTGCTGGCTCCATTCCCGTCCAGGTAGTTCCCAGAGGTCTTGTGCTGGATGTTTATACCGGAAGGAGTGGCAGGTGGAGCCCCTAATACCACTTCAAAAGTACTGACGGAGTACGCTGGTAAAGTGGTGCTTGCAGAGGCGACCGGGCTAGGGAAAGTAGTGTTCGATAATGTAGCCAGCCGGTTGCCCGTAGTATCGGATACCAGGTGTTTCATTGCTGCTATACCATAATTAGATCCCATGTCGAGGGTAAGTGTCTCGGCCCGGTTCCGCAGGTTGATCACGTTGACATATACCGTATCCTGGCCTTCCTTTCTTAAACTGGCGGTCCATAGATAGTTTGCATCATATCCAAAACCCGTGTAGGTAACCACCCTGGAGTTAGCAGGTGGAAGGCTCATGAAATGCCGGTAGGTCCAATGCTGGGAGGGTCTTGCAATTTCCCAATTGGTACCTTCTTGGAAAATGGACACCAAGGGAACGTTGTTGTTTTTCCCCGTGGCCTGGAAGGCGTAGTATTCCTCGATCCCACCATTCAGTGCTGCGCATAGTTTATAGCCCACTACCAGCGCCCCGGTAAAGTCCCCGGCTTCTCCTGCGGTGAGCACGTCATCTTCCTGGGCTTTTCCTGTAGATTCATTCAGGATGAAAGGCCTGCCTTCTTTTTTACTGTTTGCATCGGAATAGTTAGCGGTCACTGTTCCCAGGCCATAGTTATGGGTAGAAAGGATGTCGATGTTATTCCATGCGGCCTGGTGGTTGGCCTTCATTTCATTGACCCAATTGACCAACTGCCCCGTGCCGAAGGTGCTCGGGCCAATGATTTTTGGCATGGGCACATTGTTAACGTTGGCCGGGCTGTTGATCGTATTCCTCAAACGATCTATGGGCTTGCCAAACAGGGGCGCAAACGTGGATATGACGCTTTGCCCGCCGGGTTCGTTGAGCAGTTCGAGTCCTGCCGCTGTCACCCCGTTGATTTTCAAATATTCCAAGGCCTCAAAGTAAATATCTCCAATGGCATCGAATACCGAATCCGGCACATTACCTTGTGCCAGCTGGGTTTCGTAGGCTTTGGCGGTCTGCATCATGACCAGGTGAAATTCAATATTCGGATCGGCTGACTTTAAGTCAAGGTACATATCGATAAACCGCTGCCACTCTGCCTGCTCATTATAGGGAGATTTACCGCCCTGGTAGGAACGATAGGTTAAAAAGGGAAGGTCCCGGGTGAGCCAGTTCCGGGCGGTATCGCGCTGGGTGCTGCTGATCTGTGTATTGTAATGCCCCGGGTTTTTGCCTTCGGCTCCCCCGGTGCCCCGTAACGCCTGCTGGTAGTTGTCCGGGTTAACCGAAATTTGCTGTGCGGAAGATGTAACAGGACACCACAGCACTACCAGTAAAGCAAGCAACGGGTAGCTTAGCCTCCACGCCCGCTTAATGGGTGGGAGTAAGTGTCCATTCTTCATTTTCTTTGGGTTGATTTTCATTTTATTGGATTTGAGTGGTTTGAAAAATCATTTTTGATCGCTACCGGGTGTCCTTTCCCATGCGTTAGCACCCATGACCCCGGCCTATCACCCGCTTTACAGCGTGAATAGCGTCCTACTCATTCCTCGTTGTTCATGGGATGGGTTGGATCATGAAGGAATACGAATAGTTACCCGGTGCAATTTGATATTGCTCGTGTGGCATAGCTCCCCAGCTGGTATCACCCCCTACACCCATTTGCCTATAATCAATGTCCAGGCTTACCAGGGAGCGGTCGGGCACATCATAGGTATGCCGGTTGATCTTTTTGTCTCCCTCATCAAAATCACTGTTCAATTGGTGATGGGCGCTGAAATTGAAATAATCCCCGGAGGCCAGCACGCTGATTCCCTTTCCTTCTGCATTGACCAGCGTCAACTTTCTTACTTCCCCCCGGTTGCCATTTTCCTGTGGCCGGATGTAATCATACCCCAGGTCAGCCACCTTCCCGGAATACTGCGCTACAAAGGCGGCGGTTTCCCGGTCCTGGTAGTTTTCAAAAGGTCCCCTGCCAAACCAGGTCACATTTTGATACTGATGATCCAGGATCATCGTGTTGCCCAGCTTTGGAATGGCAGGAAGCTCTTCGTTAGACAGCGTGAGATCATTCGACACCAAGAGGGCGCCTTCGCTGTTGAAGGTATACGTCACAGCTATTTCACCCGGTACGCCAGGCAGGGAATACACTGCCTTTACCCGGGCTACATTGGCCATTGGTTGATCTTCCCGGGTTTTGCTCCTTTTTCCCGGTTCAATGGTTTCAAAGGATTTGAGGACCTGGTGTTGTGTAGCCAGTTTCCAAACCTTCATTTTGGCGGGCATTTTGAAGCCGAAGTCATTGTCTGTCGGGCTTCTCCAAAAATTGGGTTTTAGAGGAGATTGCAGGATGTTACCGTTGCCATAATCCAGGCTTACGAGTAATCCCGTGGCGGGGTCAAAGCGGGATGAGAATGCACTGCCACTCACAGACACCCTGTCGTCGGCTTTGGAAACGGACAGCTTACCCACCGCATTCCCCGGGAATTCTTCAAACGTATATTTTGATAATTCGAATTGTTCCCTGGCTACCGTGTGCCCGGCCTTGAGCAGGCCATCGCCAGCTTTCAGCTTTGCATAGAGGTTAAGGTGATAATTACGGGCCTCCTCCAGTGGAGGCAGGTCGATCGTCAGTTGTGTAGCTTGCCGGGCCGGCAGGTCCACAGCTCCCAACGTTCCGCTCGTCAGCTCTTTTCCATTTTCCAGTAAGCTCCAGGACAGGTCGAACCTGTTTAGATTGATGAAATCATAGCCATTGTATAAGGTCAGTTGACGGGTGTTTTTATCGAAGCTTTTAAATTTTACGTACTGGTATACCTTACCCACCTCGTACAAATGCGGATTGGGTTTTCTATCGGGGCTGATCAGCCCGTTCAGGCAAAAATTCTTGTCATTTTGGAGGGCTTGGCCTCCCAGGTCCCCTCCATAGGCAAAAAAGGCTTCACCGTCGTTGGTTTCGGATAACAATCCCTGGTCCACCCAGTCCCAGATGAATCCTCCTTGCAGCACATCGTGCTTTTCTATGACGTCCCAGTAATCCTGCAAATTGCCCACGCTGTTGCCCATGGCGTGGGCATATTCGCAGAAGATATACGGACGCTCGCCATTGTTTTGCACATAATCCTCCATGTGGTGGATCCGCTCGTACATGGGAGCGTATATGTCCGTGTTAGAATAGTTCTTCGCCCCCTCGTACTGCACAGGGCGCGTGTTATCTTTTGATTTTAGCCAATCGTAGGTGGCGAAAAAGTTAGCCCCGTTCCCGGCCTCATTGCCTAAGGACCAGGTAACGATGGAGGTGTAATTTTTATGGGTTTCATACATCCTGGTGGTACGGTCCAGGTGCATTCCCTTCCATTCCGGCTGGTACGCCGGGTGTATTTTTTGACGCTCTAGGTTATTATCAAGTCCCTGGTTGGTGGCTCCTAGCCCGTGCGTTTCAATGTTGGCTTCATCCACAACATAGAACCCATACTGGTCACACATCCTGTAAAAGAATTCATTCTTAGGATAGTGACTGCACCGGATGGCGTTCAGGTTGAACTCCTTCATCAGTGTAAGGTCCTTAAGGGTCAGTTCTTTGTCTACCACATGCCCCGTTACGGGATCGTGATCGTGGAGATTAACTCCTTTTAGGTAAACCGGTATGCCGTTGACAAGGAACTGGCTGTTTTTTATTTCGATCTTTCGGAACCCGATCTTTTGGTTGCTGGCTTCTACCAGGTTGCCCTTAGCATCCTTAAGGGTGATCAAGAGATCATACAGGTAGGGTGTCTCTGCTGTCCATTTCGATACATCATTGACCTCTGCGCCAAGCGATACGCTTGCTGTGTCGTTTCCCGGTACGGCTACTTCTTTTGACAGGGCAAGGACCTCCTTTTCGCCCTCCAGTAGTTTGATCTCGGCGGTCCATCCTTTGGCTGTTTTCTTGTTCGTGTTCTTATATTGCAGGTGGATGGAGAAGACACCGTTATTATAGTTATCATCCAAAGAGGCTTCTACCTTGTAATCCCGGAGGGTGATTTTTGGGGTGGCATAGAGGTAAACTTCCCTGTCGATGCCGCTCAATCTCCAGAAATCCTGGTCTTCCATATAGCTGGCGTCTGCCCATCGATACACCGCTACGGCAATGGTGTTTTTTCCCGGCCTCACATGATCTGTCAGCCTGAATTCTGCCGGGCTTTTGCTTCCTTCGTTGTAGCCCACGAATTTTCCATTGACCCAGGCGTACATGGCGCTTCTTACCCCGGCAAAATGTACGTACACTTCTTTCTCCTCCCAGTCAGCGGGCAATTGGAACTCACGCTTGTAACTCCCCACCGGGTTATAATCACGATCTACAAAAGGAGGATTTGCGGGAAATACATATTTAACATTGGTATAGATCGGGATGCCATAGCCTTCGAGTTCCCAATTGGCCGGCACGGTGATATCATCCCACTGGGATACGTCGTAATCGTCCCTGTAAAAGTACTGGGGGCGATCAGAAGGTTTTTTCACCCAGGAAAACTTCCATTTGCCTTCCAAGGATTGATACAGGGGTGATCCTTCGTAGGCTTCCGATTGTAAGGCGACTTTTTCACTGGTGTGCCTGTAAAACGTGGCATGGGGATATTCCCTGTTTACCTGGAAGATCTCCGGGTTCTCCCATTCCGGCACGGTTTGCCCGTAGCAAAAGGCAATGGAAAGTACGGAAGCTAGGACCAGTATATTTCTAAAAAGGTATCTCATCATTGTTTTACATGTGGTTTAAAGAGGGCATTTGAACCTCTGCCCATTTGATATATTCCATTACATTTCCTACTCACCTGCCTTTAGGCGATCCAGCTGACCCGGGTTGAAAACCTTCGGTTCCCTGTTTTCCAGCAGCTCGCCGTACATGTGAGCTTTTACCTCTTCCCATCTTCCCTCGCCGTACCATTTAGGCGGTGGGATTTCCTCCCTCCAGTTTTCCAGGGCCTGTATCAGCGCCTCGTAGTCGGCAGTGTTTTCCTCTTTCAGGTCGTTCATTTCCGAGATATCCTCTTCCAGGTCATACAATGCACTACCCACATCCCCTGCAACCACTACTTTGTGATCTCCTGACCGGACAGCGGCCCAGGGGTGGAATTGCCAATAGAGCAGGTCATGCGGATCGCCCTGCTTTTCGCCGGTCATGTAGGGGAGCAGGTCCACGCCGTCTAGGCGGTTCCCTTTCCATTGGATATTCGCGGCGTTTGTGACTGTTTTGAAGATATCAAGCGTAGAGGTAAGCCCCTCGAAGGTTGAACCGCCATTAAATACACCTGTCCAACTGAAAATAAAAGGAACCCTGTGCCCGCCTTCAAACTCCAGTCCCTTAGTGGATTTCAAGGGATAGTTGCTGGCTGTATTACTCCGGGTGGGACCCCCGTTGTCACTCATGAAAAATACCAGTGTATTCTCCGTTAGTCCTTCTTCTTCGAGTTTTTTAAGCACATTTCCTATGCTACGGTCCATGGCCCAGGTCATAGCGGCTAGTTTTTGCCTGGGGTGCCCTTCGAACCGGGCCAGGTCTTCTTCCGTAGCCTGCATGGGCGTATGCACTGCACTGTAGGAGAGGTAAATAAAGAAAGGTTGATCCTTGTTTTGGTCAATGAAGGAGATAGCCTTTTCGCCCAGGTCATCGGTAAGGTATCCTTCAAAATCTACGTATTTACCATTTCGCTGCATGGACTTATTTTCCCTGGGTTTCGTGGGGTCGTCCGGGAAATAAGACCTGTGACCGCCTATGAACCCATAGAACTCATCAAAGCCTCTTTCATTGGGGTGGTTATAATCCTCATCGCCTACGTGCCACTTCCCGACCAGGGCAGTTTTATACCCTTTTTCTTTCAAGGCCTGGCCTAGGGTGACCTCGTTTATATCCATTCCCATGCCTTCCGGGGGAGAATTATGCTGGTGCCCAAATCGCTGCTGGTACCTTCCGGTGAGTAATCCTGCCCTGGAAGGACTGCAAACCGATGCGCTGGTGTGCGCATCGGTAAATACCACTCCCGTGCCAGCTAACTGGTCGAGGTTGGGAGTCTGCATATCCTGCGAGCCCATGAAGCCAAAATCAGCATACCCGGCATCATCAGCGATCAGTACGATCACGTTAGGCGGGCGCTGCTGCTGGCCGGTACAGGCGTTTACCAGGAGAATGAAAAGAAGTATGCTCAAATAGTCAATTCGCCGGTCTTTTTTATAGGTTATTCTCATCAATTTTCGATTTGGAATTTAGTGATTGAGTTACTGGGTGATTTAGGCATTGGGTAGGCCCTTAGTCACTTCATCACCTAGTAGCCGACAACCATTTTCTTAGTCATTATGTATCAATTTTAAGGTTGTTAGGTCGTGGTTTTGATCGATGACCCGGACCAGGTAGAATCCTTCCCTGGGCGGGGTTTTTAAGGTAATCCTGTTGGTATCCAGTCCTTCATATCGGCTCACTACCCGGCCGTCGAGGGTATAGATGACCAGGTCCCTGATGTTGACATTGTGGTTTGAAAAGATCTCGATGGATCCCTGCTGGTGTTGAACACGGATCCGATGTTCTACCTCCTCGCTAAGCCCCAGTATAACAGCAGGCGCCTTGATCCTATCGGAGAAATTGGAGCAGCCGTTCTCTTTTACTTCTACCGAATAATTACCTTCTTCCGAAACCTCGTAGGATGGCCCGGTGGCGCCAGTAATTGGTGTATCTTCCAAATACCATTGGTTGCCTGATTCGCTGCTTGAAACAAGCTTACTGCCGACAGCTGTAACCGTTGGCTTACCGGGATTGACGCAAAAGGTGTGTGTGATCAAATTGGAAGGCAGCAGGCTCCCACCGCCGGGGTGATAGGCCTGGAGCGTTATCTCACCAGGTTGCTGGAAAAACAGCGAATCCCCTGAGACAGAAGCCTCCCCTTTAACGATCTCGAATACCGGTGTATTTCCATTGCCCAGGCTGGCTTCCAGCTTCATATAGCCTTCGCCCACTGAAACATCATTGATGGCCTCAAACTGCAGGATTTGTTCGACAGCCTGCTGGCTAAAACCATCGGGGTCAATAGCGATTTTTAACGTGTTGATACTGTAAGGTCCCATACGCAGCACATAACGATCCAGTGAATTGGGGAAAGTTTCGGTAAGCACGGGGGCGTTATCCAATGAGGCGTCAGTAGTTGCGATCTCTACCCGTGCGATTCCATAGGCCTTTTCAATGCCATCTACATTAATAATTACACTCCTTGCATAGCCTTCAAAATTGCTTGCATGCACGTACAAGGTATCTTCCCCTTCTTTGCGGAATACTGAAACTTCACGGCTGTCGATCCCGGGGGAGATATCATGCTCCATAACAAAAGCATTTATCGGTTGCGTGGAGGTAATTTGCTGAAATGCATGGTAATGCTTGTAGGGAGTAGGGCTGCCTCCCCATGGAACGCGTATCAGTCCACCGGGGTGGTATTCCTGGGGATAATTATTGATAAAATAAAACCAGGCATCTACCCCGTTATTCACAGCGCTGTTAAATAGTGCTGATAAACCCAAACAGGCCCGGTGAGGTCTTTCTATGGCATCGCCCAATTTCAAATAATCACTGTGGTCCGCATGCTGCTCCGACTGCATGAATCTTCTGCCGTCCAGTTTTTCATAGATACTTTTGATCTTGCTCTCATTTAACCCCCCTCCGTATTGATGGGTGCCCACAATATCTACTTGCTCCCAGGCCCCGGGCTCATTCTCGATAAAGTAATTGACATAATTGAGACAGGCAGTGGTGGATAGCGTACTGGGGGCCATTACCAGCGGCATTTCAATGTCCATCGTGTTGATGGACGGGTCTGCAAGCATGGCTTTGAGTTTGGGTATCGCTTCTTTCAGTATCATGGCTACTCCTAATTTTGGATCTCCGTAGCCATAGTGATGCTTTTTGTTGAAGTCGGGTTCATTGACCATGTTCATAATGGCAACGTCAACCCCTCTTTCCCGGAAGCCTACCAATACCTCGAAATACCACTGGGCCAGTGAGTCATAGATCCCCTCGCGAGCTACATCCAACACCATTTTGGTGCTGCCATCTACCTCTATTTCAGTCCTTAGGTTGGCAGGGAAATTATTGAACGCCAGTACCACCTGGTTCCCGGGCCTATAGGCTTTGGCAGCCTGGAAATAGTCGGCTCTTTTATCAAAATACCCCGGGTTTTCAGAGGGGTAGAACTTTTGATAATCCTGCAAATACACCATGTTAAGGTCTTTGTTGATCAACCGGATCGCTTCATCCTGGTTGTCCTCATTCATGCTGAAGTGATGACCGATGTACAACCCAATGGAAATGCCGGCACCTTCAAAAGACTGCTTGTAGCTATCGGCATGAATGGTGATGGATTGTGACAGCAGTAGGAGGGGGGATCCCACGACCATGAGCATCAATAGCCCACATGCACTCGCGGTGATCATTGCTCTTTTTGTAAAGAATCGCATGTAACTGATCATTTTCTTATTCATTGGTCCATACTTTTAAAGTCTTCCTATTCCCGGTTCGATCGACCACCCGGATCATGTAGAGCCCGGGCTGGAGTGGAGCATCTATCGTGACCCTGTCGGTATCCAGCCTCTCGTATTTGCTAATTACCTGGCCAAATAGGTTGTAGATGATTAGCTCTTCTAAGCGGGCATCGTTGCTTGAGACGATCTCAATGTATCCTTCATGGTTTTTGATGATCCTGAATTGATGCGATAACTCTTCATCGATACTGAGTATAATAACCGTCGCCCGGATTTCATCGGAGAAACTTGAGCAGCCGTTCACCTCTACTTCTACCGAGTAAGTACCATCTTCCGCTACATCGTACGATTGTCCCGTGGCCCCTTCGATGGGCGTACCCGCCAGGTACCACTGGTTATTTGATTCGCTGCTTGAAATAAGTACATCCCCTTCTCGGGTGATCAATGGCTTTGCAGGAGTACCACAAAACATTATGGTTTCTTCCGCCCTAAAATATTCCGTGTTCCCCTCCTGGTAGGCTCTTACGGTTATTTCTCCTTCACCGGATACCGTTAAAGTGCCATTATCAATGGTGGCCGAACCTGACAATACTTCATATTTGACCTCTAACCCTGGATCACTCGTTGCATTTAACGCGACGGAAGAACCCACTTCGGTATCCTCAACCGGTGGGAACGTCAGTGACTGTGCTCTCTTAAGAAGCTCGAAACCCGCCGGGTCAACAGCTAGTTTAAAGCTGTTGACACTGTGGGGGGTGATCGTAAATTCTATGGCATTGGTGGAGAGGTCAAATGCTTCGTTCCATACTTCCTCGAACTCTAGCGTTTCGTTACTGGTCCATGCTACTACTGATTTTATCCCAAATGCTTTACTGCCATCCCCTACGGCAATTTTTACAGGCTGGGTTTCCGGCCATACATTCGTTACATGGACGTAAACCGTGTCTTCTCCCGGTTTTCTGAACGTGACGATCCTGTAATCATCAGTAAGCATGGAAGTGTTACCTACCCGGTAGGAAGAGTCTGGCTGCACGGAGCTTATGTGCTTTACCCCGTAGTAAATTTTTGATGGTGTGTAAACGCCATTCCTTGTACCTACCAGGGCGGCATTGTTCCCGTTGCTATTGGTGAGCCGGAATGGGAAAAAAGCATTCCCACCCGCGTTGATCACGTCGCTCATCCGCATGGCTATGGAAACATCTCCAATGTGGTCGGGCTCTTCACCCTGTACAAATTGCCTCGCCAGGTCATCCACGGCATTAGGACCAGTGCCTTCGTCATCCTGTATTTTGCCGGTTTGCTCGTTGTTGTAAAAGGGTTTTCCTTCTGCTACTTCGAAGATGGCCTTGTAGTTTTCAAAGGTCCCTTGTTGATAGCCGTGGGTGGTTACTACGTCCACGTTATTCCAGGCATTAGGCCGGTTCTGCTTCCAGTCTTCTATCCATTTGGGCGGGGAAGCGGCGCTCCAGGTGCTGGGGCCGCACACCTGCGGCATAGGTACCCCGTTAGGGTTTTTTGTAGGATCGTTGATGATCTCCCTGAGTTTATCTATCCCTATGTCAAAGAGATCGGTTGTTTTTTCAGATAACCCCCTTTCGTTCAATACGTCCAATTGCAGCACCGAGAGCCCTTCATTATGGTAGTATTCCAGGGCCTTGAAATAGTAATTGGCAATACTATCCAGTACACCTTCAATGGTAGGATCATGACCTTCTCCATCGCCTTCGAGGTGGTCCGGGAGATTGTTAACCGTGAGCTGAAAGTTTATATTTGGGTTATGTCTTTTAAGGTCGGCCCAATAGGTGCTTGAATTTTCAAACTCCGACGGATCATTGGCAGGCACATCCCCCACATAGTTCTTGGCGAACTTTAAGTTCAGATCTACTGCCAATAGTCTTAAAACAGCTTCACGATCTGCTTCACTCAAGCTGAAATACTGGTTGTAAAAAGAAACTGAACCCCCTATGCCGATGAACACCTGGTGGTATTCTTCTGCATTGAGAATAATATGGGCGCCATCAAACTCCAGGCCGCTATCGCCAGGTTGCGCCTGGGCTGACAGCCCCGAGATCATCATAGCCATGGCTACCAATCCTTTCAATACATGGGTTATTTTCATCATTGGATCGCTTTTATATTTTCCCGTTTTTCATTGATCCTATCAATACAGGACAAACCGGTTAGAACGCTGGTTTCCGTTTCGGTCCAGGGTACGAAGTAAATAAGTCCCCGGCGTTAGGAGGCTCACATCTATGATCTTCAAATGCGGGCCCTGAACATCCTGCAGCACCCTGCCTGACATATCAAGTACTTTGGCGTCTACAATTGCGTGGGTTCCATTACTTACCATATTCAGTTGCTTTCCAGGCCCGACGGGGTTGGGGAAGATGCTGAACATAAAATCAAAGGCCGGGTCTGAACTTAAAATAACTTCTGTCCTGGCTTCTGCATTATTGGAGTACCGGGAGGCCTGTGTGTCGTCGATATAGCTCTTGACCCGGTACATCCATGTCCCGGTCTTTCCCGGGGCGTCGGTAAAACTTCTTTCACCGGGGCTGGTGGTCTTTGCGATGATCTCAAACTCCCCTCCGTCTAACGATCGTTCGATGATGTACCCCGTGTGCCCGTTGCCATTATCGAACCACGACAACAGCACGCCACCTTCACTCAAGGATGCTTCTAATTTCATAGGCCCCGGGAGCGCAACATGCGTAGGGATGTATTCATAATCCCGGTTAAAGAAATAGGGAGACTCCTTCTGCTGGTAGATCACCCCGGCGGGAGTCAGTGTACCGTCTGCCCGGATCATCCGCCTGCCGTCGCCTACCCAGTTGTAAATGGAGTGCCTCTCTACGAACGAGGCGGTATCCAGTACGTGTAAAAATCCGGGCAGCTCGGCCTCCTGTATCTCTTCGGTTACCGCCTCCTGCGAATTGGTCCATCCCGCGCCGTTGTTCCATTCGGTGACCCAGAGGGGCCGGCCGCCGCAACGGTCCGAGATGCTCTTCAGGCGATCATACATCTGGCGTGGCGTGCGATTGCCCAGGTACCAATGCATGGCGATAAAATCTACCCGGTAGTTTAGCTCTTCACACCGGTCGATGAAATCATAAAGCCTGCCCAGCCCGTCATCCGCAGGGGCCGGGGATCCGAGCCGGAAACCGGACTCCATCATCCGGGGCCATTGGTCGATCATCTGGTCCAGCGTCATATTGGCCTGGTTTTCATGCGTAGGTTCATTGAAACCCAGGGAATGATTTACCCTGGAAGTGGTATTAACCGCTGCCCAGCTGGGCCAGGATTTATTGTGCCTCATAGGCACGTATTCTATGCCGGGGGTTGACACTTTATTGGCATTCCAGTTGTAATTCCAATCACAATTCAACCGGGCCGGGGCCTTTTCCTGGGAAGGGTCTCCACCTGCCCAGCCTTTTTTCCTTGCCCAGTTCCAAGGGTATACTTTCACAAAAGAGACATTGTTGGACAATTCCGGTGGCATCTCGTTGACAATTAGATCTGCGCGATCGGCTATGAAAACGCGGCTATACCCTGTGCCATCGGCATTTTGGGCGAAAGTAGCCATGTAGCCCTGCCGGAGGTGGAATGACTCTATGGTATTGTCCAGGTCTCCTAGGGGAGTCAAGGCATTGTCTGCATTAAGATTGGTATTTGCCAGGTCCAAGTGCGAACCCCCAAGATTTTTATCGGCATACACGGTGACAGCGCTGTAATCCACGGGATGTGTGATCAGTACGGTTCCTCCCATGTAACGGTTCAGCCGGACATTAGAGTCCGTAGGGAATATGCCGGGCTCGCCGTAGCCATGCCATTTGGCCGGGGCGCCATCCACATAGACATGCCTGAGCAGGTCATTGGCGACCACCCAAGGCCCGACGTTATCAAAAAATACCCAGCTATTGCCCGGGGTTAATAATAGGAGGGACCCCTTCAATGGATTTTCAGCAGCCGTAATGTGAAGAGTGGTTTGATCGGATACCGTCACGACCTGGTTGTCGAAACGGCTAACCGTGTTATCCTGGCCGCTGATGGTTAACGATGGTACGGAGGCGCCTTGATCCAATACCAGTGTGTATTGCCGGGTCGCGCCACTTTCAGCCGTCACCTCCACATAGAAGGTATCTTCAATGTCTGACAGGTAATCGGTAACCGGGGTATCGTCCGATTGGTGCTTGATCTGGTAAGACGCGTGTTCGGAGACCACAAGCCCAGTCGCTAGCTGGGATACTTTAAGGCTTGCAGGCAGGCCGTTTATTATATTACTGGTATTATCAATGGTGGCGTTGAATGCTTCTAGTACCAGGTTTTCGTTGCTTTTACCTCTTACCGTCAATTGATACCGGGTGGTATCATTTCCAAAAAGAAGCAAGATCATGGAATTGTCAAGGACGGCCAGGTCATCCACCGGCGCTAAGGAAGAACTGTCTGCTACTTCGGCGGTAGCCCCAAAAGGGGTAACGAGTCCCCATTCAAAATCGGAGACGGTGAGCCCAGGATCAATCCCGGTGATGGAAAGGTCCCCGTTATTTAAAATCCCGTTGCCGGTGCCGTTAAGCAGTGAGTTATCAATTTGGACCAATGAAAGCTCGTCCAATAGTATCTCGAAATCAGTTGCCGGGTCATAGGCCCTGTTTGTGAGGATACGAATAGCATAATAAACCGGTACCTCCTCACCCACGGTGCCGGGCACGGTAAACAAGGGACCTTTGCCTTGGCAATAAACTTCGGACAGCCATCCATCCAGCCCGGGGCCGCAGCCCTGCCACGTTGAAATACTCAATTGGATATCTCCCGCCGGGGCATACTTTTCTCCCTCTACGGGAACCTGCTGGCTTATATACAACTGTGTATTGAAATCTGCTGGCGCTGCATTTATGTTGGTTTTAATGGCTCCATCTACTGTATAGCTTTTTCCACCTACAAGGCTTACCTGCTGGAACACTACCATTTCGAGCCGCCCTGCGGTATTGCCAATGACCCGGAGGCAGCCGCCGTTCCCATCCCGGGGAAGTTCACCTGTGTAGTTGAATTCATAACTTAAGGGCCCGTCGGACCCTGTATCGATAATAGTCCATGGAGCTGGTGCTTCCATTGCCCCGCCTCCCAGCAGGTTCTCATTTGATACTTGAGTTTGTCCGATCAATCCACAGAAAGAAAGGCTAAACACCATTCCTAAAACAACTTTCAACTTATTCATAGGCTGAATGGTTCAGGGTTAAAATAATGTTATGTTGAGCGTAATAAACTGGCTTACAAGTGCTTGAAACTTGTAAAACTGTACTTTGAAAGTGAGATCAATGTGTATGAGGTAAAGATTGCCCTCATACACATTGATAGACCATAGATCTAGCCATAGACCTGGCTAAAAAGAGTGTCTAAAACAGATCAGCCCAGGTATTGGCTATTCTTACTCCATCCGCTGTGTAGTTTGACGAATGAGCCGGGTTAGACTGCAATAAGACTCCATCTATAACGTAAGTGTTATTCGATATATCTTCAGCATCTGCTGTAGCAGGCTCGGTATCAGTAACAGCATCAAGAATATAAATACTTACTTTATCTGCCGTTCCTTCATTCCCTAGCGTCTCGTACTTCATCACTATATTGTAGGTTGTTCCGAAGGAATAGGTACCCGTCGCATAAGTAGCATTTTGGAAGTTTTGCTGTGCCTCAACACCGATATTCAGGTTGCCACTTCCATCATCTTTGACAGCAACTTTAGCACGAAAGTCTACCCCAGGATTTTCTTCATCCTTCCATTGAGTGAACGCAACCGTTTGAATGCCATTTCCACCACGCGCTGCGGTAACATTTAGCAAGAACGATACATATAAAATATCTCCCTCTTCAGAAGCAAACGACTCGAGTGTGCGGACAATGTTGACGGTTTCAGCATAGGAAGCCCCGTTTCCATCAAATGCCATTCCTACGCCGGAACCAGGGTAATCCGCAAGTGTAAGACCATCGGTTAGAAGGGGATCTATGCCGGATTGTCTTACTTCTACCCAGTCTGTGCTGTTTGCGTGAGCTGCCGCAAGGTCAGCATATCTTACATTTAAAACATCCCACGGAGATGAATGATCAAAGTCTTCTACCCATTGTAATGTTTCGGGTATAACCACTACCTCTGCAACAGTACCGGATAGACCGATAGTAATCGACCCTAACTCTGATGTGATTGTGACTGAACCTGTGCTTTCTCCTTCCGTGGAAGAGGAAAACTGGAGATAAACTGTAACTTCATCGCCGTTGATATCGTCAGCAGGGATGGACACCGAGGTGCCAAATCCGCTTGATGCAGAAAGTGAGATACTAAAGCCCTCCCCGGATAGTGCAACTTCTACATCATCCGTTAAATCCCGCGCTGTTATGGTGAAGGACCGTGCGGCGGTCTCACCGGCTTCTATTTCACCAAAAGAAACGCTTTCAGTAGATGCCCTGATTCGAGGATCCAATACGATGGTAGGGCTATCATCGTCATCTCCGCACGACAGAAATGCCGTAAAAATGATCAAACTTAATCCCCATATCAAGTTTGACGCTTTGGTTGTTTTGATTGTAGTCATACTTTTACTTGTTAGGTTATTATTCTTTGAAATCCGGGTTTAGTTCTGTAGGGACAGGAGCATTTGTGTCCTCTCTCCATTGAACTAATTTGGAATAGAGGGCATCCCTCATTCCCGTTTCCATCTCGCTAAGATTTTCTTTTTCCCCAATATCATTTGCGAGATTAAAAAGCTCCAGTTCCCCGGTTTCGAAGTATTCTATTAATTTCCAATCCCCGTCCCTAATGACGCTGCAGGGGGTAGACCTCCAGTGAGGAGGAGCGTGCGCATCATCAAAGGCCCGGTCATTGGGTTTCATATCCAGGTAGGCCGGAAAATGCCAGAATAAGGACCTGGCATTCAGCATTCCTCCTTCCAAAATGGGCAGCAGGCTCTCACCATCCAACCCGGCAGGCACCTGGTCATTGACAATATTCATAAGCGTTGGGTAAATGTCCAGGCTTATCACGGGTTCATCCGAGACTGTCCCGGGTTGTATCTTACCGGGCCATTTTATGAACATGGGCACACGAATGCCCCCTTCATAATACATTCCCTTGCTGCCCCGCAGTGGCCTGGAGGACGAAACCGGCCCAAATTGCCCGTTATCAGAAGTGAAGACGATCACAGTATTTTCCGAAAGCCCGAGCTCTTCTACTTTGGATAAGACTTGGGCGATGGCTAGGTCCATTGCCTCGACCATGGCTGCATATTCATCATGATCGTGATGCACCCCGTCCGCTTTGCCCGCATATTTATTGGTAAGATCCTTACGCGCCTGGATAGGGGTATGAACCGAATAGAACGGCATGTACACGAAAAAGGAGGTATCCCTATGGTCTTCTATCCAGTTGGAAACATCCTTTGCCAGCCGGGCAGGCAGGTGCTCTCCGCTAGGTCCGTCGCTGAGTGCCGGGTTATTGTAAGGTGAAAAATATGAATTCGGCGAGCCTTTATGATATCCACCATAGTTTACATCAAAACCATACGGCCGGGGATCATCCGAAAGATGCCATTTTCCTGCCATACAGTTCATATATCCTGCTTCCTTAAGTGCCTCGGGCAACGTAAAAAACTTCGGATCCAGGACTTTTGTATTTGGGGTGGGGATCAGCTTCCTGTTTACCGATCTCCCCCTGGCAGAGCTGTTGACCGTGTATACCCCATGCCGTGGGCTGTACAACCCCGAAATAAGACTGGCCCTGGTCGGCGCACAATTTGAAGCATTTGCATAGGCATTGGTAAAGCGAATGCCGTCTTCGGCCAGCCGATCAATGGTGGGAGACTCGTAAAAGTCAGACCCTTGGACGCCCAGATCGGTCCAGCCGAGGTCATCAGCTACAAAGAGTATAATGTTGGGCAGGGCGCCCGGTGCCCTGTCTACAGTGTCAACTTTATCCGCTGGTTCTTCCGGCCCTGTATTTCGGTCCAGTAAGTCTGTATTGCCATCATTGCATGCGAGGCACCCAAACAGTACGATCAATAAATAATTAAGCATCATTCCAGGGTTAAAATGAACCAAACGGGTTTGTTTACTAGTGAAAGAAAACATTATGTTCTTTAGATGGGGTCCTTAAGCAGCTCCGGGTTTCTATCGACGGATTCTTGTGGTAGTGGCCACCAATAGTAGGTATTGGGATCAAAACTTCGAACCCCTGCGACTTGCTTCACGCTGAAATCGAGGTTACCTTCCACAACAGTGGAATCCGGCACTCCCCCAGGTCCAAGGGGTATCCCGTAGACCGTTGGCCCTTCACCCGGGTCGGTTCCTGAAACAAAGAGGTCTTCTCCCAGTCGGTATCTTTTAATATCCATGTAGCGATGAGGGCCTTCGCAAGCAAATTCAAATCGTCGTTCCTGGAGAATAATTTCTATCATGTCATCCACTCCATTTACGGCCCCGTATGAATCTACCACCCCTGGCATGCCGACCCTGTTTCGAACTTCATCTACTAGTGTCGTTGCCAACCCGATGTTTCCATCGGCACCCGCCAGCGCTTCTGCATACATCAGTATGATCTCTGCAAATCTCATCATGATGTAGTCGATATGATCTTCCTGGGAGGTGATAAAATCGTAGTGCATGTATTTTTGAAAGGAATACCCGGTCCTTCCTACACCACCATTGGAGACATCGTCCGTGGTCACACCACCTTCCGGTGTAATAAGTGGGTGCGCGTCAAAGACATAAGTAGGGGATATGCCATCACCGCCGATCTGGGGAATGCTTTCACCTGCCCTGATAATAGTAATATCCAACCGCGGATCCCGGTCTACCCAGGGATCAGCCGGGTCGTAACCAGAGGCAGGGTCCCTAATGTCCAGTCCATTTGACATTTGGAAAGCTTCAACAAGCTTATTGGTAGGGGTGAGGTAATGGCTATTGTTGACACGTTCTCCCGAAAACGCGCCCTTTGGCAGGGCCATCCTGGCATAGTTGTGTGAACGCGTGGCTATATCATAATTGGAGGTCCAGATAATGCCCGGTACCCCTCCATTTTCCGCGTCAAGTGTGAATAAGCTGGAAAATCCTTCCACTCCCTGTGCCAGCGTGTAGGGGCCTTCATTGTACACCTCACCTGCTGCGTCGCGAGCTATTTCGTAAAGCCCGGCATTATCACCATACCAGTTCAACCCATTGAGCGCATGGCGTGCTAAAAGTCCCAGCGCCGCTCCCCGGGTGATCCTGCCCACGTCATTATCGCTGTAGGACCATGGGAGATCATTGGCTATCTCCGTCAACTCATTGGTAACAAAATCAAAGACGGTATTTCTGTTCGTTCGTAAAGGGAATTCATCGAGGCCAATGGGTTCTGTCAGCAAAGGGATATCACCGAAGAGAAAGTTCAGCCGATCATAGTGAAAAGCCCTGATAAACCTTACCTCTGCCTTGTACCTGTTCAACAGGTCCGTATCAATATCAATTTCGGCCTGGTCAACTTTGGTTAGAAAATCATTGCAATAGGCGATCGGGGTAAAGCGTACGTCATATTCATTTTGTACCACTTGGGAAGTCGAGGCAAAATCGAGGTTAGTGGACTTATTGAGCAGTCGATTGTAATTGTCATCTGTGAAGTTTAGATAAACGAACTCACTCCTCAGGCTAAAACCGCCATTGTCAGTTGAAAAGCCATTGACGGATTGGTATAGCCCGTTTACCAGTAATCGAATGTCTGCCTCGGTCCTGTAAATCGAACTTTCTGAGTATGCGCCCTGCGGAACTTCTGTTAAAAAGTCATCACAACCTGGAAGAACTGCGGCTATGACCAGGAAAAGTTTTATGTAAATTTTCATCTTTACGGCTTTAAAAATTAAGATTTAAACCAAACGCTATGGTACGTGCCAGGGGGTAGCTTACTGATCCTACCCCAAGTTCCGGGTCCCAGCCGGTCTCCTCGGCGAAGAAGTTGGTCCATAGGATCATTGGGTTTTCGATCGAGGCATAGATTTTTAAACTACTAATCCCAGGAAGTGCTTTTCGCGCCAGGTGAGCGGCGTCGTAAGCGAGTGTTACGTTCCTTAGCCGAACATAGGCAGCATCTTTAAGCCATAAGTCTGAGCGATTGTAATTCGCCTGGCCTGACGTAATTCGCGGAAATTCTGCATCAATGGTTTCAAAGGGACGATCGGGATCGAAACTTGATTTGTGTGCGGCAAAAGGTGAACCTACACCGCCCGAAAAATGCAGGTTAACCTGCTCCCCGGTCCAATACACCTTACGCTGCAATATACCGTTGATAATAGCGCTTAATGTCAGGTTTTTGTAAGTAACCGAGAGCCGGCCTCCTACGAAATGATTATTGGTATTATCGTCCAAAATGACACGATCATCGTTATTGATTATACCATCACCATTGGCATCCACTATCCTGGGCAGACCCACTGCCGGCGGAAATAGGTCGGAGGTAACCTCGTAGGCCTCATTGTAATCATCGATGTCAAACTGGTCCCTAAAAAAGCCGTCGGTACGAAATCCACGGATGGCATTGAAGGGCTGCCCTACATCTATTACCGTACCCCCGATGCGCGGACCTGATTCTCCCAATTGCAACACCTCGTTGTTGGCATTCGAATAGTTTACACCAACACTGTACCCGATATCACCGACCGTGTTTGAATGCGAAATGTTGAACTCCCAACCTTCACTTCTCATTTTGGCCCCATTAAGCGTGGGGGCGTCAAATCCAAACTCATCGGGAACGGCGGGAGAGCCATCCAGGATATCTTCCCGGTCGTTTATAAAATACTCGACCTCTAAATTTAGCTTATCACCAAAAAGGACGGCATCCAGGCCAATATTTCTAACCGTTGCCGTTTCCCAGACCAGGTTGGGGTTAGCCACTGTACCGGGCGCAAACCCGACCTCAGGCCCGTTTGGCCACACGTACCCGTTGTTTTGATTGACCGTCTGGAAAGTGCTGTAATTTCCAATACCACTGCTGAATGCATCTCCTAACTGCCCCCAGGATGCTCTTAACTTCAACACGTCTACGAAAGAAACATTATCGATAAAAAAGGATTCCCTGCCTAGATTCCAGCCTACTGAGGCTGATGGAAAGAATCCCCACCGGTTGTCGCCGGCAAAGCGGGAGGACCCGTCGTACCTGAAACTACCTTCGACGAGGTACTTGCTATTGTAATTGTAAGAAATGCGACCAAATACAGAGGCTAGCGTCCAGGCCGATCTTTGGGATGTATTCCCCAGCCCGAGTGATCCGATCCCGTCGTCTGGAAGAGTCCCGAGGTCGAGGTCCTGCAGTGATGTTAAAAGAAAGTTTTGCCTGCCAGCAGAAAAACCGGTATTGATTTGCTCATCTGATTGAAAACCTGCCAGGAAATTGAAATTATGGTTCGAAAAACTTTTATCGTAGGTTAAAATGGATTGGTGAATAAAACGAGTGTTTCGAGAGTCTTGCAGCGAGTACCTATTCGCTGCAGGTAGCGCTGGTATCGCCACGGTATCCACGTAAACGCCGTCCACGAAGTTCAAATTCACATAATCGACATCCTGTCTCCAAGTGCCGTTGGATTCATCCACGGTCCGCACACTGAACTTCTGTTCAAAGCTTAGTCCTTCCAAAATTTGGAACCTGGCATAGAGTTGTGCTTCAATACTGATCCTTTCCTCGGTATCAAAGGCTCCTCTACTGGAGGCCAGCGCCGGGTTGGGAGAGGTACCTCCGTCGCCTAATATAAAACGACCATCTTCCAACTGCACGGGATACAGCGGGACAGCGCGATACTCTCGGTCACCCTCTATAGGTACACTCTGCTGGTCCCGGTAGGTCAGTGAAACATTAGTGCCTACTCGCAGCCAATCGGTGGCATCGTTATTTAGCTTTAAGCGAAGATTGTACCGCTGGTAATCATCGGCGGCTATGTTGATCCCTTCCTGTGTCAAGTAGCCCAGGCTAAACAGGTAATCTGATCTATCTGAGGCACCTGTTATATTCAAAGAATGCGTGGTTTGCCGGGCAGGGTTGTTGTACAGAACATCTGCCCAGTCTGTATCGAAAGTTCCGCCATTCCTGGCCAGTTCAATTTCCTCGGCAGTAAACTCTTCCGGGATCCCGTCGTTCTCTGCTCCTTTATTTCTCATGATCATGTAATCCTCTGCATTTACCAATTCAGGGACCATGGTAGGCGTTTGCCAGCCGGTATTGAATGTATAGTTCACTCTTGTTCGGTCGCCTTGTTTTGCGCTTTTCGTGGTGATGAGTATGACCCCGTTAGCCGCCCGGCTTCCATAAATGGCGGAGGCCGATGCATCTTTGAGTACTGTTATCGATTCAATTACATTGGGATCCACGAAACCCAGGGCGGATTCTACCCCATCAACGATCACCAACACCCCCCCGTCATTGCCAAATGTTGTTCTGCCTCTTATACTTATACCTGCACTCTCTCCGGGCCGGCCAGTACTCTGGTTAATTCTTACTCCCGGGGCAGCCGCTATCAGGCCCGACTGAACGTCTGTTATGGGCCTGTTTTCCAGGAAATCACTTTTTATTTCGGTGATGGCCCCTGTCACATTTTCCTTGAGCTGGGTGGCATAGCCTACCACTACAATTTCGGACAGGCTTTGCAGGTCAGCTTCCAAGTTAAAATCGATGACGCTCCTTCCTGCCACCGCCTGCTCAATGGTGGAATACCCCAGGAATCTAACGACAAGGATAGCATCCTCTTCCACACTGATCGTGTAGTTGCCATCCATATCGGTAATGGTACCGTTGGCAGTGCCTTTTTCCAACACCGTAGCCCCTGGCAACGGCTCATTATTTTCATCTACCACCCTGCCGGTGACCTGTATTTTTTCAGTGTAGTCGTCCAATACTACGGGTAAGGATCTTGCCGTAGCTGATTTATTGACAGTGATCGTTTTATTTATCCTTCGAAAAGATAATTTCTTTTGAATTGAAATTTCCCTTAGCAAGTCTTCCAGGTTCCACTCCCTGGGAGTAATTGAAATTTCAGCCCCTCGTATTTCTTTGACTTTGTAGGCAAATGAAATCCCGGTCTCCTCTTCGATGGATCTAAAAAGTTGTATTAGCTCAATCTTTTCCTCGGTAAGTTGAATGGAAAGGTCTTTCAGAAGCTTTCCTTGAGAATTGACATCACTGGCGAGGGCCAGCGTTAGTGATTGCAGTATGAACAATGCATATATGCCAACTTTCGACATAATTCTAAGAACTATTAGTAGATTTGTACTCATAGAGTTTTTGTTTAGTCAGAAACTTTTACTTGTAGAAAACTGAGATCTTTCCCCAAAGCACTCTCAGTTTTCTTCCTTAATATATTTTTATCATACGATCTTTTATTTCATAATTAAACCCATAAGAAAACGATAAACTCCGCATTACTTTATCTAATGAGGGGTTTTGGTAAGAGCCCGTGAATTTATCGGGGTCTGTGAATTCCTTGGAAACTTCGAAATCCACGTTAAACCATCTTGATGTTTTTTCGAAAATATTTTGAAGAGACTCTTCGTTGAACACCAGCTTCCTATCGACCCATCCAAAATAGAGATCACCTTCATTTATTTCCTCGGATACCAATTCGCTATCCTCTAAAAAGGCATACTGGTCTTGCCTTAGGAAAACACTTTCAGTGCCCATGACCTCCCTGACCAGGACTTCACCACTTTGAACCGCTACCAGCGGATTCCTGCTATCGGGATAAGTGCTGACACAAAATGAAGTTCCGAGCACCTCCACGTTAAGTTCTTTTGTTTTAATATAAAAGGGCTTTTCTTCATCCCTCTTGACGTCAAAGAAAGCTTCGCCTTCCAGCTCCACAACTCTTATGCTATCGTCAAATCGTGCAGGATAAGAAAGCCGGCTCCCGGCATTTAGCTTGACCATGGTTTCATCAGGCAATACCACCGATAGCATCTGTCCTCTTTCGGTTTCTTTTGTTAAAACGTTGCGTTCAGCAACCGGGGTAACTTCATTTTCAGCCGGATCGAGGCGTAAAAAGTATATCGATACTGATGCCGATACACAGAAAGTGATCACTGCGGCGTACTTTAATAGGCTCCACCGGGTCTGTTTTTGTTTTTTTAAAGTGCTAAAAGGCCTGTGACTGCTTGTGATTGTCCTGTAGGTGCTTCTTTTTGCTTCGTCAACATCGTTTTGAGAAATAGTTAAATGATTGATGATATTCTCAAACACCTTGCGATTCCGATTACTCTCGGCTATCCATTGATTTAGCTTGTCACGTTCTTCATTGGAGAGCGTATCGTTATGATATTTGATAATTAGGTCTTCCATGCGCTTCTATAGTTATGAGGTGTAATGGGCTGATCATACTTAGTCACATCGAGATATTTGCAATTTTTTTAAGAATGATGTTTATTTTTTATCAAAATGGCAAAAATGGATGGCGATCATGAGGTATTTCTCAAAGAATAATAAGGTTATTATTCTTTAACGTCATCAAAAATGAGAAAACCTCTTTTAACGTCATCGTAATTTCGAAGATTCTAATTCTTTGGATGCGGGGGGCTTTGAAAATTGGATAGGATATAGGATAGGAGAACGTTGATATTTTGACAAATTGGACTACATTTTAAAATGTTTCGGGTAGTGGGAACCTGGAAATGAGCAGTATACGCGGGATTTTGAGGTTCTAAGTCCAGTTTTCATTTTCTTTTGCGCGCCCAAAAGAAAACGAAACAAAAGAAAAGGGCGCCAGGA